>PYER01000023.1 GCA_003017855.1 filamentous cyanobacterium CCT1
ACATCTACTCCATTGAAGACCTGGCCGAGCTGATCCACGACCTCAAAAACGCCAACCGCGACGCCCGGGTCAACGTCAAGCTGGTGTCGGAAGTCGGCGTCGGCACCATCGCCGCTGGGGTGGCCAAGGCCCACGCCGACGTGATTCTGATCGCCGGGTTCGACGGCGGCACCGGGGCTTCCCCCCAGACCTCGATCAAGCACGCCGGTCTACCCTGGGAGCTGGGACTGGCCGAAACCCACCAAACCTTGGTGATGAACAACCTGCGCAGCCGCGTAGTGGTCGAGACCGACGGCCAAATGAAAACGGGCCGTGACGTGGTTATCGCCGCTCTGCTAGGGGCCGAAGAATTCGGCTTTTCCACCGCGCCCCTGGTATCCATGGGCTGCATCATGATGCGGGTCTGCCACCTCAACACCTGCCCGGTGGGCGTTGCCACCCAAGACCCCGAGCTACGCAAGCACTTTATGGGCGACCCCGACCATGTGGTCAACTTTATGACCTTCATCGCCCAGGATATGCGCGAGCTGATGGCCCAGCTGGGCTTTCGCACCCTGGATGAAATGGTGGGCCGCACCGATGTGCTGGAGCCGAAAGCTGCGATCGCCCACTGGAAGGCCAAAGGGCTGGACCTCTCCCCCATCCTCCACCAGCCTGAGGTTGGCCCCGAAGTCGGGCGCTACTGCCAGATGGCCCAGGACCATGGCCTGGAGAAGTCGCTGGATATGACCACCCTGCTGGATCTGTGCGAACCTGCGATCGCGCGCGGCGAAAAGGTCAGCGCCACCCTGCCGATCCAAAACGTCAACCGCGTCGTCGGCACCATTCTCGGCAACGAAATCACCAAGCGCCACTGGGAAGGATTGCCGGAGGACACCGTTCACCTCCACTTCCAGGGCAGCGCTGGGCAGAGCTTTGGGGCCTTTGTGCCCAAGGGCGTCACCTTAGAGCTAGAAGGCGAAGCTAACGACTACCTGGGTAAGGGCCTCAGCGGCGGCAAGCTGATCGTCTACCCGCCCAAGCAGTCCACCTTTGTGCCCGCCGAAAACATCATCACCGGCAATGTGGCCTTCTACGGGGCTACCAGCGGCGAAGCCTACATTCGCGGCCTGGCGGGCGAGCGCTTCTGCGTGCGTAACTCTGGCGTCACGGCGGTGGTGGAAGGGGTGGGCGATCACGCCTGCGAATACATGACTGGCGGCAAGGCGATCGTGCTGGGTCTCACCGGGCGCAACTTCGCGGCAGGCATGAGCGGCGGCGTCGCCTACGTGCTCGATGAAGCAGGCGATTTTGCCACCCGCTGCAACACCGAAATGGTGGACCTGGAGCGGCTGGAGGAACCCGAAGAAATTCGCGACCTGCAAGAGCTGATTCAGCGCCACGTCGACTATACCCAGAGCAAGCGGGGGATCACTCTGCTCAAAGACTGGGAGAACACCGTGCCCAAGTTTGTGAAGGTCATGCCCCGCGACTACAAGCGCGTGCTGCAACACATCCAAAAAGCCCTGGCCGATGGGCTGACCGGCGACGATGCCCTCACAGCAGCGTTTGAAGAAAATGCCCGCGACGTCGCCCGCATTGGCGGAAGTTAACCGTAGGGTGCATTCGCGAAGCAATGCACCATCATGCAAGGTTTCGCGCACGGTGCATTGCTGGCGCGAATGCACCCTACAGATCCCCTTCTTAAACGGAATGCGCCGCGAGGCTTTTGAGAATAACCGCCGTCACGTTGGAGACCACAGACACGATCGCCGCCGCGATAATCACCCAAATAGCACCTTGAATCATGCGATCAGAAGCAGTTGAGTTCGTCCGAACAGAATTCTGAGACCGTTTGATGGCTTGACTAAGCTGCTTTACCTCTTGCCGAAGTTCTTTGACTTCCTGACCTAGCTGAAGCAAAGCATTACGAATATCGTTATTGCTAGGATTCTCTGGTATCTCCATAGTCTGCCCTCAACTCAGGTATAGACGAATTTTAGCTGCATCTTTCCTTCTCTCGTAATTTATAGCTTCACGATCAAGGTGATATGTATAAAGCAAAGGCACTACTAGGAGAAAAGGCTGGTGAAGTTATTTATGCCAAAGATCCTGACCTGACCCATGATTTGTGCAGGCGTTGGAAGATATATTGCTATGAATGCACACAGTTTTTGTATTTCAATGAATCCAAGGACTCTGAAAAACGAGACAACTGGTTTAGTCATTACGACTACCCAGACAAAAACTGCTCTGAACGCAATTCATCTGACAAAGGCAAGGCTCAGCAAGGTTTTTCATCAGAGTCTCGCGAACAAGACTTAGAAACAGCAGAATCCTTCATTGAAAAAGTGTTTTATGGAATCGATCCAGAATTCTTCCAAAGACAAAATTCAGAAGAGATTGAAGACAATTCTAGCTTGATTCTCTCAAGTATTAAGTGGCTCCAAGAGAACTTGCAGTATAAGTGCAATGCCTGGATCAGTCATTACTGTAGAAAAGTAGGTTTTCTTGGCTGGAAAAACCCCGGCAGAGAGATTAGCTATTTAATGGACTGGCTTCATGTTTTGTACAGAAGGCATGACGTCCTTGAAAACTTACTTGGTTATTTCATCTCCATCTATTTATCTTCTGAGTTTGAAATAAATGCTATTCAGGCAAAGTTTGGAACTTCTAGCTCAAACCAAAAAGAAGAGGATTTGATTTGGCTTATAATTTTAGATCGAGTAATAGGACAATTGTCAAGCGTAGCTAGAGACGGAGTATCTAGCACTATAATTAACACTGTGGCCTTAAGAACCTTTATAGAGTTCAAAATTCCTCCTAATGAAAAGAAAACTCCATTTAGAGGGAAGCTGAAATATACCTTGGATAACAAGCAAATGTCGGTCGCCGTCAAGAATCTTGAATCCGGAGATTTGGTGGAGTATGTGTGTTTTGACAAGGATCATACTAACTACTTCTATTACATAAGATATGGCAAAGGAAATGACATTTCGGATTCTAAGTCAACTGGTTTTTCAAAAGATGATTCTTTACATCTGCACATGGATGATGATGGCGATCTCGCTGTAAAGGGGTTTCTTGACAGGAAGCTTGCCAAATCTGTAACTAAGGGTATTTCAAAAGTTTTGCTCAATGGCTCTGCTTACTCAATGTTGGTATTTCTTAGAAAAGGTTATATCTCTAGAGATGTTGCCGAAAAGGCAGCGCAACTGGCATTGAGATTTGAATTTGGAAATTTGAGCCCGCCCGAAGCCTTTGAAAAATTCAGATCTCTTTCTGGTATTAAGACACGGTGACATAGCAACCCGTAGGATAGGCAAACGTCGATAGACCATGCCCATCGCCACAAACAAACCATTGATGGGCACGCAGGCTTTGCCCATCCAACAAGTCTCCCAATCAACTTATTCTTCAGGACAACCACCATGGGAAAACCGACTGGCTTTATGGAATACCTGCGGGAAGTGGCGCAAGAAGTCGCCCCCGCCGATCGCATTCGCAACTGGGACGAGTTTCACCTTCATATGCCGGAGGAAAACCTCCGCACTCAGGGCGCCCGCTGTATGGACTGCGGCACCCCCTTCTGCCATACCGGCATCACCATCAGCGGCATGGCCAGCGGCTGCCCGATCAACAACCTGATCCCCGAGTGGAACGACCTGGTTTACCGGGGTCTATGGGAAGAAGCCCTCGATCGCCTGCACAAAACCAACAACTTCCCTGAGTTTACCGGGCGCGTTTGCCCCGCCCCCTGCGAAGGCTCCTGCGTGCTGGGCATCACCAGCCCCCCGGTGACGATTAAGAATATTGAGTATTCCATTGCCGAAAAAGGCTGGGAGTCGGGCTGGATCACCCCCAACCCTCCCCAGCAGCGCACGGGCAAAAAAGTCGGCGTGATTGGCTCTGGCCCCGCTGGCCTCGCCGCCGCCGCCCAGCTCAACTCGGCGGGCCACTGGGTGACCGTGTACGAGCGGGCCGATCGCCCCGGTGGCCTGCTGATGTACGGCATCCCCAACATGAAGCTGGACAAGCAGCAGGTGGTGCAGCGCCGGTTGGATGTGCTGGAGGCCGAGGGCGTTACCTTTGTGTGCAATACCGAGGTGGGCAAAGACATTTCGGCAGAAAACCTGCTCAAGGAGTTCGATTCGGTAGTGCTCTGCACGGGTTCCACCAAACCCCGCGACCTGCCCATTGAGGGGCGCGAGCTGAAGGGCATCCACTTTGCCATGGAATTTCTCACTGCCAACACGCGATCGCTGCTAGATGGCTACCCCGGCAACGACTACATCTCGGCGGCGGGCAAGGACGTGGTGATCATCGGCGGCGGCGACACGGGTACTGACTGTGTGGGCACCTCCATTCGTCACGGCTGCAACAGCGTCACCCAGGTGGAAATCATGCCCCAGCCGCCGGAGACGCGATCGGCGGCCAACCCCTGGCCCGAGTGGCCCAAGGTCTACAAGATGGACTACGGCCAGGAGGAAGCCGCCGCCATGTTTGGCGACGACCCCCGCGCCTACCTGACCACTGCTACCAAGTTTGAGGGTGACGAGCGGGGCAATGTGAAAGCTGTCCACACGGTGCAGATCCAGTGGGGCAAAGACGAAAACGGGCGGTTTGTGCCGCAGAACGTGCCCGGTACTGAGAAGGTGATCCCCGCCCAACTGGTGTTGCTGGCCATGGGCTTCCTTGGCCCCGAGCAGCCGTTGGTGGATGCTTTGGGGCTAGAGAAAGACGGTCGCAGCAACGTGAAGGCCGAGCACGAGCAGTACACCACGTCGATTCCGGGCGTGTTTGCGGCGGGGGATTGTCGCCGGGGCCAAAGTCTGGTGGTGTGGGCGATCAATGAGGGGCGCGGGGCGGCGCGGGAGTGCGATCGCTACCTGATGGGCACCACCGAACTGCCCTAACTTGCTCACCTAGCAACCGGGTTTCTGGCCTCAACTGCTGAACTAGCAATTGATAATGGTCCAAAGAAACCCGGTTTCTTCTTTCAATACCTTCGCCAAAACGAGGGAAGGCTTCTGAAACAGAATGCCCCGATGGAGCAGTTTCCATCAGGGCATTTGGCGTTTGCCAGTGTTCAGGTTGCTCGATCGGGGTCGATGGTGAGCAATGCCCACCCTTGCGGTTTAATACTCATTAATACTCAGGCACGGAGGAATCTACCTCTTTGCTCCAGGCGGTGATGCCGCCTTTGACGTTAGTACCCTCGATGCCGTGCTGCTTGAGAATGCCCAAGGCCTTGGCCGATCGCCCGCCCATCTTGCAGTGCACAATCAGCCGATGGCCGTTGAGCAGCGACTTCACTTTGTCGACGCCGTCGCCGTTTTCGATGTCGGGCAGCGGCACCAGCACCGAACCCGGAATGCGGGCGATCTCGTACTCGTTGGGATTGCGCACGTCGAGCAGCAGCACGTTGTCGTCACCACCGTCGAGCACCTGCTTGAGTTCGGTCACGCTCATCTCAGCGAGGCCAGCTTTCTCTTGTTCTTCTTCCATACGCGCCTGGGGAATGCCGCAGAATTCTTCGTAGTCGATGAGCTTTTCGATTACTGGGCGCACCGGGTTGGGGCGCAGCTTAAGTTCTCTAAAGGTCATCTCCAGGGCATTGTAGAGCAGCAGGCGACCGCTGAGGGTATTGCCTGTACCCAAAATTACCTTGATAGTTTCATTGGCCTGAATGACGCCAATAATGCCGGGCAGCACGCCCAGCACCCCACCTTCGGCGCAGGAGGGCACCAGCCCCGGCGGCGGCGGTTCGGGGTAGAGGTCGCGGTAGTTGGGGCCTTCCTGGTAGTTGAAGACAGTCGCCTGCCCCTCAAAGCGGAAGATGGAGCCGTAGACGTTGGGCTTACCCAACAGTACGCAGGCGTCGTTGACCAGGTAGCGGGTGGGGAAGTTATCGGTGCCGTCAACGACAACATCGTAGGGTTCAAAAATATCCAGAGCGTTCTCAGCGCTGAGCCGGGTTTCGTAGAGGTCGACCTGGCAGTGGGGGTTGATTTCGAGAATGCGGCTCTTAGCCGACTCAATTTTGGGCTTGCCCACCCACGACTCGCTGTGAATCACCTGGCGGTGTAGGTTTGATTGGTCGACGACATCAAAATCAACAATGCCGATACGGCCAATGCCGGCGGCGGCTAGATACAGCAGCAGGGGTGAACCCAGACCCCCGGTGCCCACGCAGAGCACGCTGGCAGCCTTGAGTTTTTTCTGCCCGTCCAGGCCTACTTCCGGCAAAATGATGTGGCGGGAGTAGCGCTCGTACTCCTCTTTGGTGAGCTGAATGTCGTCCAGATTAGGGTTGAGCATGGCCTCGCGAGAGAAACTGTGGCGGTAAAAACAAAAACGGCTTGGGGCGTGACCGTTTTTGACATCTTTTCAGCTTAGGACAAGAATGGGGCTTTGTTAGTAGATGATCCGATCATTTTTACAGGCTCGGGCCGGAACTGGTTCCGCTCATCGAGTCGCCAGCTCTTAAGGTCGATGACCTCACCCTGCACCACTGACACGATGACGTAGGAATAGACCGGCCAGGCCAGAGTGCGATCGCACTCCGAAGGCACTGCCTCATGGTCGGGATGGGAGTGATAAACGCCGATAATCTCCAGCCCCTGCTCGCGCGCCTGCCGCTGCACTTTAAGCAGATCGGCGGGGTCAATCCAGTAGCGATCGCGCTGGCTATGGTCCTGCTCCCCGTCCTCGGCGTAGTCCAGCAGCGAGGGCTCCCAGGCGTTAGCCACAGGCACAATGCCGGTCACCGTTCGACCCGTTTCCTCAGTACCCTCGACTGCAAATGTCCGCCGCCCCAGCAGCAGGCCGCAGCCTTCGCGGGGGTAGCAGGCGGTGAGCTCCTGGGCGATCGCCCGGCGGTGTTCGGCCTCAAGATGTAGAGCCGTCATAGACAGTCCCAGGGAGCAATTACAGTGTGGCTAGCCACGGGGGCTTACGCTTCTGAAGAACATCTAATTTATGATTTCAGGCGGTGAGCCCAGGTTGCTCACCGCCCGCTCTAGACGGGCCAGGGCGCGGTTGTAGTCGAGCACGGCGGTCACCAGGTTGCCCTCGGCCTCGGCCAGCTCACGGGTGGCGGTCAGCACATCGAGCTGGGTACCCACCCCGGCGTTGAAGCGCAGGGTAGCCAGCTCCAGCGCCTCCTCAGCCTGGTTGACGGCCACAGAGGCCGTATCGATGTTGGACTGGTTGGCCACCAGGGTGTAGTAGGCTTCTTCCACCTGAACGCGAATATCGTTGCGAGCGCTTTCAAACTCGAACTCGTCGGTTTGAATGTCGAGTTCATTTTGGGTTGCCCTGGCTCGGGCGGCACCGGCATCAAAGAGCCGCCAGCTCAGCTGTGCCCCCAGTGAAAACCCGTCGTTTAAGCCAGTAGTGGCCCCCGTCGATGACCCCAGCACGCTTTGCAAGCCATACTGACCAAACACCCCCAGATTAGGGCGAACAGTGGACAGACTGATCTGCCGTTGGGCGTCGTTAAACTCCCGCTCCACCAAAAACTGCTCTAGCTCAGCCCGATTTTGGTAGGCCAGCACAATGCTTTCTTCTAAAGAAAGCGGCCAGGCGCCCGCTATATTGACCGCCAGCGAGGTCAGCTCGATCGACGGAGGCACATTGAGCCGTCGGGACAGCTGCCGCTGGGCAATTTCCCGCTGGCTGGCGGCCTGGGTCAGGGTTTGGCGGGCGTTAGCGACCTGTACTTCGGCCCGCAGCACGTCAAAGCGGGTGCCGACTCCGACCTCTTCGCGCAGCTGGCTGTCGCGCAGGTTGCGCTCGGCCTCCTCTAAGAAAGCTTGATTGATGCGAATCTGCTCGATCGCCTCCTGCACGGCGTAGTAGTCGGTGATGGTGTTGAGCCGCAGGTCTTCACGGGTTTGCTCCAGCTGAAGCTCAGACAGCCTCACCTGCCGCTCTGCCGCTGAAATCCGGGCCGATCGCTCCCCTGAGAGGCCCAGGTCGTAGTCGGTTCTGAGGGTGGTCGATCCGGTGGTGGTGGTGATATCGCCGCCCCCAAACTGGCTGCCGCCTCCTGAGGAAGACTGGTTTGTGGTTTGCAGACTGCCGGTGAGATCAACTGTTGGGTACAGTGACGCGCGCTCGGCGCGGAGCCCGGCCTGGCTCCGCTCTAGCTGCAGCAGGGCAATGCGTAACTCCTCGCTGTTACGGTAGGCCAACTCAATCGCGGTCTCGAGCGACAGGGGCTGGGTGCCCACAATCTCGACCTCTTCGGGCCGTGTCGGCACCAGCAGCGGATTGGCCTCAGGGGTGAGGTACTCAGGCGGTACATCAAACCCCTGATCGGTCGGTCGATCCGACTGGGGCAGTGGTAGGCCAGACTGGGCTGGAGCGGACAAGTAGTCCTCCTCGTCGCCATCGGTAGAGAGGGGCACGGCCTCTTCCCCTGGCTCCAGCCCCGCACCCGTCGGGTTAGCGGGCGCAGGTTGCTCGTCAAGGATGAGGGGCTCTGGATCGGCTGGAGTCTCTGCTTCGATCTGGGCGATCGCTACCCCTTCTGCACCATCAGCCTTGGCTAAAGATTCGGCGGCAAAATTGGGAGCCGCCAGTCCCACAGCAGACCAGCCAGATAGGGTAATGCCTAAGCTTAGGGGTATCAGGCAGCGTCGATAGGAGTAAAGCATAGACACCATGGGCTATCAGTAGCAAAAATGAGTCACCAACCGGGAAAAATACAGTTTTCTGCCTCAGCTTTTTAGCATATCGGCACCAGGGATTACTTTAGCCCACCCTCAGCAATCTACCCCCTCAGACAGAGCCAGATTTGCCCAGCCAGGCGCAAGTCAGCCCTAGGTTTCCCGACCATAGCTTAGCAAACTAAACGGTTTAGTACAATCAGGAGGGTGTCCAATATCCGGCGGCGGGCTGCAAATCAGCCAGCGGGTGGGCGGGCAACTCGCCGCAGCAGGCTTTGACCAGGGCGTCGGTGTCATCTACGGGCAGCATCGGGCAGTCGAGCCGCTGGCTGACGGTGGCTACGCTCATGTCATCCAGGAACAGCGTGTCTTGGGGGTCGCCAGAGTCACTGGGTTTGAGCATGACCGTAGGCAGCAGCAGGGCGTCGCCCAGATCCCGCTGCTGCAGTCCCAGCAGCAGATCGTGGCCCGTGAGCAACCCCGTAACGGTCATGTCGCGGCCCCAGTACTCGCTGGCCAGGGCCGCTAGCCGCACGGTTAAGCCCTGCACCTGGTTGAGGCGATCGACAATCGGCTCAAAGGCGTGCTCGACGGCGTTGCCCACCACCCAGGTGAAGGTGCGGGGTGGGCTCACAGCCTCAGGCAAATAATCCTCAGCCGACTGTTCAAAGGCTTTGAGAAACTGACGAATTGACCCCACGCCGTTGCCCAACTGAGGATAGTCTTCGTAGTGGCTCTCGGCGGGCACCGACTGCCTGGCAATCAGGAACCACTCGTCGGCTAGCCAGACAAAATTTGTGCCAAACGAGTGCCGCAGCTCGGTTTGCAGCGCCTGCACCTGGGCAATCACCTGTCGGGCCTGAGCCTGGGTGACTGGAGCTAGCTCGTCATCCTGGGGCCGAAACCGGGTGAGGCCCACGGGCACTACCGCCGCTGAAGCCACCGCTGGCGTGTCTCCCTGGTGAAATCGGGCCAGATCTCGCAGAGTGGTGTCTAAATGGTCGCCATCGTTAATGCCGGGACAAACCACCACCTGGGCATGAATTTGCAGTCGCTGCTCCTGAAACCAGGCCAGCTGATCGAGAATTTGCCCTGCCCTGGGATTTTTTAGCAGGCGCGATCGCACCTCCGGCTCCGTTGCGTGTACTGACACATACAGGGGCGACAGCCGCATTTGGGCAATGCGATCCCACTCCTGGGGCAGCAGGTTGGTCAGCGTCAGGTAACTGCCGTAGAGAAAGCTCAGCCGGTAGTCGTCGTCTTTCAGGTAAAGGGTGCCGCGCTTACCGGGGGGCTGCTGATCGATAAAGCAAAAGGGGCAGGCATTGTTGCACTGCATCAGTCCGTCAAAGAGGGCGGTTTCAAATTCCAGCCCCAGATCTTCGTCAATATCTTTCTCGATGTCGATGTGGTGAGTTTTACCGCGCCTGTCCAGCACATCTAACGCTAACTCTTCGTCGGCGCAGAGAAAGCGGTAGTCGATTAAATCGCGCGGCTTGTGGCCGTTGATGGCCACCAGGGAATCCCCTGGCTCAAAACCAATCTCCTCAGCAATGGAGCTAGGCAGTACGCGGGTAATGTAGGCAGGGCGAATGGCTAGAGCAGCCATACTAATTCAGGCCTTAGACAAACAAAATGTGCTCCCCTATCTTAGATGTTTTGCATTTTTCCAGTCGCTAGGGCCAGCAAAATAGCAGCTCCAAAGGCCAGGCGGTACCACACAAAGATCCAGGTGCTGTGCTGCTTGAGAAAGCGAATTAGCCAGAAAATGGCTAGATAAGACGAGACTACCGCCGCTAGAATGCCACCGATCAGCGGTACCGGACCAGCGCTGCCAAAGCCAGTCTCCAAAAGGCCCTTGAGTTCTACTAGTCCAGATAGGGTAATCGCAGGCACCCCTAACAAAAAGGAGAATCGAGCCGCCGTCGATCGCTCCAGCCCCATGAATAGACCAGCCGTCAGGGTAGAGCCCGATCGCGATACGCCCGGAATTAGCGCCAGGGCTTGGGCAAAGCCCATGATTACCCCATCTGAGAGGGTTAACGATTCAAACGTGCGCTTGCGGCGTCCCACAACTTCGGCTCCGGCCAGCACGAGCGCCATAATAATGGACACCGTGGCGATGGTAGACGTATTGCGCAGGGGCGAGTTGTCGAAGTCGGGAATAAACGCCTTGATCAGCAGGCCGCACACCACGATCGGGATAGTGCCCAGCAGAATGCCCAGCCCCAGGCGAAAGTCGGAGGAATCAAACTGCTTGGCCAGGGTGGCCTTAACCATGCCCATGGTCACCTGGCGCAGATCATCCCAAAAGTAATAGAGAATAGCCGCAATGCTGCCCAGCTGAACGACAGCGGTAAAGGCCACCCCTGGGTCGCCCCAGCCCAGCACCACGGGCACCATTTTGACGTGGGCCGTGCTGCTAATCGGCAAAAACTCGGTCAGCCCCTGCACAATGCCGATCACAATGGCTTGAAACAGGTTCATGTCTTGCGTTACGGGCGTGCTAACAGGGTTGACCACAGCGTCGCTGACCTGAGCCAGCACAGCGGCCCGGTGCGTTAGAGACGTTAAATCAAATAGCAAATTCGTCATAGGGCGCAACCATAGTCATAGATGTTGTATAACGTTGCCCATTCACAGGGCCCTTCACAACTAGAGCCCCGATTCGGAGCCATACTCGTGCCGTAGGGTCACGCCAACACAGCTGCGGGCGGCAGCGGCGATCGCGGTCAGTTCTGAGGGCACCTTGAGCTTCTTCTTAAAATAAGTACACTTAAAGTAACTTAGTCAGCTGACGGGTTAACCGGAGTCATTGTTGCGTATTGTACGGGTTCAAAGGCGCTGCCCCCAGTTTTCCAAAGCTTCTTTTTGCGGGCTTAACCTGCAACAGAGCTAAGTATGAACCTAAAGACAACCTTAATAGTCAGCTAATCTACCCCTGGGCCGAGCAATGCCCCCCAGGGGCATGTTATGTTAACAATGATTAACCAAGTCCTCAGAATTTCATTGAGTCTTTCCTATAGTTCCGAATCAGTTAGAACCACGTTGCCCTGGTCAGACCGGGCGCGGCGCTGGGTGGCAAGCTCCACGGCACAGCTCCAGGTGTTTGGGGCAGCCATGGCCCTGGTAATTTTGCCGGTTTTTGTGCAGGCACCCCTGGTGCGCTACTTTCCCTGGGTCAGTCTGGCAATCACTCCCCTGTGGTTGTGGCTGGGGGCAAGGCTAATGCGGCACACCCGGTGGCACCTGTGGGGCGATTTAATTGTTGGCTTCGGCTGGATTTGGTTGACGGGGTCGTTGTACTGGGGCTGGTTTCGCTGGGAGCCGGTAGCTCACCTGCCAATTGAGGCTCTGGGCCTGCCGATCGCGCTGGTCTGTCTGCGCCAGGGCTGGGGGCGGGTAGGCAGCTACTTTTTCCTGGGTTCGCTGCTAGGCACTGCCGTCACCGACCTCTACATCAACTGGATGCATTTGTTTCCCAGCTGGCGGCAGCTGATGCTGACGAGCCCCGACCTGGCTCCGCTGGTACTGCGGGCGGCCAGCGCTACTCTAGAGACTGACGTGGCGGCCTGTCGGGCCATTGTGCTGGTGATATTTTTGCTGGTGGCGACGGCGATCGCCCTGATCACCTCCCGACAGCTGGCCTGGTGGGCCTTTGGCGGGGCCGTATTTAGCACCCTAATTGTCGATGGTTTGTTTTTCCTGACTGCGGCGCTGGCCTAGGCCGCGTGATGGGGTTTGCATCTCTGGCATAATAGGGGCAACTCAGGGATATTTTGGGGTTGTCTGCTGCGATCGCCGTCAGGGTTCTGAGCGATCGCGCCCAATCGATCTCAGTCTGTGCCCTTACCATACCGACGTGACTACTTCTTCTGGCCCCTACCTCGCGCTTAAAACCGGCTCCGGCGATCGCCAGCTGTCTTTGGTAGGCGGCAACTATTGGACTGTTGGCCGCGGCGACGACAACAATTTTGTGCTGCCCGATCGGTGGATTTCTCGCAATCACGCCATGTTTCAGGGCACCGACAACGGCAAATTTTATCTGATTGACCTGGGCAGCCGCAACGGCACCTTTGTAAATGGGCGGCGGGTCAGCGTTCCGGTCATTCTGCACGACGGCGATTTGCTGACCTTTGGCCAAACTGAGCTGCGGTTTTACTCGCCCGTTGATACCTCTTTGGCGGCTGATGTTACTCTAGGCGGTGCTTTCCGCAGCGATAGTACCGCTACGGCCATGCTCCACGTGCGGCAGCTAATCTCGGTGATGGTAGTCGATATTCGCGACTTCACCGTCATGACTCGCCAAACCGACGAAAAAATTCACTCCGAGGCGATCGGCACCTGGTTTCGTCGGGCCGGTGAAATTATTGGCCAGTACGGTAGCTGGGTCGATAAGTATATTGGCGATGCCGTGATGGCGGTATGGATCCACGGTTCAGAGGGAACCGAAGACGCCAGCATGCTGCAAATTTTGCAGGCCGTCAGCACCCTGGCGACAATGACGGGGCAGCTCCACCAGCAGTTCCCGCTGCCCTTTCCGCTTCGCATTGGGGCTGGTATTAACACCGGCTACGCCATGGTAGGCAACACCGGCACAGGCGATCGCCCCGACTACACCGCCCTAGGCGACACCGTTAACGCCGCCTTTCGCCTGGAGACATCGACAAAGCAGCTAGGGCTCGATGTTGCCATGGGCGAAACCACCTATCGATACCTCCAAAAAGCAGGTTATCTCACAGCTGGCAAGCCAAAACCTGAGCTGAGCGACGCCTTCTTCCGGCGCTTTACCCTGGAGATGAAAGGTTATGAGGCCCCGATGACTATGTGGGCTGGCACCTTTGATGACCTCGACCAGTTTCTAGCCGCAACCCTGTAGACCAACCGACGGCTTCAGGTTCAGCTGCTCAGCCCCGATTTTTCCTGGTCATTCTCTGTCCGCGCCCGCGTTTCAACCGCCCTGAGCGTCGACTTAGGGCTAAGATCGGTAGGCAATGTTTCTGGCGCGAGTATGACGGCCTTTTCTACTGCTCCCTTTAGCCCCGCTGAGATTGCGTCCGAAGGCATTAAGCCCGAGGAGTACGACGACATTGTGCGCCGGTTGGGCCGTCACCCCAACCGGGCCGAGCTGGGTATGTTTGGGGTGATGTGGTCAGAGCACTGCTGCTACAAAAACTCGCGCCCCCTGCTCAAGCAGTTTCCCACCGAGGGGCCGCGAGTGCTGGTGGGGCCGGGAGAAAATGCGGGCATTATCGATGCCGGAGATGGGCTGCGGGTGGCCTTTAAAATTGAGTCGCACAACCATCCCTCGGCGGTCGAACCGTTTCAGGGGGCCGCTACCGGCGTCGGCGGCATTCTGCGCGATATCTTTACCATGGGCGCGCGCCCGATCGCGGTGCTCAACTCCCTGCGGTTTGGCGATCTGACCGACAGCCGCACCCGCCGCCTGTGCCAGGGAGTGGTGGCGGGCATCGCCCACTACGGCAACTGCTTTGGCGTACCCACCGTAGGTGGCGAAGTGTATTTTGACGCCGCCTACAACGGCAACCCGCTGGTCAACGCCATGGCGATCGGGATTATGGAAACCCATGACATCGTCAAATCTGGCGCAGCCGGCCTGGGCAACCCCGTGGTCTACGTTGGCTCTACCACTGGCCGCGACGGCATGGGCGGGGCCAGCTTTGCCAGCGCCGAACTCACCGACGAATCCGAGGCCGATCGCCCCGCCGTTCAGGTGGGCGATCCATTTTTGGAAAAATCGCTGGTAGAAGCCTGTCTGGAAGCGTTTAAAACCGGGGCGATCGTCGCGGCTCAAGACATGGGGGCCGCCGGGCTGACCTGCTCTACCGCCGAAATGGCGGCCAAGGGTGGGGTTGGCATCGAGCTAGATTTGGACCTGATTCCGGTGCGTGAGACGGGCATGGTGCCCTACGAGTACCTGCTGTCAGAGTCTCAGGAGCGGATGCTGTTTGTAGTAGCGGCGGGCCGTGAAGCCGAGGTAATCGAAATCTTTGAGCGCTGGGGTCTCCACGCGGTGGTGGCTGGCAGAGTAATCGAAGACTCGATCGTGCGGATTTTGTTTAAAGGAGACATTGCGGCCGAAATTCCAGCCCTGGCCCTGGCCGAAAATACTCCCATCTACCACCGCGACCTGCTGAGCGAGCCGCCCGACTACGCCCAGAAGGCCTGGGCCTGGAGCGAAGACAGCTTGCCCCCATGCTCCCCAGCGGGGATAGAACTGGACCAATCTGCCACTACCTCCTGGACTGCGGTGCTGCGTACTCTCCTTAGCCAGCCCACGATCGCATCTAAGCAGTGGGTCTACCGCCAGTACGACCACCAGGTGCAAAATAACACCGTGCAGTGCCCCGGCCAGGGCGATGCCGCTGTCATTCGCCTGCGACCGCTAGAACCTGTGCCGCAGTATCAGCCGGGTGCCGTAGCCCGTGGACTGGCGGCTACCGTTGACTGCAACGCCCGCTACGTGTACCTCAGCCCCTACGAAGGTGCTAAGGCCGCCGTAGCCGAGGCCGCCCGCAACCTGAGCTGCGTCGGTGCGCTGCCCCTGGCCGTCACCGACAACCTCAACTTTGGCAGTCCTGAAAAGCCGGTGGGCTACTGGCAGCTGGCCGAAGCCTGCCGGGGGTTAGCCGATGCCTGTCGCGAGTTTGAAACCCCGGTGACCGGCGGCAACGTTTCGCTCTACAACGAGACCGTAGACAGCCAGGGCAACCCCCAGCCGATCTACCCCACCCCGGTAGTTGGTATGGTCGGTCTGATCGACGACCTCAGCCGCACCTGCGGCCAGGGCTGGCGACAGGAGGGTGATGTGATCTATCTACTAGGAATTTCTGTAGAGCAGTCGGGGACGGCAGCGATTAACGACAAACCTCTGGTCACCCTGGGCGGTTCAGAATATCTGGCGGCCATTCACGGGGCTGCTACTGGGCACCCTCCCGTCATGGATATGGCGCTAGAAAAGCGGGTACAGGCGGCCTGTCGCTACGGTATTGCCCAGGGCTGGGTGCAATCGGCCCACGACTGCGCCGAGGGCGGGTTGGCGGTAGCGCTGGCCGAATCCTCTATCGGGGGTCGGCGGGGAGCCGCCATTCAAATTCCCGTAGAAACGACGCAAACAGATCAGCGCTGGGATCGGCTGCTGTTCGGCGAGGGCGGAGCCAGAATTGTAGTTTCAATCAGCCCCGACCACCTGGCCGATTGGGAGGCCTACTTGAGCGATCGCCTGGCTGGGTTCTGGCAGCGGCTTGGTACAGTGCAGGGAGAAACCTTAACCCTGGCGACCCAGGACAACCAAACCCTGATCACCGACGCGGTGACTGCCCTGGCCCAAATCTGGAGCACCGCCATTGAGCAGCGACTAGCGGGAACCGAGGCTGTAGCTTAACCTTAGTTGCTTCTGTAGCGGGTCAGCGAATACCGGGTATTGCCCACTATGCAGGTCAGGCTGATGTCCTGGGGCTGTCCCTATTGCTGCGCCTTTACCCTCTAAAGTTTTGCTGCTCACTATCCCCCCTGTGGGGAAACAGCAGGTGTTATGATCGGGCATATGTTAAGGAACTATTAAATAGGTTAGGGAAGTTCGGTAGTTTCTAATACCACTCCGAAATCCCTCACCCTATGATGTAGCTGGGCTCGCATTGAAGGCAAAATGCGGCAGCCAAATGTGTTGAGACGTTCTGCTCCTTTGCCATTGCGTTCCTAAAGCCACCCTGCACCACCCATGACGTTCCCTTCTAACTCTTTCCTCGACGAGTCTTTTGAGTCGTACCAAGATCGCCCCGACAAGCCTGAAGAAGCCTGCGGCATCTTTGGCCTCTACGCTCCCGACGAAGAAGTGGCTCGACTGGCCTACTTTGGCCTGTTTGCCCTTCAGCACCGGGGCCAGGAGTCGGCAGGGATTGCCACCTTCAATGCTTCGGGCAGCCACTGCTACAAGCACATGGGTCTGGTGTCGCAGGTGTTTGATGACCACATTCTCAAAGATTTGACGGGCCACATTGCGGTGGGGCATACCCGCTACTCCACCACCGGCTCTAGCCACGTGTGCAACGCGCAGCCCGCCGTGGTGCCCACCCGCTTGGGCAATCTGGCTTTGGCCCACAACGGCAACCTGGTCAACGCCGCCGACTTGCGCGAAGAACTGATCGATCGCAACCACGACCTGGTCACCACCACTGACTCAGAAATGATCGCCTTTGCCCTGGCGGAGGCGGTCAACGACGGCGCCGGCTGGGTGAAGGCCGCAGAAACCGCCTTTAACCGCTGCTATGGCGCTTTTAGCCTGGTAATCGGCACGCCCAACGGCATTATTGGTGCCCGCGATCAGCAGGGCATTCGTCCCCTGGTGCTGGGAGTGCTGGGCCACGAGATTCCCGAGAGCGGTCAGCCGGCCCACTACGTGCTGGCTTCAGAAACCTGCGCCCTTGACATCATCGGGGCCACCTATGTTCGCGATATTGAACCGGGCGAACTGGTGTGGATTACAGCTGAGGGGTTGACATCTCACCAGTGGGCTAAGGCCACCCAACGCAAACTCTGCGTGTTCGAGATGATCTACTTCTCGCGACCCGACAGCATTGTCAACGGGGAGAGCCTCTACAGCTACCGTCGTCGCCTGGGCCATCAGCTGGCCAAAGAAGCCCCCGCCGATGTCGACTTAATCATGGCGGTGCCCGATTCGGGCGTACCTGCTGCGATTGGCTTTTCGCAGCAGTCCAAAATTCCCTACGCCGAGGGGCTGATCAAAAATCGCTACGTGGGGCGCACGTTCATTCAACCCACCCAGTCGATGCGGGAGGTGGGTATTCGCATGAAGCTCAACCCGCTCAAGGATGTGCTGGAGGGCAAGCGGGTGCTAATTGTGGATGACTCAATCGTGCGGGGCACCACCAGCCGCAAAATTGTGCAGGCGCTGCGCGATGCGGGCGCAACTGAAGTGCACATGCGGATTTCGTCACCGCCGGTTACCCACCCCTGCTTCTACGGCATCGATACCGACAACCAGGATCAGCTGATTGCCGCCACCAAATCTCTAGAGGAGATTGCCCAGCAAATTGATGTCGACTCGCTGGCCTACCTGAGTTGGGAAGGCATGCTAGAAACGACCTATCAAGACCCCGATAGCTTCTGTTCAGCCTGCTTCACGGGTAAATATCCGGTAGAAATTCCTGAACCCTTTAAGCGGGCCAAGCTCAAGTTTGAGTTGAAAGAACCCGTGGCCACGTAAATTCGATCCAACAACTGATCTCGGATGCTATGCCTGGTCGCCCCGATCGCCTTTCATTCTGGTGGCCAACACACCGTCAGCTGAAATCCAGGTACCGATCGTCATGCTCTGCGCCAGCGCAGGCGCCGACTATCTAGAGGAATCTCTACGGGTGCTCAGAGTCGCCGTATAGCTCCTGAATCAGGACCCTGTCCCAGTAGGAGGCCTCAATTTTGTGGCCGTCGGGATCGCGCACAAAGCAGCCGTAGTAGGGTTCGCCGTAGTCGGGGCGGGGGCCAGGGGGGCCGTCAGGCTGCGCACCGGCTGCGATCGCGGCCTCGTAGAAGGCATGAACCGACTCTTTTGTCGGCGCCACGAACCCGACATGGGTGCCGTTGCCCACCGTAGCGGGTTGTCCATCGATGGGAGTTTGCACCCAAAACTCGGGATAGACCTTGCCGTAGGCAACCGCCCCCGGGTGCTCCATGATGCGCTGACAGCCCAGACTGGGCAACACGCGATCGTAGAAGGCCACGGCGCGATCGAAATCGTTGGTGCCCATAGAAATGTGGGACAAGATGCTGGGGTTATCGTCGCTCATCGCCCAAACTGAGGTGACAACACCAGCAGAATAGATCAATTGTACCAGCTAATCAAGCCCTCTGTGCCCTGCCTGGCTAGCCTCTAGCCATAAAGTGCGGCCCAGATTCACCCGATCTTGAGAACAAGGTATCGCTAAAATCGATTTCGGCTCAGGGCTAGCACTCCGCCATCTGCTCGGTCAAAAACCTTCGCACAGCGGCATCGGTGGACAGTTCAATGGCCTGGCTATAGCAGGCTCTCGCTTCATCGCACTGCTGCACCTCGGCTAACAGGTGACCGCGCAAAGCCCAGTAGGGCTGGTAGGTTTTAATTTTGTTGAGCGGCAGATTGTCGAGCGCCTCTAACCCCTGGGTGGGGCTGTAGGCCTGTGCGATCGCCGCTGCCCTGCCCACCCAGGCCCCCAGTGTAGGGGCGATCTGCACCAGGCCGCTGTAGAGCTGCACCAGCGCCTGCCAGTCGGTCACCCCAACGCTGGCCCGCTGAGCGTGAACCGACTGAATGGCGGCCTCCAGCTGAAATCGCCCCAGCTGCTTGAGCCGGGAGGCCCGCAGCAGTTGATCTTCGGCTTCCTGCAGCAGGGGCACTGACCAGAGCGCTGTGTTCTGTTGAGAGAGGGGCACGTAGGCCCCAGTGGGGCTGCGACGAGCCAGGTGCCTCGCCTCGCAATAGAGCATCAGCGCTAGAAGCCCCCGTGCTTCGGCCGCCTGGGGCAGAAGCTCGACACAGAGTCGCGCCAGCCAGATGGCTTCGTCGGCCAGCGCGACGGGGGCTACATCGGCTCCGCCAAAACTGTCCCAGCCGCGGTTGTAGGCGGCGTAGATAGCCTCCAGCACCGCCTCCAGTCGAGAGGGAAGCCGGGCGATCGCAGGCAGTTCAAAGGGAATGCCGGCATCGCGAATTTTGCTCTTGGCTCGCACCAGCCGCTGCCCCATAGTGGCGGAGCTTACTAAAAAAGCTGCGGCAATGTCTGCCGCCGTGAAGCCCAGCACGGTCTGGAGCATGAGCGGGGTGCGAATGGCGGGGTCTATGGTGGGGTGGGCACAGATAAACAGCAGCTTCAGTCGCTCGTCGGGAAAAGGGGTTTCCATATCGGGGGCGGTCTGCAGATCGCGGGCAATTTGCTCTAGAGCGGGGGTGGCGGCGGCCCTCACCCGGCTGTGGCGGCTGGCATCCAGCAGGCGGCGACGGGCCGTGACCAGGAGCCAGGCCTCAGGATTAGCGGGCAATCCCTGGATGGGCCAGGTTTTGAGGGCTGCGACCAGGGCGTCGCCGAGCGCATCTTCGGCGGCCGCTACATCGTGCGATCGCACCGCCAGGTAGGCGACCAATCGTCCGTAGGAGTTGCGGATTACCAGTTCTGCGGCTCGGCGGGCATCCATAGTTCAACCTGGGGCTTAACCGGCGTTCATGGGCAGCAGCGGTCGGACCTCTACCCGACCTGTAGACGCCGCCGGGCAGCGGGCCGCCCAGTCTAGCGCCACATCCAGATTAGGAACCTCCACAATGAACATGCCGCCGAGCTGCTCTTTGGTGTCGGCATAGGGGCCATCCTGCACTTTGCGGTGGCCCTCTTCTAGCCACAGCGTCGTGCTGGTATGGGGCGGATGCAGTGCCGTTCCCCCCGCGGCTACTCCCGCTGCGGCCAGAGCCTGGGAGTAGGCCTGGTAGGCTCCCCAATAGGCTTCCTGGTGAGTGGCATCGTTGCGCTTGGCAAACTCCTGCTCAGACTCATAAACCATAATGGCGTACTGCATGGCTATCCTCATAAATCACAACGGTTAGAAACCCAACGGTTTGAGCTTCTATAACTATGACGAGCCAGCCCCGGCCATTTCGACAGGTGTCAGGAGCTAATTTGCCATTTAAGCAACGAATGGCGATGGCTAGTACGCCTATCCCAAAGGCTGCGCACCTGAAACACTCAAAACTGGGTCGCTGACGTGCGGCTCGCCTTTGACTTAGACGTACCTTGTAGCAGGCCTATTTAGTTGGGACGCTGTGGCTGGAATTGCCGCCCAGGCGATATCTGAGTACTCGCCAGCGGTGAGCCATCGTTGGCAGCCGCAGCCAGTAGGCCCAGCGCCGCGAAAAGGCCCCCAGCCGCCCGGTGATGCATAGCCCAAAGCCACAAACCACGGCTTCTCCCTGGCCGAGGGTGAGCATATCGCCCAGGTGGTTGTAGACGAAAGGTTTGAGGGGGCGATCGGCGATTAGTGCCAGCAGGTTTTTGGCGACCGCAGGGCCGGCCTGGTAGGCGGCCTGGGCGGTGGTAGGGGCGCGCTCGCGCCCAGGGGCAGGCATAGCCGCCATATCCCCCAATACAAATATATTGTCGTAGTCGGGCAGCTGCAGGGTAGGCCGCACCTGGCACTGGCCGAAGGGGGTCTGCTTGAGGTTATTTTCCCCCAGCCACGATCGCGGCACTGTACCGACCGTCCAGAGCATCAAATCGGCCTGGCAGTGGCGGGGTTTGCCCTCGTAGCCAAAGGTCAGTCCGCCGGCATCCACGGCGTCAATGGCGGCATTGAGGTAGACCTCTACGCCCCGTTTGGCCAGCGCCCGCGCCGCCGCTCGTTGGAGGCGGGCCGGGTACGATCGCAGAATTTCGCCCCGGCGATCGACCACGGTGACATGACCTCGGGAGCCCAGGCGATCGCTGAGTTTGCACGCCAGCTCGACCCCGCTGGGGCCAGCCCCAGCCACGACCACCTGCACCTTAGGCAAGTGGTCGAGTTCCCCCAGCCGTCGCTCCAGCTGTTCGGCATCGTGCAGGGTATTAAACGGCAGCGTGTGGGACTGGCTGCCGGGGGTGGCGGGTGGGCGCATCTGGCTGCCCAGGGCCACTACCAGGTAGTCGTAGGTGAGGGGGTCACCGTGGCGCAGGGTGACGGTTTGCTGGGCTAAGTCAATGTGCTCAGCCCAGTCCTGGCGCAGGTCAACGGCGGTGTGCTTGAGCAGGTCTCGGTAGGCGGGGGCAATTTCCCAGGGGGCCAGCTCGCGGGTGAGCAGTTCGTAGAGCAGCGGCGTGAAGTTGAAGCGATCGCGCGGCTCCACCAGGGTAATGCGCACCGGAGACCCTTTGCCCAAGCGCCTGTGCAGGGCCAGAGCGCAGTACAGCCCACCAAACCCACCGCCCAAAATGCAAACATGTACGGCCCTCTTTGAGATGGGGTCCGATGGTCTAAAGACAGCGTGATCGCCTGGGACGGTGGCAAAGGGCTTGAATGGCATAGCTCGATGACGGCGGGGGGCTGTGCCAAGGATGCCCAGCTTGCTGCACAATAGCGCTAGGTCTATCTTTCGCGATCGCCCTGCCGCCCGCCCATGCCCGAGCCAGGCCAAAAGCCAACCTCCTCTAACGTCGCTGCCATTAACCTCTGGCTGATTGCGACCGATACGGTCGACTCCCCCATCTTAGAGCGCCTGCAAAATGCCCTATCCGTTGACGAACAGGCTCAACTTCAGCAGCGCCGTCTGCCCGCCGCCCGACGTAGCTTTATTTTGAGTCGGGGCTGCTTGCGCCACCTGCTCAGCCGCTATACCGAACAGGCGCCCGGCAGGCTACGCTTCACCTACGGGCCGCGCGGCAAACCAGAACTCGACTCTAGCCACCATGCTTCGGTGCCAACTGGCCAGAGGCTAACCTTCAATCTTTCTCATAGCGGCACGCGACTGCTGATCGGCGTTAGTGTGGCACCGGCTGTCCGGGCGATCGGGGTCGACCTGGAAGAACTGCGCTGCGTAAAGCAGCTGTCGGGAATGTGCCGCCGCTGCCTCACCCCGGCTGAAGCCGAGACGGTGCTGGCCCTAAGCTCTCCCCAGGCTGACCATCGTTTTTTGCGCTACTGGACAGGCAAAGAAGCCTGCCTCAAGGCCCTGGGCCTGGGTATTATCGACTCGATGCAGGCCCTAGAACTGACGCTGGCCCCTACAGAACCGGCCTCAGAGCTTGCGGCTACGGCCGTTGCAACCGATGGGTTACAGCACCCGGGAAGGCTGTATCAATGGCAGCCCGCGGCGAGCTATCTGGCCGCGATTGCGGTGCAGGCTGACGGCGACCAACCGCTTGCCTTTCAGCCCAGGCAAACCACTGCCGCCGCGATCGCCGTAGGCTCCCTCAGCCGCTGAATGGGCTGCCTGTCCGTATCATTCAAGCCGGTCATTGACTCAAGCTGGTCTCAGGCGTCTCCCAAATCGGCGATGCCCAGGGGCGAGAGCGTGTCCTCCTGATTCCAGGAGATGTCGGGCATGGACAGAGACGCCTCCCGCAGGGCAACTTCCCAGTGCTTGCGCATTTTAATTAAGTAGGGGTCGCCCGCCTGAAACTGGGCTCGATGGCGCACCTCAAAACTGTTGGTCTGATACATCACCATGTGAATGGGCGGCCCCACCGACAGGTTCGATCGCATGGTTGAATCAATCGAGAGCAAGGCGCACTTAGCCACCGCGTCGAGGGGCACATCAAACCCAAGGGTTCTATCTAAAATGGGCTTGCCGTACTTGGTTTCGCCAATTTGCAAAAACGGTGTCTCGGGGGTGGCCTGAATGCAGTTGCCCTGGCTGTAGACCAGAAATAGCTCCGGCGCGTCCCCCTGCACCTGCCCTCCCAGCAAAAAGCTGCACTGAAAGTCGATTTTGTCTTTTTCGAGCCAGGGTCGGTCGGCCTCCTGCAGGGCCCGAATTTGGTCTCCCAGGTAGCGGGCTACGTCGTAAAGCGTCGGCAGACTGTGCAGATTGGGGGTGCGATCGCGCTTGATGTCTTGAGTCAGCTGGTGCACCACCGCCTGAGTAATCGACAAATTGCCCGAGGTGCAGAGCAAAAGGGTGCGATCGCCCGGCTTTGAAAACT
Source organism: filamentous cyanobacterium CCT1 (assembly GCA_003017855.1). Classification (GTDB taxonomy): domain Bacteria; phylum Cyanobacteriota; class Cyanobacteriia; order Phormidesmidales; family Phormidesmidaceae; genus Nodosilinea. The sequence goes on from PYER01000023.1 coordinate 23,333, forward strand.
CAAACAGTTTGCGGTACGACGAAATATAGTCGACTCCGGCATTGGTGCGCGAGTCGGCGGCCAGTACCAACCCCTCCTTCACCAAAATGCCTAAACAGTACGTCATGGGTTTGATAGACCTGTGCGATCGCCGCGGCGGGCGTCATTAAAAGGCGACCAAAACATTGAAAAAAAGCGCCGGTTAGCCCAGCGCTTCAAGACTACACCTAACCCCCACAGGCTGGTCGGCTGGCTCTGAGCGACCCAGTTCAAACCAAACCCAACAACTGGCTACGAACCCGTCTGCTTACTGGAGGTTTGAATATACAAAATCAGCAGAAAAACCGTTGGTACCAGCACAAAGAGAATGCTGGCAACAAAACCAAGTTTATTAACTTCCATGCTTGCCTCTACTCTCAACCCAACAACGTCACCTCAGAACCCCGGCCTTAGCTAACCAGAAGCCCCGATGACCTTAGGATATCACTCTACTCGATGAGAATGTTCGACCAGAACTGTAGCAATCCCGCCAAAACTGAGCCCGGCCAGGGCAGGTTAAAGCCGTTCTTCAGGCGCTTTTGGAGGCCTTGGCCGATGGTTTGCCCTTACGACTGGGTTTAGTCACCACCGAAACCGGCCCATGCACCGTGGCCTGGCAGGCCAATCGGCAGCTGGCGGGCCACTTCTTGAGCTTGCGCTCCTCCACCGATGTGCGGGGAGAAAGATTCTCGCCCCCGTCCACCACATCCACTACGCAGGTGCCGCACTGCCCGTAGCCGCCACAGTTCATCAGCTTGCCGCTGAAGGTGTAAATATCAATGCGATTTTCTAATGCCTTGAACCGCAGATTGGCCCCGTCGGCAACGCTAATTTCTTTGTCTTCGTTAACAAACTTAACATTAGCCATCGAGGAAATCTCCTTTGCGTCCTGCGTCAATAATGGCGGCAGATCAAGCCTTTGGCCGCTAGACCTGGGTGTTTTTGTTCGGTAACTGCTTGCGATCGCCGCCGCCCAACCCTAAAGCGGCTTGCGACGACAATTCGGACTGGTTACACTTCGTTAAGTAATTTCATTGTTACATCTCATCTGTACCAAATGATTCAGCATCCAACAACGGTGAAACCGGTTCGGCATCACCGGGATAATGGGTCAGCTGGGGCGGTTCTGGGAGCCTGATTCTGATAGGCTAATCATTATCTGGCCAATGCTTAAGACAATTTCACAAGACATCACTGTTTTACCTAGAGGAGGAGCGTAGTCAATGGGACTACCCTGGTACCGGGTACACACGGTCGTCGTAAACGATCCCGGGCGACTGATTGCTGTACACCTAATGCATACGGCTCTCGTAGCCGGCTGGGCCGGCTCAATGGCCCTGTTTGAACTATCCACCTTTGACCCCAGCGACCCCGTGCTGAATCCCATGTGGCGGCAGGGCATGTTTGTGCTGCCCTTCATGGCTCGCCTGGGTGTGACCGAGTCCTGGGGCGGCTGGAGCGTCACTGGCTCGACCGCCGTTAACCCCGGCTTTTGGTCGTTTGAGGGCGTAGCTGCCGCCCACATCGTGCTGTCGGGTCTGCTGTTCTTAGCTGCTTGCTGGCACTGGGTCTACTGGGATCTAGACCTGTTCCGCGATCCTCGCACCGGTGAGCCAGCGCTGGATCTGCCCAAGATGTTTGGCATTCACCTATTTCTCTCAGGGCTCCTTTGCTTTGGCTTTGGTGCCTTCCACCTGACTGGCCTTTGGGGTCCTGGCATGTGGGTCTCCGACCCCTACGGACTCACGGGTCACGTACAGGGAGTCGCTCCCGAATGGGGGGCCGCTGGCTTTAACCCCTTCAACCCAGGGGGCATTGTGGCTCACCACATCGCCGCCGGTATTGTGGGGATTATTGCTGGCCTGTTCCACCTGACGGTGCGCCCGCCCCAGCGTCTGTACAAAGCGCTGCGGATGGGTAATATCGAAACCGTTCTCTCTAGCAGTATTGCGGCGGTGTTCTTTGCCGCCTTCGTGGTGGCAGGCACGATGTGGTACGGCAGCGCCGCTACCCCCATCGAGCTGTTTGGCCCCACCCGCTACCAGTGGGATGGCGACTACTTCAAGCAGGAGATTCAGCGCCGGGTGCAGGCCGATGTCAACGCCGGGTACACCCTGGCTGAGGCCTACGCCAGTATTCCTGAGAAGTTAGCCTTCTACGACTACGTCGGCAACAGCCCCGCAAAAGGCGGTCTGTTCCGCGTTGGCCCTATGGTTCAGGGTGACGGCATTGCTGAGGGCTGGCTGGGCCACCCCGTCTTCAAAGATAAGGAAGGCCGCGAACTCTTTGTGCGTCGCCTGCCCAACTTCTTTGAGACTTTCCCCGTGGTGCTGGTCGACAAGGACGGCGTTGTCCGCGCTGACATTCCCTTCCGCCGGGCTGAGTCTAAGTATAGCTTTGAGCAGACTGGGGTAACGGCTACCTTCTACGGCGGCGACCTGGCTGGTCAAACCATTACCGAGCCGGCCCTGGTTAAGCGCTACGCCCGTAAGGCTCAGCTGGGTGAACCCTTCGAGTTTGACCGCGAAACCCTCGGCTCTGACGGGGTGTTCCGCACCAGCACTCGCGGTTGGTTCACCTACGGTCACGCTGTGTTTGCGCTCCTGTTCTTCTTTGGCCACATCTGGCACGGGTCTCGCACCCTGTTCCGGGACGTGTTTGCTGGGGTAGACCCCGATTTGTCTGCCGAGCAGGTGGAGTGGGGCTTCTTCCAAAAGGTGGGCGATACGTCTACCCGTAAAGAAGAGACAGTTTAGTTTCCTTCTAAGTTGAGCTGCCCGGCGGTTGGTTATAGGCCTTCATCCGTCGGGCACTTTACTGACAATCCCTGTAGACTAAAGATAATCCGTTGATTAGGAGCCTCTTTAACCATGGAAGCTGTCGCTTACATCTTCATTTTTGCCTGTATCATTGGCACGCTGTTCTTTGCGATCGCCTTTCGCGAACCCCCTCGCATTTCTAAAGACTAGTCCTGTCAAAACAGTCTTTTAGAGCCACAATGGGGTCTGACTGTCTGCAACTTTAGTCAGACTTTCAATCCATTTCGATTGTTTTCTCACAATTTAATTAATATAGAGGCAAGCTTTTCCCGCAGAGGAAGGGCTTGCCTCTATTTTTTCCCCAAGCTTCTAGTCCAGATAGGTCGGCTTGTCTATTTTTCTCCCATTGGGAGTGTGTCTATGCATTGCCCCTTTTGTCAGCACCTCAATAATCGAGTTTTAGAGTCGCGATCGGCGGAGGCGGGGCGCAGTATTCGCAGACGACGAGAATGCCTGCGCTGCGAGCGCAGGTTTACCACCTACGAGCGCATTGAGTACGTGCCGGTTACCGTCATCAAGCGCAGCGGCGATCGCGAATTATTTGAGCGTTCCAAGGTGCTGCGCGGCATTGTGCGGGCCTGCGAAAAAACGCCGGTTTCTTCCCTAGCAATGGAAGCGATCGTGGATGACATTGAAGCTGAACTGCAGCAGCGCGCTACCCGCGAGGTAACCAGCGCCGAAATCGGCGAGATGGTTTTGGCCAAGCTGCAAACGATGAACGAAGTTGCCTTTGTGCGGTTCGCCTCGGTTTATCGACAGTTTCAGGGCATTCGCGACTTCGCCGAAACGCTGAGCGAGCTTCAGGACGACCGGCGCGATAGCGACCTAGACGAGGCCGACAACAACCCATCGTCAAATTATGTCGTTTCGGCCCAGTCGTTATAACGCAGCAGTTTCAGCGATCGCCGCGATCAACTTGATCAATCCTGCTAGAGGAGTTATCAACAACCCCTCCAATTCAGCTATAATTTTAATCCTGTGGGTTTATCGGGCTGTCTACGTCTGCACGCTGCTGCGTGGAGCGGGCTGTCATATATCTGAGTTGATTGTTTTGTACGTCTACACGGAAACCGCAGTAATACGGAGAAATAATAGGACAACACTAGCATGCTCAATCAGGACGTAAAGGACGCTGACATCGGGTTTACACACGAAGACTTTGCCGCGCTACTCGACCAGTACGACTATCACTTCAACCCAGGCGATACCGTCTCTGGCACCGTGTTTAGTCTTGAGCCCAGGGGTGCCCTGATTGATATTGGTGCTAAAACGGCGGCTTACCTGCCCATTCAGGAGATGTCGATCAATCGGGTTGACCATCCTGAAGAGGTGCTGCGCTCCAACGAAACCCGCGAGTTCTTCATTCTCACCGACGAAAATGAAGATGGTCAGCTGACCCTCTCCATTCGTCGGATTGAGTACATGCGCGCTTGGGAGCGAGTGCGCCAGCTGCAGCAGGAAGACGCCACGGTGCGCTCTGGAGTCTTTGCCACCAACCGAGGCGGTGCTCTGGTCAGAATCGAGGGCCTGCGCGGCTTCATCCCCGGCTCTCACATCAGCACCCGTAAGCCCAAAGAAGACTTGGTGGGCGAAGATCTGCCCCTGAAGTTTCTTGAGGTTGATGAAGAGCGCAACCGCCTTGTACTTAGCCACCGCCGGGCGCTAGTTGAGCGCAAGATGAATGGCCTGCAGGTGGGCGAAGTTGTGCTGGGGGCCGTGCGTGGCCTCAAGCCCTACGGTGCCTTTATCGACATTGGCGGCGTTAGCGGTCTGCTGCACATTTCCGAGATCTCCCACGACCACATCGACACGCCCCACAGCGTGCTCAACGTCAACGACGAGATCAAGGTCATGATCATCGACCTGGATGCGGAGCGGGGTCGAATCTCCCTCTCTACCAAGCAGCTTGAGCCCGAACCGGGCGACATGGTCAAAAATCCTGACCTGGTTTACGACAAAGCCGAAGAAATGGCGGCCAAGTACCGTGAAGCCATGCGCCGTCAGGCAGCTGAGCAAGCGGGTGAACTGGTTGATGAACCCGAAGACGTCTATGTGGAAGAAGAAGTAGCGGTAGGTGTCGAATAAACACACTGCTGCTCTAGCCTAGATTCTCCATAAATGCCTCCAGCGCCTGCTCGGTCACGTCATTGGGCGGGCGCCATTTATATTGGTTGAGGTCAACTCGACCCCGGCGGTCAAACACGACTCCCTCATCCTCTAACATGGCCCGCTGCATATAATCACTGCCGTTGCGTCGGGTCGATTCAGATACCTCGCCCTTCGCGTTAATGACGCGCTGCCAGGGCACATCGGACATCGGATCGACCCGGTAGAGGGCATACCCCACTAGGCGTGGCTTGCCGACTAATCCTGCTAGCTCGGCCACCTGCCCGTAGGTAGCGATCTTGCCCCTGGGGATTTGGCGCACCACAGCATAAATTCGTTCGTAGGTGAGCATGGTCTAGGCTCCGGCGCCTTGAGCCCGAGGGCTGCACAACACGACCAGCGAAAAGTCGGCGACGGCGATCGCGCTACCCGGCGTATAAATTTGCTTGCTCTGGCCAAAGCCGGTTGGCTCGTGAGTATTCAGCACCATAGACCAGCGCTCTTTCTTCACCTCCAGCGGAATCTGAAACTCCTGGGAGTCGGCCTGGGCGTTAAAAAACAGCAAAAAGCTGTCGTCTACAAGCCGTTGGCCAGCGGTTTGAACTGCCATTAGCTCCTCGCCGTTGAGGTAGACCGCGATCGCCTTGGCCGAACCGTCATGCCAGTGATCGACGCTGATTTCGCTACCGTCGGGGTTGTACCAGCCGATATCGTGGACTCCAGAACCGTGAATGGCGCGCCCCTGAAACCAGTGGCGGCGAGCAAAGGCAGGGTGCTCCTGGCGCAGCTTGATCAGCTGCCGCACAAAGGCCAGCTGATCCTCCTGGGTGGGGTCAAGAGCCCAGTCAAACCACGACAGCTTGCTATCTTGGCAGTAGGTGTTGTTGTTGCCCTGCTGGGTGCGGCCAATCTCATCGCCCCCCAAAATCATCGGCACCCCCTGGGACAGAAACAGCGTGGCCATCAGATTGCGCTGCTGCCGCCGCCGCAGGGCCAAAATTTCGGGGTCGTCAGTGTCGCCCTCGGCCCCACAGTTCCAGGAGCGGTTGTAGCTCTCGCCGTCGCGGTTGTTTTCGTGGTTGGCCAGGTTGTGCTTTTCGTTGTAGCTGACGAGATCTCGCAGTGTAAAGCCGTCGTGACAGGTAATAAAGTTGATGCTGGCGTGGGGGCGCTTGCCGTTAGCCTGGTACAAATCAGAACTGCCGGTGATGCGAAAGGCAAACTCGCCCAGGCGACAGTCGTGGTCGCGCCAGAAATCACGCATGGAGTCGCGGTATTTGCCGTTCCACTCTGACCACAGCAGCGGAAAGTTGCCCACCTGGTAGCCGCCCTCGCCTAAATCCCAGGGTTCGGCAATTAGCTTGATGGTAGACAGCACCGGGTCCTGGTGAATGATGTCAAAAAAGGCAGCCAGGCTATCCACCTCGTAGAGCTCTCGGGCTAGGGCCGAGGCCAGATCAAAGCGAAAGCCATCCACGTGCATCTCCAGCACCCAGTAGCGCAGGCTATCCATAATCAGCTTGAGAATCTGAGGATGGCGCACGTTGAGGGAGTTGCCGCAGCCGGTGAAGTCCATGTAGTAGCGGGGGGCGTTGTCAACCAGCCGGTAGTAGGCGGCGTTATCGATGCCCCGCAGACTGAGGGTTGGCCCCAGGTGGCTGCCCTCCCCGGTGTGGTTGTAGACCACATCTAAAATCACCTCAATGCCGGCCTGGTGCAGGGCCTTGACCATCTGCTTAAACTCGTTTACCTGGGCCCCGGTTTGCCCAGCGCTGCTGTAGCCCCCGTAGGGAGCAAAATAATTGAGCGAATCGTAGCCCCAGTAGTTGCGCAAGCCAGTGTTGGCCAAATGCCCAGGGTAGGCATGGAAATGATGCACAGGCAGCAGCTCTACCGCCGTAATACCCAGTTGGGTCAGGTGTTTGATGGTAGCTGGGTGGGCCAATCCGGCATAGGTGCCCCGCAGGAGTTCAGGCACCTCAGGGTGGAGCTTGGTGAGCCCCTTAACGTGAGTTTCGTAGATGATGGTGCGGTGCCAAGGGGTGTCGAGGGGGCGATCGCCTTCCCAGTCAAAGCTGGGGTCGACCACTACCGCCTTAGGCATAAAGGGGGCACTATCGACCTCAGAAAAGGACAAATCGAGATTTTCTAAATCGTCGGTGGCCTCAATGTCGTAGCCAAAGATAGCCGGGTCAAATTCTACATCGCCATCGAGAGCGTGGGCGTAGGGGTCGATGAGCAGCTTGTGGGGGTTAAACCGCTGCCCGGCCTTGGGATCGTGGGGACCATAGACCCGAAAGCCATAGCGTTGCCCCGGCTTGACATCGGCCAGGTAGCCATGCCAGACATAGTTGTCGACCTCGGTGAAGCGGATCCGAGTTTCTTGATTGTCAGCGTCAAACAGACAGAGCTCAACGGCCGTTGCGTTCTCTGAAAACAAGGCGAAGTTAGTGCCCGTGCCATCCCAGGTGGCACCCAGGGGATGGGGACGACCTGGCCAGACTTGCATTCCCATGGTGAGCGCGGCTTCCTAATGACTCCAGGCAGAGGTATGACGCTGAGGCGACTGTGCCTCTCCTAGGGTAGCAGGCCTTAGGTTACCAGGCCTAGATCATCTGTGCCGTAGCGGCTTTGGCTACCTGAGCCGACCGATGTTTGGGCTTATCAAACTTTTATAGTCTTACGGTAGTATCACGCTCAGATATAGGTTGTCGATCGCGTTTGTATCGATAAATACTAATCGTTCTTAAAAACTTCATGAGGTAGGAGTGGTTAGCAATGCCTATTGCAAAGCGTTGTCTGGCTGAATGTTTGGGCACGTTGTGGCTCGTGCTGGGGGGCTGCGGCAGTGCCGTACTGGCCGGTGTGTTTCTAGATGGCAGCGGTGCCTTAAACCTGGGTATTGGTTTTTTAGGGGTATCCCTGGCGTTTGGTTTAACTGTGCTGACGATGGCCTACGCCATTGGCCATATTTCGGGTTGTCACCTCAACCCGGCGGTTTCCTTTGGGCTGTGGGCGGCGGGGCGCTTCCCCGCTAGCGAACTGCTGCCCTACATTGTGGCTCAGGTCCTGGGCGGCATTTTGGGGGCAGGCATCGTCTATCTCATTGCCACCGGTCAGTCGGGTTTTGCGATTGACCCCTCGGTCGGTAATCCTCTGGCCACCAACGGGTTTGGGGTCCACTCACCGGGGGGCTTTAGCCTGCTGGCCTGCTTAATCTGCGAAGTGGTGATGACCTTCTTCTTTTTGATGATCATTCTAGGGGCTACCGATTTTCGGGCTCCGGTGGGGCTGGCTCCGGTGGCCATTGGTCTGGCCCTCACCCTGATTCACCTGATCAGCATTCCGGTCACCAATACCTCGGTCAACCCCGCTCGCAGTACCGGTCCCGCTCTCTTTGTAGGGGGGCCGTTGGTTGGCCAGCTCTGGCTATTTTGGGTAGCCCCCATCCTGGGTGCCCTGCTAGCGGGCTGGGTCTACGCCACTTTCTTTGCTGACGACAGTGAAAAGGCAGCTCGCATTGACCGTCCTAAGCCTGTAGCCTAGTTCGTGGCGTTCCAACCACGCTAGGGATTAGAGCACTTATACGCTTGTACCAAACCGGGAGAGATAATCTCCCGGTTTTTGCGATTTATTGGGCCCATAAGGGCTACTGAAGTTGGTGACCACAGCTGCCGCAGAAGCGATCGCCAGCCTGGACGGCACTCCCGCACTGGGTGCAGAATTGTTTAGCCTTAGGGGCGCTGCCCATGCTAAGCGTCATATTGCCCATCTGCATGGTCATAGGGTTGGCTGACATGCGCATATTGCCCATAGTCATGGGAGCCATAGGCTCTAGGGGGGGGATCGGCTGCATTGGCGCCATAGGCGGCATAGCGGCTGGGCCAGCCTCCATGGGCTGCAGGGCTACAGCCTGGTGGGCGGGCCAGGCGGCGGTGTCAGCCATACCAATCTGCGTACCCTGCACCTGCCAGACAAAAACCCCTTGAGCGGTAACGCAGCGGAGCATCACCCCGCCATCTATCCGCGCCGCCTGGGGCACTTCTGTCCATAGTCCCGTCTGCACCTGAGTGCCCGACTGCTGCTGCTGCCCCAGGCCACTGCTCGCGAGGGTAATTACAGTAGTCGAACCAGAATTATCGAGATATATCTTTTGGCCGAGGCCAAGATCATACTGGTAGGGCATAGTTGGCTGGGGTAAATATTGTTAACTAACTTAAATCTGACTATTTACAGCCGTTTTTCCAGGGAGGTTACCTCTACAGGTATGCTAGGCCAGTTTTGAGCGCTTGGGGAGGGGCTCACCACAGACGAGACGTCCACCCCGCGAATTTTCACAGGTCGCGCAGAATCACTCAAGATTGCTATAGATAAAAACATATAGTTTAGATAAGGTTCAAGCCGTTTTCGGCGGGTTATGGCCATAGTCAACTGGTTTAAGACATTCAGAAGCCTGAGAAACGCTTGAGCGTTCGAACGTTTTTAGGGAAACGTCCTTACCAGACTGGCTACAGCTATAACTACAGTCTGAGGATCGACGGAGTTCCTGGTTTAGGGCCACAACTGCCTATCCCCGTATCCAGCAACCCCCTCCAAAAACAGCACGCTCAAGTTTGAACCATGGCCGGAGTGTAGGCGTTTGGGAAGCTTCCCCAGAAGGGAATCGCTGCTATGACTAAAAAAAGCGCGGGGTTACTCATGTATCGCACCCAGAACCACCGCCTGGAGGTGCTGCTGGTGCACTCCGGTGGTCCCTACTGGGCCAACCGGCGCTGGCAGGCCTGGACCATTCCCAAGGGTGAGATTTTTCCTGGCGAAGACACGTTTGAAGCCGCTAAACGCGAATTTTTTGAAGAAACTGGACAGACCCCCGTCGGCGATTTTCGCCCCCTGCAGCCGGTGCGTCAGGCCGGCGGTAAGCTCGTTTATGCCTGGGCCTTTGAGGGCAACTTTAACCCTGCCGCCCTGCGCAGCAACACGTTTTTGCTGGAGTGGCCGCCTCATTCAGGCGTGCTAAAGGAGTTTCCTGAGGTCGATCAGGCCGCCTGGTTTGAGTTAGAAGAGGCCAGGAAACGCATCATCAAAGCTCAAGGCCAGTTCTTAGATCAGCTGGTTCAGGTCCTCGATCAGGTGCCCTTGGCTTAAGCATTTGGGCCTGGACGGCTAAAACTTGGGCTGTTGTAAAAACTGCCGCAGACGCGCGATCGCCAGGCTTTGGCCCAAATTCAAAGGCAGCGCCGAAACCCCTTCCAGCCGTGACTGCACCCAGCGATCGCCCCAGTACCACTCGTGAAACCCATCAATGCCCCCAGACAGCACCATGTGCAGGCTGTGGTCATCAACCTGCTTGACCTCGTGGTGAATTTCAACCGGGCCGAGATAGCTGTTAAAACTCAGTCCGCTGTGCAATTCGGCGGGTAACCCCTGACTGAAGCGCTGCGGCCAGAGCCACTGGCTAAAGTTGCTGGGCTGCACCAAACTGGCCTGAATTTGTCCCTGGGTAGCCTCGACTTCAATGCGAAGGCGGCTGTGCTGAAATGTGCCTAGCATAGGGTGGTGATGTGCCCGCAAACAACACCTCCCAGTATGCCAAAAGAAACCTGGCCGGGGGCTAGGAGCGCGATTTGCAGAGCACCCAGCTTGCGGCATGGCAGAAACGGGAATCGACTCGCAACGAGTATCCGACCCAGAATCGCGCCCCGGCGCCAGGGTCGGTAAACCCTCTCAAACCCACTTCCCCAAACCTTCTACAATAATTACTAAGCAATATTAAGGGAAGACTGGGGCAGCGCATGGTAGATCAACTGATTCGGGCGACCGCCGCCGATGGCGGCATTCGGGTGGTCGGCGTTATCACTACAAAACTGACCGAGGTGGCCCGGCAGCGCCACAACCTGTCCTACGTGGCGACGGCAGCCCTAGGCCGTACCCTCTCGGCTGGGCTGCTGCTGGCCTCCAGTATGAAACAGCCCCAGGGTCGGGTCAACATTCGGGTGCGCGGCGACGGCCCCCTGGGCGGCATCCTGGTAGATGCCGGAATGGATGGCACCGCCCGTGGCTACGTCGACAACCCATCGATTGAGCTGCCCCCCAACGCCCAGGGCAAGCTGGATGTGGGCGGCGCCGTGGGCCGCAACGGCTACGTGTACGTCGTGCGCGATATGGGCTACGGCTACCCCTACTCCAGCACGGTAGAGCTAGTCTCTGGAGAAATTGGTGACGACCTCACTCACTACCTGGTCAACTCAGAACAAACGCCCTCGGCGCTGGTGCTAGGTGTGTTTGTAGGCGCCAACGGAGTCGAGGCCGCCGGAGGACTGCTGCTGCAAATTTTGCCCCGCGCGGCTGAAGACACCGAAATGGTTGCTCTGATCGAAAGCCGTCTGGCCAACCTGAGGGGTTTTACCCCCCTGCTGAAAGCCAACAAAACCCTGCCGCAAATCTTTGGCGACCTGGTCGGCGACCTGGGCCTGGAGATCTTGCCCGAAACTCAAATGGTGCAGTTTAGCTGCCCCTGCTCATTCGATCGCATGCTGGGCGCGCTCAAAATGCTGGGTGAAGCCGAACTCCAGGATATGATCGAAAAAGACGACGGTGCCGAAGCAATCTGTCACTTCTGCAATGAGGTTTACCACACTAACAGCGATCAGCTGGCTCAGCTGATTGAAGACCTGCGCGAAGAGCGGCAGGAAGCGAGACAGTAGGGGTTATGTCGATGCGATCGCATCGACATAACCCGCTTTTAGACCCCCATCAGGCGGCGATAGACTAGCGCCAGCGCATCCTCATCTCCCACGTTGCCGGGAAATAACACTACGGGCAGGTCGGGGAACTGGGCATGGTCTGCAGGAGTGCGCACCACGGATACCCCCGGCAAAATCTGACCTAGCAAGCGAGCGGTTCTCAGCGCCAGCCCGGTACTGAGCGTGTCGTTGGAGGTGATGCCGCCCTTGCTAATCAAAAAACCGATGTCAGCGGGCAAGCCTTTAATCACAGCCATCAGCAGCGCAGAAACCTCGACGCCAAAGTCGAGGCGGGCCTGCACCGTGTCAAAGGTGAGTTCGCTGCGGCTGGTGTAGACGGCGGGCACCTGGTCGCGGCTGTGAGCCGTTTTCACCTGGGCCAGAATGTCGGCGAGTAGCTCGCTAGAAGCCATTGGGCTACCATCCCGCAGCTGCGCCACCTTAACTTCAATACCCGTTATCCCTGGCTCTTGCAGCAGTTGCTCCAGCTGTTGGGTGGTTTTCCTGACGTGGGAGCCAACGATGATAGCGCCGGGTCGCCCGGCGCGGACGTAGGTGCCCATGTGGTCAGCATTAATGGGCTGGGCAGGCAGGGCGGCCAGGGCGGTGAGAATGCTGGCGGCGCTGCGAAACAAGAAGCGCTTGCCCTGGGCGGCGGCAGTGAGAAGGTCTTGAGCGAACTGATTTAGATCGGCCTGGGTTTCGCCATCGACAGCGCAGCAGACATTGTTTTCAAGCGTAATCAGCCGTTCTAAAGATCCGGCTCGAATATCAGCCAGCGTAAAGCGTTCAACAGATTCAGCCTGAATGAGCCCGCCAGTTTTTTCGGCCACGTAGTCGGGCAGGTAGCTGGTGCTGTAGCCAAACACCGAATCTCTGGCAAACTCGGTCTCGTGGACCGGAACAGGTTTGCCATTGACCATTAAATAATGAGTGCTGTCGCGGGTGATGCGGCCGCCCTCAAAGAAGGCGGGCACCAGAAAGTGAGCGTCGAAAGGGCCAAGTTCGTCTGCGATCGCATCGGTTTCAACCGGATAGTGCCCCCGCAGCGTGGAGTCAGAGCGACTGACCACGAGAAAGTCTTGAAGGCCGACCAGGGCGATCGCCTGCTTAAGATTCTGGCAGACCTCGCGGGTGACGGCCTCAGCAGCGGCGGCGCTCAGGGCGCGGGTATTGGTCAGCACAAAGAAAATCGGCGCCGTATCCTGCAACCCCTGGCGCAGCGTCTCTACATCCCACTGCATCAGCAGCAGACAGCTGTGCACCGTTTGAGAACCGGTGGGATCATCATCTAAAACAATAATTTTGGGCTGAGCCATAGGTGCTGGTCTCGACGGGGTCAACAACAATCACGATTGCCTATGCACTATAGCGCTGGCCAAGTTACACAAAACAAAAAGGGCTCCTAATTTGATTTAGGAACCCTTTTTGCTTTTGCCTTTCTGGCTTATGTGGTGGCGGGGCATGGATTTGAACCATGGACCTTCGGGTTATGAGCCCGACGAGCTACCAGACTGCTCTACCCCGCGTCGGTTTGTACAGTATAGCGATAAATGTTCTCAGTTAACAATCCAATTTTCTCTAAAGACAATCTTTTTTTCGCCGATTGAGCTGTAATTCTTGACGGGCGGCGCTTTCGTGGATCACAGGTTCAATACATCATTGGCAGATCGCCAACCACATCGAGCCGTTTGTAGTTGCCAATTTCCATATAGGTTTCGGCCAGGGTGTCGGCCACCGTGGGCGAAATCCAGCCGAGCTGACGGAGGGTAAAGATAGCGGTAGCGTACTTGGCCCGTTTGGCCCCGTCAATCGCTTTGATGGCTACCCCCAGTCCCTCACCGACGCGACCAATGCACTGAATGCCCTCGGCTCCCGATTTGCTGACCAGGGCTCCGTTGGTTAGGTTCATCAGCGTGGTGTCAAAGGAGTCGGGACCACCCACCATGTCGGGGTGACTGGTCATAGCCCGCACAATGCGCTCCATGTCGAGGTTGCTGCCCGATGACAGCATGGCGTAGAGCGTCGCCATCTGGCTGAGCTGCATAAAGTAGGTGGGGGCACCGCAGTCGTCGTGGGCGCAGATAAACTCGTCAGAGGGCATGCCCAGCAGCTCTGAGATGCGGGCGACAATCAGCTTCTGCACCGGGTGATTGCGATCGAGGTAGCTCTCCAGCGGCCAGTTGCGCTGCTGAGAAACGGCCAGCATGCCGGCGTGCTTGCCTGAGCAGTTGTGCTCCAGGGGGCTTTTTTTGCCCGCTGGGGTGGGGCAGCGCAGGGCGGTGGTGTCGAGGTCGGCCTGCCAGAGAATATGGAAAACCTGACGCACCTGCTCGATGGTGCCCTGGTGGGAACCACACATAATGGCTAAATCGCGATCGTCGAGGTTGTAGCGCTCCAGCGCCCCCGCCGCCGTCACCGCCAGGGCCTGAAAGGGCTTGAGCGCCGAGCGAATGAAGGTACCCAACTCGCCGTTGCCAGCCACCGACAGGGTGCGGCCCCGGTTGTCGCACACCGCCACGTGGGCGATGTGGTTAGACTCGACAATCCCCTCCCGCAGCAGCTGGATCTGTAGCTCTTTGGTTTGGTGTCGATTAACCCGACTGCTGGTCATAATAGGGGCTCTGCGGTAGTGAACAAGAGTAATCCGGGGGCAGCATCGCGACTTTCGCTACAGGACTTTCGCTACACCAGGAGGGGCCAGACAATTAGCCCCAGGGCTAGCAGCAGGGCCATCACCCCCAGGGTGCGGCGGATGCGCTGGAGCACAGGCTGTACCTGGTAGTCTACGATGAGGCGATCGCGGTTTGATACCTCTTCAGGTTTGACCCAAAGCTGGCCGTCGTACCAGCCCGACTCTTCGTAGGGTACGGTGGTTTGGCGCAGTCGCCCCCCCACGTGGGCCCAGCCGACGTAGAGCTGCAGAAGAGCCAGCATGGGCAGCACCAGCGCTCCCATGGCGGCGCTCAGACTAAACAGCATCGGGTGCTTTGCCGGCACAAAACTCGCGGCGGCTATCGGCCCGGCCACTGTCCAGCCGACGATCCAGAGCACAACCACCGGCTTGAGGTACCCCATTAAGTGGCGACTACCCCAGCCGTAAAACCAGGAATCTCGCACATCCTGGTATTCGTTGATGGGCTGCTGCTCAGCCGGTACAGGACATCGTTGAGGCATTGCCACCGACACTACGCAAATCTAGCTCTAGCCTAAACGAATTGCTTGCCAATAGGAATCTCTGCGGGGCAATTCGATCAGACCTGAGACGGGCTGAAATGCTGGCCCGAAGATTGGTAGACAATCTGGTTGGCGTGGCCCCAAAAGGCTTCCAGGTCGTAGTAGTCCCGAGCTTCGGGCATAAAGATGTGGGCAATGACTTCGCCGTAGTCCATCACGATCCAGCTGCCCTCGCCCTGGCCTTCTACCCGCAGGGGGCGGCGGTTGTGGTCAGTTTCAAGGGCAGCCTCGATCGATCGCGTAATCGCCCGCACCTGCACCGCCGAAAACCCGGTTGCAACGACAAAGTAGTCGGCCAAATACGACACATCTCCCACCTGCAAAATCGTGATGTTGCCTGCCTTGCGCTCATCGGCGGCGGCGGCAATGGTATAGGCTAGCTGGAGAGCATCATCCTCAGTGTGACTGGCCTCAGTTTGACCAGGTTGAGGAGTATTGGCGGTGCTTTCCGGCGCGATCGCGTCACGAACGGCAGGCTGACGGTGGGGAGAATGGGTCATACGCAAGCGAGTAATGGGACCATGCTGAACACAGTTACCCAGGCGCAGCGCGTTGCCCGCCTGCTGGGCCTGAGATTGTAGCTTCATTGTAAAGGATGTGCCCAAGGGGCCGCAGCGGTAACGCCGAGCATAGTCATAATCTGTCATCGAACGGCCAGCGCAGAGGCGTGGTTGTTAACCCCTGGTCTGGGTACCTAATGGTCCTGTGGAGCTAAAGTTTCAGATCCCAAACGGGATGCAGCGTATATCATTGATCGTCAATATTTAGCGGCTGCTAAGGCGGGAGAGGTGGTAGTTTTTGGCCTCTCAGGCGTGGAAGCTCTGCGGCTCGGCTTTGATTTTTACAGGGGAAAATACGATGCCTCAACTCACGCAAGGTCTTATTGTTGCTGTTTTAATTGGCCTCCTGCTGGCCATTATCGTGGGGTACTACCTGCGCCAGAGCCAGGTGAATGAGTTGAGCGAGGCGCTGCGTCAAAGTCAGCAGCGCCAGACCGATCTGGCCCAAGAGCACGAGCAGCGGCTACGCGAAGCCACCCTGCAGCTGCAAAAAGACTACGAAGCGCAGCTGAGCGATCGCATGGAGCGCTACCAGGCTCAGTACGATGAACAGTGCAGCCAGATGGAGGCTGAGTATCAGGCCCGTCAGGCCATGGTGGGCGGTGCAGCCGGTGACGTAGACAGCTCCATTGAGCAACGCATTCGCAAGCAGTACGAGGCCCGCCTCAAAGAAGCCGCCACCAAAATTCAGCAGGCCTACGAGCAGCACCTGCAGGAAAAGCTGGTAGAGGCGCGATCGCAGGCCCAGCAAGACTACGACCGGCGCCTGGCAGAGGCGATCGCCCACTACCAGGACGAAGCCCAGGCCCGCCTCGCCCAGGACACCAGCCTCTCCCTCGGAGCTCTGGTGCCCGAGCCTTCCCCAGCCGGAACGGACAGCTCTCCTGATCTGGCCGGGGTCGAAGCCCGTCTCCAGGCCCAGTACAACCAGCAGCTGGCCGAGCGCATTGCCGAATACCAGGACGATATGGCTCAGCGCCTGGCTCAGATAGAGCAAGACTACGAAGCTCGGTTACAAATGGCCCAGGCCAGTGCTCCAGCCGCTGACGCGATTGCCGCCGAACCCTCTACAGAGGAACTCGAGCTGAACCTGCGGCGAGAGCTAGAGGCCAGTCTGCGCGAAGAGTATGAGCAAAAGCTGGCCGAAAAAATTGAGCACTACCAGGATGAACTCACCCAGCGCACCCAGGAGCTAGAGCAAAGCTATGAGGCTCAGCTGCGGCTGCTGCAGTCCTCGTCGTCTGAACCCCCTGCTCCCGGGACCGATGTGGGCGAGTTTGATCTGGATCGGGCGATCGCCGCAGCCAACGCCGCTACCCTGGCCGCCAACCTAGACTCCGGCCTGGACCTTGATGGTACATTTTCCTCCCCCGAGGCCGCCGCGCCGCCTGTAGCCGATGCCGACCTGGGTGCCGATCTGGGTTTTGATACCGGCCTTGTAGACAGCGGCTTGCAGAGTGTTCCGGGTAGTGAGTTCATTCTCGATCCCGACTCTGACACCGAAAACCTTGAAACCTCCAATCTGAACCTGGGAGAACCGCTTTCTGCTGAACCTGCTGCCCCCGCTGCTGCAGATGCCGGTTTGGGTTTTGATGCCGCCCTCTTGGACAGCGACCTGGAGAACAGGTCAGACGATGACGTTAATTTGGACTTTGGCGAAACGCTTGCTGCCGAGCCTGCTGCCCCCGACACGACCAGTGCTGATGTCGGTTTCGACGATTTCCTAGCTAGCGATTTAGGGACGACTCAAGGAGATGAGTTCGCGTTAGACTCCGATTTTGACGCTGCAAATTTTGATGCTGAAAACCTCGATCTAGACGCTCTGCTCAACGCCCCTCCCCCGGACAATGCCTCCGACGATCTGCTCAATGGCCTGGACGATATTAGCGACCTGAGCTGATAGGTCGCCAACCTCAGGTTGGCAGAACGACTTCTCCTATTGGAAGAGGTGCCCAAAGGGCAGAGAACGGTGCCGTCAAAGCTCCTCCCCAAAAAAGGGGGTTCTGAACACATTCAGAACCCCCTTTCGCTATCTCTCTAGGCCTGGTCAGGCAACCTTAATCGGGCTTTTTCTCCGGCATCAGGCACTTGTCGGAGTCGCAGCCAGCAGGACCCGCTTCGATCACCTCACCTGCGTCGTAGCGCGATAGGGCAGCGTGGAAGTTGTCGGTACCGCGCCGAGCTTCTACCTGCTGCTTGAGAGCCTCGAAAGTGGCCTTATCGATGGGCTCAAAGGGCAGACGGGGAAAGGTTTGCAGGTCGTCGAACCGGGCCAGCAGGGCGGCAGAAATATAGCCCTCGTCGTTTTGGATCACTTGGTAGATGCGCTCGGCCAGCGACTCTAGCTCGGGTTCGCGAAACTCGATGGTAGCGGAGGTGTTGTGGGTGGTGTAGTGCTTCTGCACCTGCATGTAAAAGTCGAACTGGGCCGCCGCCGAAAATTTCTCGATCGCAATTTCGTCGGCCCCCGGCACATTCGCCCAGGGCACCTCGACCGGAATTTCCACCAGCCACTCGGTGCAGCGGGGATCAAAGGGATCGTTGAGCAAACCGCCGTTTTCGTCCTTGTCGGACTGAGAGGGCACAATGGAGTAGCCGTAGTCGATACAGGCCATTGCCACCGGGTCATTTTTACGGAAGGTGATGCGGCGAATAAAGCGCTGGGCCTTGGGGGGGTGCCAGCCGGGGCTAGCGCCCGTGAGTAGGGATTTGGTGCCTGCGGGCTGCACGGTGGTGCAGCGGTTGGGTCGGACTAGATTGTGGCGATCGCAATATTCCCCCACCACCCGATGCACAATATCCTTCCAGCGGGTCAGGTACTCTTCCTCCCTGGCTTTGAAATCAAGTCCCTGCATGGTGTTGGGGCGCCCGGCCTCCCACCAGCGCAACCACTCGACCCCAAAGGCGATCACGAAGAAATCAAATAGCCCAGTAAAGGATACACCGACGATCGGGTCTTCCAGGCGCGACTTCTGGTAGCGAGGCTCCTGAAACTGGTGATTCAGCAGGACGGCTACGGATAGGGCGGCGGCGGTGAATGCGTCTTCTTGATCCTTGAGGTTCTGCGGATCGAGTTGGTTGAGGTGTACCTCCGCTAGATTGCAGTGGAAGTTGGAACCCAAAATTTCGCCGCAGGGGTTGAGACCGTAGCGATCGTCCCCCCCGGCCCGCTTTTTAGCCTCCCCTGCCCACTGAATCGCCCCTTCGCCCGAGTAGAACTGCTTGCGGACAGAATCGATGCAGTCTTGCAGGCTGGGCTTGGCGTGAAAAACGCGGGTGTGGTTGGCCATCCGCAGCAC
>PYER01000235.1 GCA_003017855.1 filamentous cyanobacterium CCT1
GTCGCCCACCCTGTCGGAAAGCCTGGGGGCCTACGATTTGGGGGCTACTCTTCGGCCCATCACTGACCCTGGCCAAACCCCTAGGGGCCTTAATTACGCGGTCAAAAAAAGCTTCTTAGCATCGGTGGGCGGGTTCGATCCGCAGCTGGGCCGAGTGGGCAAAAACCTGCTCTCTAACGAGGAGCTGCATCTGACTCAGCAGGCGCTGGAGGCTGGCTTTGAAGTGCTGTTTGTGCCCCAGGCCCGGGTGGCCCACAACGTCGCCCCCGAGCGTCTGTACCGCCGCTGGTTCTTGCGCCGCAGCTGGTGGCAGGGCATTAGCGAGTGCTACCGCGAGCACCTGAGCCACACCCTGACCGGACAGCGGCTGCAGGTGCGGGGGCTGTGTCTGCTGCGGGGGCTGGTCAAGGCCCTCAAAAGCTGGCAAGACCCAGCCCTGCGCTTTGAGAACCTGGTCTACGCCTACGGGCAGTTGGGCTACGTGTTTAGCGGGTTGCGCCATTTGGCACCCAGGCCCAGAGCCAGGACCTGCCCTTAATCTGTAAGGACTACGGTCTTTTCACAGCTTGTTGACCTAAATTCGCAGTTAATCCACGATTTTAAGGGAATCCACCATGGCGACTACGACCCCCAAAGTACCGATTTCTGTGCTGATTCCGGCCAAGGATGAGGAGCAAAACCTGCCCGCCTGTTTGGCCAGCCTGGAGCGGGCGGCAGAAATCTTTGTGGTGGATTCGCACAGCAGCGATCGCAGCGTGGAGATCGCTACCGCCGCCGGGGCTAAGGTGGTGCAGTTTGAGTTCAACGGCCACTGGCCCAAAAAGAAAAACTGGGCCTTGGAGAATCTGCCCTTTAGTCACGAGTGGGTGCTGATTGTTGACTGCGACGAGCGCATTACCCCCGAGCTGTGGGACGAGATTGCTGCCGCCATTCAGCAGTCCGAGTTTGATGGCTACTACCTGAACCGCCGCGTATTTTTTTTGGGTACCTGGATTCGTCACGGCGGTAAGTATCCCGACTGGAACCTGCGCCTGTTTCGCCACCAAAAGGGTCGCTACGAAAACCTGCAAACCGCCGACATTCCTAACACGGGCGACAACGAGGTGCACGAGCACGTGATGATTGACGGGGCTGTAGGCTACCTGAAGCACGACATGCTCCACGAAGATTTTCGTGACCTTTACCACTGGCTGGCCCGCCACAACCGCTACTCAAACTGGGAGGCCCAGGTCTACTACAACCTGCTCACCGGCATGGGCGACGGCGGCACCATTGGCGCCAATTTGTTTGGCGATGCGGTGCAGCGCAAGCGGTTTCTCAAGAAAATTTGGGTGCGGCTACCCTTCAAGCCGCTGCTGCGGTTTGTGCTGTTTTATGTGGTGCGGCTGGGCTTTTTAGACGGGCGCGCGGGCTACATCTACGGGCGGTTGCTGAGCCAGTATGAGTACCAGATTGGAGTCAAGCTGTTTGAGCTGCGTCAGTTTGGCGGGCAGCTGAATGTCACCCCCAAAGAAAATAAGGCCCTGCCTCAGCCAGCGGTTCAACCGGCGATTGTTTCGGTAGAATCAGCTCCTTAAGACCTCCGGTAAAATTTCTCGATCGCCGCCGATTATGTCCGCTCCCCGCTATGGACCCGATAGCTCCTTAGAACAAGAAGGCGATTTGCAAGGCGCTCTCGGTGGGAGTCGCCCCTGGGTAAGGCTTGATGCCTACGACCAGTCGTGGTACAAACCGGGACGCTCTAAGGGCACAATCTTGCTGTGGTGGCTGCTGCAGGCGATGATCTTTCCGCTCACCCCCCATGCCTCCCACGCCCCAAGGTGCTGGCTGCTGAGGCAATTTGGGGCCACCGTCGGCAAAGGCGTGGTGATTCGCCCCACCGCCCGATTTACCTACCCCTGGAATGTGACCATTGGCGACCATAGCTGGATTGGCGACGACGTGGTGCTCTACAGCCTGGAGCAGATCACCATTGGCGAGCACTGCGTAATTTCGCAAAAAAGCTACCTCTGCACCGGTAGCCACGATATTCATGACCCGCGCTTTGGTTTGGTAGTTGCGCCCGTGGTCATACAAAACGGAGCCTGGATCGCCACCGACTGTTTTGTGGCCCCTGGCGTAACCGTGGGGGCAAATTCTGTGGTGGGCGCGCGCAGCAGCGTGTTTAAGTCGCTGCCGCCGGGGCAGGTGTGCTACGGCAACCCCTGTCGAGCCGTAGCGCCCCGCCGTATGGTGAATGATTAAACCCGGCAAATGGCCAACCTTTAGACCAGGTAAAGTACCAAACAATGGGCGAGAACGAGAACTCATCTAGGGCTTAGTAACAACCTGTAGCGGGCTATGTAGAGTAGGGAGCAAGCCCAAATCGAGGAAATATCTAAACCATGAACATTGGAAAAAGGGCAGTACTTTTAATTAGCTTTCTGCTCGCCTTAACCGTTTCAATCGCATCAGCCAGTTTTGCAACTATGCCCAGCGGCATGGCTGAAGCAAACGCTATCCTGGCCACCGCCGCCCGAGAATCGGGTCGCCCCGCCTATTCTGAAAGCACCGCCATCAGCTTTAGGCCCAGCGACAATGTGTATGTAAAAAGTGCGCTGGCCGTCGATTTTACGCTTAATCGCGCCACCGTAACCTTGCCTTTGTACCGAGGACTTTCTCCTCAGGGCGAGTCGGTCTATTACATTTTGACCGAGGCCTCCGATTTTAACGTTGCCAAGCGGTTGGGCATTAACTACGCGCCCAAAATGAAGCAGGTTATCGGTACCGCTGGCGCTCAGCCGGTGAACCTATCGCGAGGAATTATTCAGTTCAGAGGAAACGTAGATTTCTCGCCGGAGTATCAGGTTGAGCCCGGCAGCCCCGATCCGTTCCCGCCAGCGGTGGCCAATCCAGGGGCGATCGCAGACGCGCAGTATTCATCTATGGCGGTGATGCCAAGCAACGTTGTGCTCAACGCCCAAATTGTTCACAATGCCTCCGGCAGCCACGATCGCTTAGAAGCCATTGACCTCGAAAAAAGAACCGTAACCCTGTCAATTTTGGATGGATTTCAGGGCGGGCGACAGTATTTTTATCACCTGGTCACCGATGTGTCGGCGGCGGTGCCTTCGGTACTGGAAAAAGGGGTCTTTGCGCCCAAGCTGGCGGATATTCCAGCCTATGGGAAATCGTTGCCCTCTGACCCATCGGCGCTGTTAGGATTTTCGCCGGTTCTAAACGGCATTAGCGATACCCAAACGGGTCAGCATCAAGGCTTTGTGGCCTCGCTCGCCAACAACGGCATCGACCCCATCAACATCTTTCCCTACGGCCCCGACAACGACAATCCGGCTGAGGATAGCAACTATAGTCCCCTCTGGGATGCCCATGTCAGCATGTGGACTGACGCTGCGATCGCAGAAAACAAAGTACGACGCATTACCTCTTTTGAAGATCTGCAAGGGCTGATAGAAGCGGGCATGGTCACCAGTGCAGGCATCAACCCTGAGGGGCCAGGCAATGATTGGCTGTATGGATTGCGACCCACTCAGGCGATTATCAACTGTCCCGTAATTGCCCATCCGGTGCTGTCAAATTAAGTCTAAATAACCCTCAACAAACGCAGGTAGATATATTCATTGTCTACCTGCGTTTCGGCAATTTCAAGGAACCTTAAGTGTCGCATTTGGGTCCATCTCAGTATCGAGTTTGTAGTTTTAAAGAAGTTTTACTTACCCTCCTAATCCTGAATCTGCCTTGGCTGTTAGGTCAACGTTCAATCGCAGGGATGCCTTTCCTGGGCACGAGCCAGCTCTGCCTCATGGGTCAGATCGAGCCGCAGGGGCGTCATTGAGACATAGCCCTGCTCCACAGCCCAGCGATCGGTGTTCGGTTCAGGGGCTTCTAGCGGTACCACGGTAAACCAAAAGTGCTGCCGCCCCATCGGATCTTTACTGGGCATGACTTGACCGTCGTAGTGTCGCACCGATTGACGGGTCCAGCGTAGACCCCGAGGAGCCTGGTTGGGAAAGTTGACGTTGACTAAGGCTAAATCGGGATCGGACAGCAGCAGCTCCAGAACATTGGTTAGGCAGGGCTTTAGCTGGTCAAAGTTGGGCTCGCCCTCGGTTACAGGCGCGCTGAAGGCAATGCCGCGCAGCCCCAGCAAAACGGCCTGTTTGGCCGCCGCCAGAGTGCCCGAATGCCACATCGCGTTGCCTAAATTGCTGCCTAAGTTGATGCCTGACAGCACCACGTCTACTTTGTCCCAGTGGTAAGCCCCCAGCGCCACGCAGTCGGCGGGAGTGCCGTTGACACGGTAGGCTTCAAAATTGCGCAGGGGCGTGCGCTTGTAGGAGAGGGGGCGTGACGCCGTAACGGAGTGCCCCGCCGAAGACATTTCAACGTCGGGCGCAACGATACGCACTTGACCAAAGGTGGCGGCTACCTCGGCCAGGGCTGCAATACCAGGGCTGTAAATGCCATCGTCGTTAGCAATCAGGATCCGCATTTAAAGCTCTTTTCCTCCTTTAGCGTGACCGCGATCTGCCTCTCTGCTGAGGGATGGCAGAGCCACAAGTTCTAAACTGGTCAAATCTTGTGCTTGGGCTTTTTGAGAATTTCTATGAACGTTACGCTAATCCATAATTCCAAAGCCGGTGATGATAATCAACCGTCCAAAGATGTACTTGTGTCGTTAATGGAGCGGTCTGGCTATGCGGTTAACTACCAGTCAGCCAAAGACGACAATTGGGAAGCAGCCCTGGAAAATCCGGGAGATTTAGTAGTAGCGGCGGGCGGAGATGGCACCGTCGGCAAGGTGGCCAAACGCTTGGTTGGTCAACAAATTCCTATGGCTGTTTTACCCCTCGGCACAGCCAACAATATTGCCAAAACATTGGGCCTGATGGATAACTCCCTGGAGCAACTGATTGCGGGATGGGCCAATGCGCCACGCATTAAGGTGGATAGCGCGATCGCTACCGGCGCCTGGGGCACAACCCACGTCATTGAAAGTTTAGGGATGGGGCTATTTGCTCAAACCATGTCTAAAGCGGAAGACAGCGATAATCTAGAGCAGTTGCCCACCGCTAAAGACGAACTGACCACCGTTTTGGATCTGTTAAAGCAGCAGGTTTCCCACTGTCCGGCCCGATCCTTAGCCCTTTCCTTAGATGGGCATGATCTTTCGGGTCGATACATTTTGCTGGAGGTGATGAATATTCAGTACGTTGGGCCTAACCTTCACCTAGCGCCAAATAACGATCTCAACGATGGATTGTTGACTGTTGTGCTGGTGCAGGAAGGCGAACAGGATAAGATCAGTCACTATCTAACAGACTGTTTGGCTGGCCACTGCGATTTGGCTCCCTTCACACGGTATCAGGGTCGGCACTTGCAAATTCAGGGAGAAGACTTTGGTATTCACGTTGATGACATGATTTTAACCAGTGATAGCTTAGCCATACCGGGCGATTCTATCGTCGTCGATGTGAAAGCCGCCCCCCAATCCCTTGAATTTCTCCTGCCTGAGGTCTAACAAAATACCACTCAAAGCCACTTTTTACGCCTGCAAAAAAGAATGTAATTAGATGGCACTGAGCAGATTAGTCTAACTCTGTCACATTGTCTCGAATCTTTTTCTTCAAGGCTTCTGGGTCTAGGTACATTTCAATGAAGCCGCAGGTTAGACAGGCCTGGGCTTTTGTCATAAGCAAACCAAGCTTAAAGCGTTTTTTCTGCCAGTCAGAATAGTATAGGAAACTGTCGCTTTGTACTATCCTGCCCACATCCATATCGCCACCGCATTTTGGGCAGTGGTGGAAGGGCGAGTTTTGATTCGCTTCGATGCTCATGGTCTATTGGTGTGCCGTTGTTTTGCTGCTGAGTGCGGGGTGCTGGCAGGACATACGGGGCTGTGTTTATGGTGTTTCCTGCACAGAAGCGGTGGCGAGTCAGTACTCTTTTTTCTGCTCATCGGCAAAACACCATAGCCATTGTTCCCCCAACTCAGCGGAGCTAATCACGGCATGGCCGGTGGTTTCATAGTGATGACGAGCATGTTGATGCTCTGAGGAGTCACAGCAGAGCATTTTGCCGCAGGTTTGGCAGATCCGCAGATGCACCCAGCGGCCATTGATTTTCATACAGTCTTCGCAGCGGAACACGGGATAATTGGCCTTGGGAATCAGGGTTTCGACGGTCAAATCGCTTAGATGCTCGCAAGTCATTGAATTACTCCTATAGGATTGCTAGACAAACCAGTGGTCAAGTACTGATGACGCCGGGTAGAGCGATTCTTACCCTAGAGTTTTGATCTATTTTGCTGCTAAGGCTTCAAAGTTTAGCTGAGCATAGGCCACCGTCGTGTTAAGTTCAGCACACCAAATGATCACCGATCGATACTGGCGCAGGGTTTCGTTTGCTGATGTGGCGGCAGAACCGGGAACGGTGATGGGGTAGCGGTGCTTGCCTGCCCTCACCTGCATCTTGCCCAGGGGTAGAGCCGATGGGCTGCGGCTAGACGGGTTAGCTGGATTGGAATCAGTTGTTAGGATTAGGGTTAATTCTGGCCCCTGCTCTATCAAGTTAAAGGGAGCGTAAAACTCCAGAAAAATCTGATCGTTGTCGGCCACAATGCGCGCGTAGGGGTGCATCACCCAGGCTCGGTAGGCCGTCGCTAAGCTCTGGGAGGCGGGATACAGCCGGAGTGGTTTTTCGAGCAGGGGGCGCAGGGGTGCAACGGGAGAGGTGTGGGAGCGATCGCCCCCATTGAGCAGGATGTTGGTCAGCACCAGGAGTGGGGTGGCAACGGCGATCGCGCCATAGATTGTCAGTCGCCGCTGGCGCATAGGGAAAGCCTAGAGGAGGAGGGTTAGGTGAATGCCCTCATCTTCCTGAACGGGGCTGATAGGCCCCTGAGCCACAGTTAAGACTAGAAACGGGCAATTCTTAGCCAGCTGGTGCTTATTTCTCAAGCGTTTCTCAGTTTTGAGCTTAGAGCAGGCCGACCAGCAGGGCGACCAGTGAGATCGCCAGGCAGCTGCCCAGGCTGAGGTAGCTGAACCAGATAATTTGGTTGGCCCGGCGCTGGGCCTCGGCCAGCATTTGGTTGGCCCTATCTTTGGCCTCTAGCTCCAGGCGCACCTGGTTGGCATCCCACTTCTGGCTGGCGGAGAGGTAGCGGTAGTCGAGGTCGCTGAGGCTTTTGTGGGCAGCCCAGTGGAGAGCATCCTGCAGAGCCTGGCCCATTAGCAGCCGCGAGTCATCCTGAAAGTTAGAGGCCACCCAGGCCTGCAGCATGACCGCGTAGGGGCGCTGCTGCGCCAGGCACCGGTTGACCCAGTCGTGGTTGAAGATTTCGGCGTAGATGGGGTTGGCAACCCGCAGGTCGCCGTCGCGCTCGATCGCAAGGCCCGAGAGCTTTAGCTCGGCCTGCTCGGGGCTGCCGTCGGCAGCAAGGCTGCCCTGCATCAGTAGTTGCTGGTGCAGGCTGAGCAGCCGACCCGATCGCAGGCGGTCGACCAGCAGGCGATCGCGAATGGTGCGCAGGTGTTCGGGGTCGTCCTGGGTCTCCCAATGGTGGATCAGGCGCGATCGCACCAGTCGTTCTACGGCCCTGGCCTCAGAACCAGCCGCGATCGCCTGGTTCTGAGCGGCGGTCTGAATCAACCCACAGAGCTTTTGGGTCAAAAAGGGCTGGCCACGGGTCCAGTGCAGCACCGCCGCCAGCACGCGATCGGGGCGATCGGCCAGGCCCAGCAGCCCCGCCGCCAGAGGAGCCGCTTCACTCAGGCTAAAGCCCGCCAGGGCAATGGCCTTGCCAATGTTGAATGGCGTTTGCTGAAGGTCGGCCACCAGGTTGCGCGGGGTAGCTACCCCAAAGAGGGCCCAGTTGAGGCGGCGGTAGGCCGGGTTTTCGGCCCGCTGGTTGTAGCAAAAGCGCACCAGCCCAAAAAAATCTTCTACTGCAAAGCTCAGCCCCTTGACGCCGTCAATTTCGTCTAAAAAAATAAATAGCGGCTGGTCGGGCTCAGCCACCAGCAGCACGCTTTCCATCCAGTAGCTGAGCTTTTGCACGGGCGGCAGTGGCCCCAGCTGCTGCCACCAGACGGGCAAATTGACCGTTTGGGCTAGGCCAAACCTGCGCCACAGCTCAAAGGCCAGGCCCAGGTACCACTGCTCAGGGGTAATATGCTGGCTGCCGATGCGGGTCAAATCGATCGCTGCACAGCGCCCCATACCCTCGGTCTCCAACCGCTGGCGGGTGCGCAGGCGCAGGCTCGACTTGCCCATCTGCCGTGAGGTGAGCACGTAGCACAGCTCGCCCTGGCTTAGCGCCCGGTAGAGGGTGCGATCGGCCTCGCGCTCAATGTAGGTGGGGTCATTGGCGGCGAGGCTGCCCCCTACCCGGTACTCAACCATAGGCCGCACTCGACGGCAGCGGCAGAAAGGCCAGAAAATACTGGCGGTAGAGTTCGCAGCTAGGGGTGGCCAGGTTTTTGTACAGGTCGATCAGGCCCAGGTTTTCGAGCCGGTAGGCGGTAATCGGCTCCAGGGCCACGGGCTCAGCCGCCTCAAATACCCAGCGCAGGGCGAGTTGCAGGTCGGGGTGGGGGTACAGCGCCGCCAGCAGCTCTCGCAGATGGTCGCCGTAGATGCCTGACTGGGTGGGGGCTTCTTCCAGGAATTGCTCAAGGCTGGTGTTACCCTGGGCCAGGGCATAGAGGGCCAGCCGCACCAGCCCCGGTCGACTGCTCACGACCCGCAGCAGCGACAGCAGGTTTTCGGCCCCGTCATGGCCCTCGGCCCAGGGCAGGCGGTGACGGTGGGCCAACTCCTGCACTTGCTCTAGGGTGAAGGAGGGCAGCCGAATCGCCAGCCCAACATTAAAGGGTGACTGGTGCAGCTGCAGGGGCGCGTACACCTCCGTTGCGTGGGCCAGTATCCAACGAATGCGGCTCCAAGGCTCGCTCTCGCGGGCCTCTTCGTACCACGATCGCAGCAGCGGCAAAAACTCTGAAGCCAGCTCAGGATACTGAAACAGCTCGTTCACTTCGTCGAGGGCAATCACCAGGGGGGTATCGACCTGGGCTAAAACGGCATCTTCCAGGTAGGCGGTGCAGCTCACTTTGCTGCCGATATCGCGATTCCAACAGCGGTTCAGGTCAGCCTCCAGACCCAACTGGTAGCTAATGTTGGCGCAAAACCAGCGCAGGAACCGATCTAAATCGGCAAAGGTCTGGCGATCGGCCCGGTGCAGGCTGAGGGTAACGCAGCGCATCTGGTGCCCCTGACCGTGGGCTACCAGCCGTCGCAGCAGCGAGGTTTTGCCCATCTGGCGAGGAGCCTTCAGCCGAATCAGGCTGCCCGGTCTGAGCAGGGCGGCCATCGTCTGGGTCTCAATCGGGGGGCGCTCGATGTAGAGCTGAGACGTCAGGGGGACCGGCCCATTGGGCAGTTCCCAGTCTGGCAAAACGCTGGCGGCGGCGGGTTCTGGAGCACTAACCATAGCCGCAGGTAATGACTGGTGGCGGGCGTAGCGTTCGACAACAGCTCGGATGTTGCTTTTAGACACCTTTTGGTTGAGCGACTCTGACAGGCTTTGCCAGAGCCGAAACCCGACATCGCGAATGTAGCTGTGGTCGTAGCCGCAGCTTTCGGCGATTTCTGCGTAGGTTTTGCCCTCCCACACCTGGCTGAAGACAGTTTCTTGCAGATTGCTGAACGTGTAGCCCGGCAGCAGTTGATCTAGCAGGGCCAGAGCTTCGTCGGCATGCATAACAGGGAAAAAAGACGTTGACGCTATCATATCGAACGGCAAACTGACCAAGCGGCTGATTGGCCAGGCGAAAGAGAACCAGCGGTGCAGCTTTAGCCAGTACGGTTAAGACGTCTGCAGGGCAAGCGTTCAAACGTTTGAACTCCAGGCTGAAGGGAAGCCCTAACCCGGGTAACTCTTGGCTACAAAGGCGCTACTAAGAACGGCCGGGGCGGTGATCAACGGGGTGATGACTGGTTTTGGGGCTGGGGGGCTGAGCTGTAGCTGCCAGAGGGTCGAGGGGCTGCCAGTGAAACTCGTTAGGGCGGGCGCTGCGGGCAAACGTGATCACGTCGTTGACGATGCGGTTGAGCCGTTCGGCTTCGTCGAGGGCCAGGGCCAGCCGCTGGCGAGCAATCTGGGGTAGAGGCATGCGGTGGCACAGCCGCAGACCATTGATGATAACCGTGAGGGGGCTGCTGTCTCTTATACACATCT
>PYER01000236.1 GCA_003017855.1 filamentous cyanobacterium CCT1
GGGCCGCGACGGGGGGCA
The DNA here is from genome assembly GCA_003017855.1 of filamentous cyanobacterium CCT1. GTDB lineage: Bacteria > Cyanobacteriota > Cyanobacteriia > Phormidesmidales > Phormidesmidaceae > Nodosilinea. The sequence goes on from PYER01000236.1 coordinate 19, forward strand.
TCGGCGCGCTGCTGATCGCGCTATTGGTGGCCTTTTTAGGCGGTGACCCCTCGGTGGTGCTGGAGCAAGGGTCGGGCATCAGCCCCTACGAAAACGCGCCTCAGGTCTCCCAGGCCGAGGCCGATCGCTCGGCAGAGTTTGTCTCGGCGGTGCTGGGCGAAACCGAGGACACCTGGAACAGCATTTTTCGCTCCGAGTTTGGCGCGGACTACCAGGAACCCAACCTGGTGCTGTACGCTGGAGCCACTCGCTCAGCCTGCGGTCTGGGGCAATCGGCTATGGGACCGTTCTACTGCCCCGCCGACCAAAAGGTTTACCTCGACACCAGCTTTTTTCAGGAACTGTCGGCTCGGCTCGGCGCACCGGGCGACTTTGCCCAGGCCTACGTGATTGCCCATGAAGTGGGGCACCACGTGCAAAACCTGCTGGGGGTGTCTGGCCAGGTGCAGCGCGCCCAGCAGCGAACCAGCCGCACCCAGGCCAACGAACTCTCGGTGCGGCTAGAACTGCAAGCCGATTGCTTTGCCGGAGTTTGGGCCCACAATGCCCAGGTTGCAAACCAAATTTTAGAAGAGGGTGACATTGAAGAAGCCCTCAATGCCGCCAGCCAAATCGGCGACGATCGCCTGCAGCTGGAGTCTCAGGGCTATGTCACCCCCGACTCGTTTACCCACGGATCGTCGCAGCAGCGGGCCGAGTGGTTTTATCGCGGTATTGAAACGGGCGATATTAATCAGTGCAATACCTTTGATGTAGCGCGGATCTAAAAGCTTGGTAAGACGAGCTTTTATGAATTTCTTATGTTTGTGATCTAAGCTCCGGATACCAAAAATAACTGGTTTTACCCCATTGTCTGAGCAGCATGTTTAGGCTCGATATCTCTTGTTGATCTATGGATCAATAGCAGAGAGTATGTGCTGTTATAGCCAGAGTTTTTTGGCATAGCAGCACGGTTACGGGGCAGTTGTGCTGGTTTAAGGAGTCTCTGGTTCGGCTTAATTAAAGTTTAAACTGTTCTGCATGGGTTTGTTGCAGGGCCTCATGGTCAAGGTTTTTTTAACTGGTTTTTACGTCCGCTTTTTACGTATTGATTTCCTGGTGCCTGCTTATGTTTGAACACCACGGCGCTGATGTTCCCCGCGCTACTAAATCCCGGAAACGGCCTCTACTCTGGCTGGCTACAGCCCCCCTGCTGGTTGCCGTTACCATCGTATTCGAGCGGGATGCTTCCCTTTGGGCCCAAACTGCCAGTCCTCTAGAGGGCGTTGAAATCCCTACCTCTCTGGAGCCCGGTAGCCAGCTCAATATCGACAGTTCAGAGGCGATGCGGCTGCTCAATGATGCGCTGCGATCGCGCTTTTCCAGCCTCTACGGCGACGCCGAGGTAGAGGTCGCCTATGAAAGCGCCGACGAGGCCATTCAGTCGGTGATCGACGGCGACACCGACCTGGCCGCTGTCGGTCGCACCCTCACCGATGCCGAAACTGGCGCCGGGCTGCGCGAGGTGCCCGTATCGCGCCAAAAAATTGCCATTGTGATCAGCCCCAACAATCCCTTTGCCGGCAGTCTGACCATCGATCAGTTCGCTCAAATCTTTCGGGGCGAAATTACCAACTGGTCGGAGGTCGGGGGCCAGGATGCCCCCATCGTGCTGGTCGACCACCCCGAGACGAGCGACACCCGCCAGGCCTTTCGCAACTATCCGGTATTTGAGGCGGTCCCCTTTGAGGCGGCCCTCGATGCCGTGACGCTAAGCGAACCGAGCGCCGAGGAGATTGCCGCCACCCTCGACGAAAACGGGATTAGCTACGTCGTGGCTGAGCAGGCCCTCAACAACCCGGCGGTCAAAATCGTGCCCATGCACGACACCCTGCCCGATGACCAGCGCTACCCCTTCTCGCAGCCGCTCTCCTACGTCTACAACGCCGAGACGGCGACTCCGGCAGCGCTGGCCTTTTTAGGCTTTGCCGTCAACCCCGACAATGAAGATCTCATAGAGGCGGCTCGGGCGGCGGCGATCGCCCCCCCCGAAGCCGAGCCCACAGCCGAGGCCGAGGTCAATGCCGAAACATTGCCCGAGGCTGAAGTCGCTCCAGAGACCACGCTTGAACCCGCCGATCCAGTAGCTGTGGCTCCGGTTGCGGCTCGCGGGCTGCCCTGGTGGCCCTGGCTGCTGGCTCTGCCCCTGCTAGGCGGGCTGCTCTGGTGGCTGCTCAAAGACCGGGCTCCGGTGGGTGCCCCCCTGGCCGCCGCACCTTTGGCCGAAGTCGCCGATCGCCGCATCATTCTTACCCCCCGCAACTGCCGTGTCGCCTACGCGTACTGGGAGCTGCCCGAGGCCGAGGTGGAGTCCCTGCGGCAGCAGGACTGCTCGCTGGCGCTGAAGCTCCACGATGTCACTGACATTGCCGATGTCGATCGCCAGTCCCCCCACCGCACCTACCAGTTTGACTGCGATACGGTGGCCGTGGGCGATCGCCACCTGCCCGTCGATGTCGACAACCGCGACTACCTGGTCGAACTGGGCTACGTAGGTCGCGATGCCACCTGGCACGCCCTGGCGCGATCGGCCCACGTGCGCGTGCCCGCCTGCCCTAGCACCGTCACCCCAGCCGCACCGGGCATTGGGGCTGCCGCTGCCGCCGCTGCAGGCCTGGGGGCAGCGACGCTGGGTGGCGCTGCCATGGCCCGTCCCGCTCAGACCATCGCACCAGCCCGAGTTATTCTTACCCCGCGCGACTGCAAACGTGCCTACGCCTACTGGGATCTGCCCCAGAGCACCGTAGATGATCTCAAAACGGGCTCCCGCAGCCTCAAGGCACGGCTCTACGACGTCACTAAACTGCCCGGCAATGGCCACGGCCTCAACAGCCTGCAAGAATTCAACGCCCCCCTCGAAACCCCCGGCGATTTGCACCTGCCCATTGCCATTGACGATCGCGACTACGTGGTTGAAGTTGGCTACGTCAACGGCAATTATCAATGGCAGACCCTGGCCAGGTCCGAGGCGGTACGAGTCCCCGCCTGCCCCGCCACCGCCGCGGCGGCCACCGTGGGTACGTCCATCGGAACTCCCCTGGGTGGGGCAGCAGGTCTGGTGAATGGGGGCAAGGTTGCCCCGGCAGAACCAGCCCCAGTTCCTGGGATGGCGATCGCGGGTGCTGCCGCCGGAGCCGCTGCCGGACTGGGGACAGCTACCCGGTGGAGCCGCACCGCAGACCCGGTTACAACCCCCATCGCCGATGCTGAATCGAGCCCTGCTGTCGGGGTAGGCCGACGCACCGACATGGGCGTCGAGAGCAAGATCATTCTGGTGCCGCGCTCTGCCGATGCCGCCTACGCCTACTGGGAAGTCGCCCCGGCCCATAGAGAGGCCTTGCAACGAGATGGAGGCCGCGTGTTAGCCCTGCGCATCCACGATGCCACCAACCTGGAGCTTGACTACCAGGCGGCCCACGCCACTCAGGAGTACATCCTGCAGGCCAACGACACCGATCGCCACGTGCCCATCCCAGTTCCCGATCGCGACTACGTGGCCGAACTGGGCTACCTCACCGACAGCGGTCAGTGGCTACAGCTGGTGCGATCGCTCCACGTGCGCGTACCCGCTGCCTAGTTTGCACCGCGCCAGCCCAGGACTGCCTAGCCTGCCACTCCAGGGCTGGACCCGATTGATCTGCTATTTAATTCACTACAAGGAAACGCCATGTCTCTCTTTTTTGACGTGCTCAGCTCGATCAACAACCCTAACCAACAGGGCAGCATTGACCAACTCAGCTCGGTATTCACCTCGGTCCAGGATGTAGCCGGTAGCCAGGGCCTCAACAACGACCAGGTCGGCTCGCTGCTAAATGCTCTGGGGGGAGCGCTGCAGCCTGCCCTTAAGCAGCAGGCTGCCACCGTTGGCTCAGGCCAGATCGAAGGCATGCTCGGCAAGCTAGCCGGAGCCGGCGGGACCGCTGCCCTGGCCTCGGCCATTCCGCCCCAGATGCAGCAGCAAATGATTCAGGCGATCGCCCAAAAGAGCGGCCTGAACGCCGGTATGATTCAAACTATGCTGCCCAGGCTGCTGCCTGTGGCCCTGGGCCTGCTCGGCATGGGAGCCGCCAAACCCGGTGCTCCCAGCGGCGACAACCCCCTACTCGGCGCCTTCCTCAACTCCGGCTCCCCCAACACCACCGACCTGGGCACCGTGATGAAATTTGCCGGTCGCTTTTTGAACCCACCGCAGTAGACGGGTGGGAGAGTGGATGGGTGGGAGAGTGGATGAGTGGGAAAGTGGGCGAATAAGTGGTTATCGCTTACCCCACCTACCCACCTATCCATCCACCCATCTACCCATCCACCCATCTACCCTCTTCGCAGCGTCCAAAACGGCGGCGCCTGCTCGGCAAAGGGGCCGGTTTTGACAATCTCGAAGCCGTGGCGCTGGTAGAAGCGTACTGCGCCTTCGGTTGAGGTTTCGAGGTAGCAGGGCTGGCCTGTGCGATCGCTGCCCTCCAGTCCGGGCTGCATGAGCTGGTGACCAACGCCCTGGCGCTGGAAGCGGGGGCTGACCGCCAGCAGCATCAGATACCAGTGGGGCATGGGCATGGCTTGGTGATGCTCGCGATCGAGGGCGATCGCGGCCTGCCAGCGGGGCAGGTACTGCCAGGGTAGGCGAAAGGGCAGCTCGTATAGCCCGGCCAGCAGCAGGTCGACCAGATCGACTGACTGGCCGGGCGGCATCCAAATGGAGATGCCTTTCAGCGTTTGGCCATCTGCATCGGTCAGGCCGTAGCCGTGGTTGCCACCGCAGCGCAACAGCATGCGAAACAGATCGCTCATCAGGGCCTGGCGATCGCCTACGTCCGTAGGCACTAGGTAATTGAACAGGGGATCGTCGGCAAAGGCGGCACAGAGCAGCTCAGCGGCGGCATCAAACTGGGTCGGTTGCAGAACGGTTAGCGGCGATAGGGTTTCCATGGGTTCACCAGATTAAGTCGTTGAGAAATTCCGTCAATTTAGCGCCGTCGATTTTGACCAGGGTGGCCATCCAGCGAATGGCAGCGCGGTCGCGTTCCACACCGCACTCCACTACCCACTGCCACCCCGTTATGGCTAACGTCATCCAGGGATAGATCTGGCGACGCCCATAGCGCAGCCAGACCCAGGGTGAACGCAACGTCATAGCCGTCCTCCCGGCACCTTCTCCAGGTAGGCGGTGAGCAGGTCGGCTAAAAGCTCGGCCTGCCCTCGGTAAGACACCATCTCTGGGTTGACCATGCGCTCGGAGATCAACCCATCAAATAAGCAGAGAATGTGGGTAGCAATCAGAGGATTGTCGATTTGCAGCGCGGTCATAATTTCGTCGCGCGATCGCATGCTCACCCGCTGTACCGCCTCATTCACCCGCGACGGCCCCATCCCAGCCTGCTGGTAAAAATCCATCATTAGCAAAGTCTGCTTCATGAAATAGTCTTCGTTGGCCTCTAAAAAATCGCCCAGAGCCAGAATGCGCTCTCGCAGGCTGCTCAACCCTTCGATCTTGGCGCTGGCCTGCAGTAGATCTTGAGTGGTCAATTCCTCAATCAGCTGCATGAACAAATCCTCCTTGCTGGGGAAGTAGTAGTACAGCGTGCCGGTAGAAACGCCTAGCGCCTTGGCAATCTGTCGGGTGGTCAGGCTGGCGTAGCCGTGCTCGGCAAACAGGTCAAAGCACTGCTCTAGCAGCGCTTTGCGGTACTGGTCGTGGTCGACAACCTTAGGCATTCTTTTTTAACCGAGCGCTCGTTATTTTTAAGAGTAGCACAGGTTCTTTGAGCGTCAACACGCTTGGTGAACAGGCTGTTTAGCCAGTCTAATTGGACGTTGGGGGCGCGATCGCCTTGCCGATGCCCTTGAGAATTTGCAGCACGGCTTGCAGTTCTTCAGGCAGGGTGTACAGCGAGAAAACCCGCGACAAACTGTATTGCTTCGCAGGCTGATGGCTCAGTTTTACGAACAAAACGTCATCGCCGTTGGTTAGTAGGCCAAAAGTAGGTTGATCGATCTGAGTATTGGCCATCATGTAGGCTAACCCCTGAGGTAAGGCAGAACGGGTAGAAATTGTCGTTTTCTTCGCTTCGAGCACCAGCACCCAAAAGTTTTGCTGTAAAACTAGTGCATCAATGCGCCCTCGCAGCACCTCTTCACCGTCGTCTACAACAACTTCTACCGCGGCTTCGGCCTTCAGCTTGAAGGGCGGGTCGTAGAACCCGGCTAGCTCTAGCAGCGGGGATGCCACCAGCAGCATTACAGAACCCTCTAGTAAATCTCCGTCAGCCCTGTGATACAGCAGCCGCTGCCGCATCACCTCCAGGCGATCGGTTTCTACGCCGCTAAGGCCGGGTAGGGGTGCTCGCCACTCTGGGAAGAAGGCCGCATCTTCGCTGCGGCTCAATTCCAGGCGGGTCTCTACCTCTGCCAGGGTCCTAAATGCTTCAGTAATAGCAATGACTTTAGCCACAGTCCCCCCAATAAACCGACTACAGGTTCAAAAACTTCTCCAGGGCGGCGACCATGGCGGGGGGCCAGCGGCGCACGGTGCTCAGCCATTCGAGGTCTCGGTAGCGGCGATCGAGGCCCATGACTGCCACCCAGTTGCTCTCGGCCTCGCCGCTTTGGCCCTGGCCCCAGAGGGCAGCGGTGAGGGCGGCGCGGGCGTCGGCAAAGTTGGGGTAGCGGCGGGTGAGGCTGCGAAACTGGCGAATCGCTTCGTCAGCGTGGCCCAGCTGGTACTCAGCCAGGGCGGCATTGACGCGGGCAAAGGCAAATTTGGGGTCGAGGTCGGCGGCTTTTTGGTAGTCGGCCAGGGCGGTGTCCCAATGGCCCAAACCCGCCTGGGCGTTGCCCCGGTTGTTGTAGGCGGCGGCATCGTCGGGGTTGAGAGCAAGCACCTGGCTGTAGTCAGCGATCGCATCCTCCCACCGCCCCAGCCCTTCTAGGGCGGCCCCCCGGTTAAGGTAGGGGTCGGGCTGGTCAGGGGCTAGAGCGATCGCCCGGTTGTAGTCTTCCAGCGCCTCCTTCAGCTTGTTTTGGCTGACGCGCACGTTGCCCCGGTTGCTCCAGAGGGCGGCTTCGTCGGGCAGGTAGTCGATCAGCTGGCTCCAGTAGGTTTCGGCCTCGGTAAACTGGCCCTTTTGAGATGCGGTAAAGGCTTTTTGGCGCAGATCAGAAATGTCTTGCACTACCTGAGGCGATAGGTCTGCCGTAGCAGATTGTGCCCATGCGGGAATGCTCCAACCCGTGGCGCACAGCAGGCAGAGTAGAGCTATCACTAGAGACCGAAACAGATTCATCACGATGCTCGAGGAAAGAATGCGGCGGGGGAAATATGGAAAAACTCAGCCAGCTTTTCAATGTGCTCAACGGTAAAGTTGCGTTGAATACCGAGATGTTTAGAGATAATTAATTCTAGTTAAAAGGCAAATCCAAACCCTATTCATAGCGTGACTTTTTTGACTTGATCACTTCAAGGACGTCATCATGCTTTTGTCCTTCAATGACATCTTTTAGATGAATTTCTCCATTAATATACTGAACATGAATGCGCCAACCTGAAACCTTGTCAATATCAGCCCGATAGATCGCCTGCTTAACACCCTTTACTTTATGCAGCCTGGTTTTGGGAAACTTTCTCGTTCTGTGACACTCGCCATCCTCAAGCTCCGCTAAGGCGTCCAGAAAGCTAATCTTTAGTTGATCATTGGGCAGAATCCTTATTGCTTGATAGATAATTCCGTATTCATCACAAAGGGTAAGGTTCTGCGCCATAAATGCATTTACAAGGCGGTAGCAGTTTCTGAACCATGATGGGCTATTTCTTGATATAAAGACTCCGCAATGCTTTGATATGCCTTGTCGAGGTTGTCATGCCCAACCACTCGAAAAAGCGTGAAAATAACTTGATCAAATATAGGATCTTCGTCAACAGTCAAAATTGCTCTTAACTTTTCCGAAATTTTTAACGTGTAAAGAGAAGATTCGTACCCATTTAACCCCGCGAACAGAGGCAGGCGGCGAAGCTTGCGATAAACATAGCTCTTTTGGTTTGGAAAAAGGTCAGCACACTGATTGATTTTTTCAATGACCATCAATTTTTCGCTATGACCTAAACTATCAAGATCATGCTCAAACTTCTCGGTCGACTCGATCAGAATATCCACGACACAAACTGCCTGTCTATAACTGGGCATCATAGCTATGCCTTAAGCATAACAACAAATGTTTTAAACAAACCCCAGGTCGTTGCTGTGTCCGGCGTGGGCCAGGGCGAGTTGATGGTACTTTTGGGCGTGCTCCAGCAGTTCCAGGGCCTGCTGGTCAGAGACCTCGCGTATGATTTTGCCCGGTACGCCCATCACCAGCGATCGCGGCGGCACATCTTTGGTCACCACCGCCCCGGCCCCGACTATGCTGCCCGTGCCAACCCGCACCCCGTCGAGCACGATCGCGCCAATGCCGATCAGGCAACCCCGCTCGATGTGGGCGCTGTGGATGACGGCCCGGTGACCGACGGTGACGTAGTCTTCGAGCACCGTGGGCTGGCCGGGGTCGCCATGGAGAATCGCCCCGTCCTGCACGTTGCTGTAGGCCCCGACTTCAATCGATTCCACATCGCCGCGCAGCACGGCCCCGTACCAGATGCTGCAGCCCTCATGGAGCGTTATTTGACCCATAATTGTGGCCGTGGGGGCGACAAAAGCGGCCTGAGACAGGTCAGGGCGGGGCCAGAGCGAGGTGGAAGCAGCATCCATAGCAAGCCAGTCTTCGGTAAAGTTCCTAAAAAAATTAGCGGAATCCATCAATGGGATGCCCCAGCTACAGGGAGAGCCGGGTTCCCAACGATATAATGCAGCTACGGATATAGCGTAAACTGCTCGTGCAACCGTCCGCTCCATGCCCGCCCCTGAGGACACGTCTGGTTTCAGCCCAATGGTCAACTCCGCCTTGCAGTATCCCATCTATGGCCCAGAAATCCAGTGCCCTCACTGTCGTCAGACGATTCCGGCCCTGACGCTGACCGACACGTACCTGTGCACGCGCCACGGCGCCTTTGAGGCCAACCCCGACTCAAAAGAGCTGGTGCACCTGCAGTCGGGGCGGCACTGGCGCCAGTGGGAGGGCGAGTGGTACCGGCAGCACACCCACCCCGACGGCATTCGCTTTGAAATTCACGAGGCGCTCGATCGCCTCTACACCCAGGGCTACCGGGCCACGCGGGTTATCATCGCCGAGCGCTACCAGGAGCTGGTCAACGCCTATCTGGAGCGCAACTCGCCCTGGCGTGGGCAGGTTGAGACCTCGACTGCGCCCAAGCTCTACGGCCTGCCGGTGGAGTTTAGCCCCCCCGCCGAGGTTGACCCCCGCTGGGCGGTGATTAACTTTAGCCTCGAAAAAGAGCCGGGTGTGCCGGTGCGCTATCCTTATTTTCGTCTCTTTGAATAGCCAGGCCGCCCGCCCGATGCTCCACCACGCATCAATTCGCACTCAGGATATTCACCGCGCGATCGCCTTTTACGAAGCCCTGGGGTTTACCGTCCACGAGCGCTTTACCGCTGGCATTACCCTGGCCTGCTGGATGCAGGGGCTGGGGGGGCGCATTGAGCTAATGCAGGTGCCCGAGCCGCGCCCCGCCGCCGATGCCTTTAGCGACGAGCACTACACCGGCTACTATCACCTATCCTTTGATTTGACTGAGATGGCCTCAAGCCTGCCCGCCTGGCTGACAGAGCTGCGCCAGCGGTTTGCCGACGATGCTAGCGCTGGCCACCTGAAGGTTTTGCTGGAGCCGCAGCAGCAGATCATCGGCGATCGCGTCTACGAGGTCGCCTTCCTAGCCGATGCCGACGGGCTGCCTTTGGAGTTTATTCGAGTGCTGGGCAATGTCCAATCCTGAGGGCCATAACTCCGACAAAACGGCTCCCTTTGCCGACAACTGGGCCTACCTCAAAACCGAGCTGGCCTGGCTCGATCGCCTGCTGATGGTGGCCGTATCGCGGCAAAAGCGCGAGCTGCAGGAGCTAGACGACTTTGCCCTCTCCGACCAGGACCGCGTCACCCGCCACTGGTGGAAGGGGATTATTCACCTGACCGGGCAGCCCAACTACGACCATGCCCGCCCGCCCAAGGTGCCCCGCACGGGCGGCAACTACGCCCAGCAGCTCGAGGCCCGAATTGTCGC
>PYER01000237.1 GCA_003017855.1 filamentous cyanobacterium CCT1
GGTAAGGGGTGGATGGGTAGGGGGTGGATGCGATCGCTCGTCTGTTTTGGGACGACCCTCATGCTGGTGCTGGGCGGGCCGGGGGTGCTGCCGCTGCTGGCCAGGACGGATGGGGCAACTGCATCGGTTATGCCCGTCGTGACCAAGCAGGTTCTGCCCAGTGAAACTCCCGCAGAAAACCGGCCTATCATCCCCCCAGCGCGGGTCATTCCGGTGGATATTCAAAACTACTGGGCCAGGGACTGCATCACTACCCTGGCTCAGCTGGGCGTAGTCACTCCCGATCGCAGCGGCCGGTTCTACCCTGACGACGACATTCTCTGGGGCGACTACATAGCTCTGCTCAACCAGATCAGCCCTCCCGCTCAGGCGGGCAGCTGGGCCAATCCGCTAGAGCGGGCGCTGGGCCTGGAGACGGCCCCCACAGTGGCCGCCCACTACCCCGACCAGTACTATCAGCGCGATCGCCCCCTGGTGCGAGCCGAAGCGATCATGGCCCTGGCGGCCAAGCTGGGGGCCAATTACGAGCTGGCCGCCAACACCATCATCAACGCCAGCCTCGAAGACGGCCCTCAGGTGCCCCAGTACGCCCGCGAGGGGGTTGCCGCCGCCCTCACCCAGGGCGTGGTAGTGAACTATCCCCAGGCCAATCGCCTCAACCCCGTCCAGCGGCTCACCCGGGGCGAGGCGGCGGCCCTGATGTGTGGCGCGGCCTCCAACCCCGCCCTGCGCCGCACCGTTGACCCCGCCTGGGTGGCCCAGGCCCAGACCCCTGCGGTGCCCTCGCCGCTGCGCGAAATGCGGGGCGTCTGGCTAACCAACGTCGACAGTCAGGTTCTATTTTCGACCGAGGCGCTGCAGTCGGCGGTGAACCGTTTGGCCGACCTCAATTTCAATACGATCTACCCCGTGGTGTGGAACTACGGCCACACCCTCTACCCTAGCGCCACGGCCAAGCGAGAACTGGGGGTGAGCCAGCACCTGATGGGCGACCTGCGTGCCCCTGGCCCCGCCTCCGAGAGCGATCGCGACATGATGCAGGAGGCGATCGAGTTTGGTCATGCTCGGGGCATGGCGGTGGTGCCCTGGTTCGAGTTTGGCTTTATGGCCCCCGCTGAGTACGAGCTATACCGTCGCCACCCCGACTGGTTTACCCAAAAGCAGCCTGAGGCTGTCTCTGCCGTGCCCAAGGCGGGGGGCAAACCGACGACTTCTCCTAAACTGAGCACCCTGGAGCAGCCCAAGGCCAACGACCTGGCCCGCGAAAAGCACCGGGCTGACCAGTGGATCGCCCAGGTAGACGAATTTCTGCCCGACGATGTACCCCTGGCCGACCCCGGCATTTGGATGGAGGGCAACGTGATTCCACGCCGCTGGATGAACCCCTTTCACCCCCAAGTGCAAAAGTTTCAGCTGGAGCTGATCAACGACCTGGTGACCAACTACGAGGTCGATGGCTTTCAGTTTGACGACCACCTGGGCCTACCGGTCGATTTTGGCTACGACCCCTTTACCATTAACCTTTACCGGGCCGAGCACGGCGGGCAGGCGCCGCCCAGTGACCCCCAGGATGCCGAGTGGATGGCCTGGCGGGCCAACAAGATCTCTGATTTTCTAGCCGAGGTCTACAAGCTGGTCAAGGCCCGCCGTCCCAATGCGGTGGTGTCGATTTCGCCCAACCCCTACCCCTTTGCTTACACCAACTACCTCCAAGATTGGCCCACCTGGGTAAACCGAGGCATTGTCGATGAGCTGGTGATTCAGGTTTACCGTAGCGATCAAAACCGCTTTATGTGGGAAATGAACAAGCCATCGATTCAGGCGGCGCGGCGCAGGATTCCGGTCAGCATCGGCATTCTTAGCGGGCTGCGGGCTGCCCCGGTAAAAATGGACTTTATTACGAATCAGATGGCGGCGGTGCGCGATCGCGCCTACTCGGGCATGTCGTTCTTCTTCTACGAATCGCTGTGGATTTCGCCGCCGCCTGAGACCGCCAACCAGCGGGTTGAACAGCTCCAGCAGGCCTTTGCCTCCCCCGCCACGCGCCCCCAGCGCAGTTGACCCAAATGTCGCTACATCAGCTCGGACAGGAGCTTACACCGAGTACAGCACCACATTCTCCTGCTCGTTGGGGTCGTTGCGGGCCACGATCGCCTGGGCCGGTTCGCTGTCGCTCAGGTTGGTGGGCTGGTGGGGCACCCCCGGTGGAATGTAGAGAAAGTCGCCCGCCTCGTTGACGATGGTTTTGGTCAACCCCTCACCGTAGGCCGTCTGGACCCGGCCCTTGAGAATGTAGATGGCGGTTTCGTAGTCTCTGTGAAAGTGGGGTTCTGCGGTCGCCCCCGGTGGAATGATAACCAAGTTCATCGACAGGCCCTGAGACCCCGCCGTGGCTCCAGAAATGCCGACAAAGTAGGGCAGCTTTTGCAGCGTGGCGGTGTCGTGCTGGGGTCGCACGGTAATGATTTCGGCATCGGCTGGGACGGGTACAGCTAGATCGGCCATGGGGGTTTCCTCAACAGGGGAGAATCAACAGAACAAGCCAGTGGGGGCCGTTTAGGCCGAGTCTAGCAGGGTCAAAGCCCCGGCAAACGCTGCTCTACCGCTACAATGCTGGCTTAGCGAACTACCGCAAAGTTTACCCGGTCAATCAGTCGCTTTGGCAAGGGCGTTCAGTGCATACCCCTGCCAGGCTGGTTTTTAGAGCTTAGTTTACGCTATTCTTCACGCACTGCCGTTGATTGAGCAGGGAAACTATGGTGCGGTGGCGATGGCTATTACTGCTGGTGGGGCTACTCATAAGCTTAGGAGCAGTGCTGCTACTCGCCGATGCTTTGCTGCGTCTGTACACCGTACTGGCGCTGCTGTCGCCCTTACTAGCCCGGGTGGTCATAGGGGCGATTGTAGCGGCGATCGCGGGCGCGGTAGGGTTTGGTCTTTATCGTCTGCGGCCTTTTCTACGTCCTCGCCGACGTCAGAAAACTCTCCAGGCTCCTCGCTACCCCAAAGAGGCCGCTACTGCTAATCTGCAGGCGGTGCAAAACCAGGTCGATCAAATTCAAGACCAGGTAGCTCGCCAGGCGCTGCAAGAAAAAGCGCAGAGTTTAGCGTTTTCAAACCCAGATCAAGCGCTGACTATTGCCGTGTTTGGGGTCGGGTCAGCCGGTAAAACGGCGCTAGTCAACGAACTTTTAGGTCAACCGGTTGGTCAAGTAGGCGCTGCCCTAGGAACTACTCAGACTCAGCAAGTCTATCCCTGGCAAATCCCCAATATGTCGAGAGCGCTGCAGCTTATTGACACTCCAGGTATTGCAGAAGCAGGCATCGCCGGTACCGAAAGAGAGCAAGCCGCTCGCGCCGTAGCAGCCGGAGCAGATTTAATTTTGTTTGTTATTGACGACGATCTGCGGCAGGCAGAATACACCGTACTGCAGGCGCTGATGGGCATGGGTAAACGAGTGCTTCTGGTGCTCAACAAGGCCGATCGCTATCCTGAAGCCGATCTAGAGGCCCTGCTGGAACGGCTGCGATCGCGGCTTGTCCCTCCGCTAAGCCCTGATGACATTGTTGCCGTAGCGGCTTTACCCCAGCCCTTACCCCAGGTTGGTGGCGGCTGGCTACAAATGCAGCCCAATCTGCTGCCCCTGCGGGCGCGCCTGGCCGACCTGCTGCGCCAGGAAGGGGAAGCACTCATCGCTGACAACCTACTTCTGCAAACTCAGCAGCTTGGCGAAACCGCCCGCCAAATTATCGACAGCCAGCGCCAGGATCAGGCCGAGGCCATCATCGAGCGATACCAGTGGTTGAGCGCCGGGGCGATCGCCGTTACTCCCCTGCCCGGCCTCGACTTTTTGGCCACAGCCGCCATCAACGCTCAAATGGTCGTTGAGCTCAGCCAGGTTTACGGCTGCGAGGTCAGCCTTGAAGAAGGCAAAGCCCTGGCCCTGTCCGTAGCCAAAACCCTCACGGGTCTGGGCCTGGTCAAAGGCACCGTAGACCTGCTGGCGCTGGGCCTGCAAACCAATTTAGCCACAGTACTCGCTGGCCGGGCTCTGAAGGGCACAAGCGGTGCCTATCTCACCCGCATCGCTGGCAAGAGCTTTATTGAATACTTCCGCCAAAACCAAAGCTGGGGCGACGGCGGCATAGGTACTGTCGTAGAACAACAGTTCCGCCTCAATCAACGCGACGCGATTATGAAAGCTTTTATCAAAGAAGCGATCGCTCGAGTTGTGCCCATTGCCCAAGAATAACGCCAAAGCAACTTCAAAAGCACATTTTGTGAACAACTCCGCTCAACCCTGTGCACAGCCAGGGATCGAGCATTGAGCGAAGTCGAAATGCGTCCTATAGACAGTTCAGCCCCGCTGACTTAGAAGCAGCCCTGAAACAGCTCAGAAGGGCAGCCAAACAGGTTATACAAACCCTGTCTGCTCAAAATCAGCGCAGTCAATGGCCGATTCAGAAAGGGCAGCTTTAGGATGAATAGGGCACTTAAGCCGATGATCACCCGTGAAATAGCGACAGTCAGCACAGGGAATTTTGTGCATTACCGTAGCGCGATCTACCCCATCACGAACAGCTGTTATTAAATTCCAGACTGTAATTCCTACCAGTCCCCAGGCCAGCACAAAGCACACTGGCACCAGCAAAAACTGTACTACTGTTACCAACTGCCTTGGTAAGGCCATGAGTTGTAACGCCATAATCTAAACTCGAAATGCTTTCTCTACAGCTTCTGCCATAGCTTTGAACTTGTACTCACCATGACTCATAGATTATAAAATCGAGATATCTAGCAACACAGCGGTAGAAGGGTTAACTTTTCTATATTCAGCACCTAACTTAGGGCTGACTTCCTTCAGTTGCGATCGCCAATTGCACCCCAGGCAGCGATCGCAGTCGATCCATCACGGTGACCACCCGACCGTGGCTCACCGATTGATCTGCTCGAATCACCACCAGGCCACCATCGGTTAACGTTCCCAACGTTTGAATCGCTTCTAATAGCTGTTCATCAGTGACCGCTCTATTGCCTACAAATATTTCACCAGCTGCGTTTAGTGACACAACAACCTGCCGCTGGACCTGGGCTTCAGCCGTTTCAGCATTCGGCAATGCCACCGGCAGCCCCTCATTTCGAGTCAGCAACAGGCTAGAGAGAATGAAAAATGCCAGTATCGCGAAGACCACATCAATCATCGGCACAATGTTGATTTGAATAGGCGATTCTGGGTCCTCAGGTAGATTCATTGTGAATGTTTTAGCCAGATAAATTGAACGAAAATAAACGCTAAGCTAGACCGCTTCAGCCATGTGCAAAAGCTTTTGAGCCACGGCCTCATCCACCGGCATCACCGACAGTCGACTGCCCCGCCGCACCACCCACAGTTCATCAGAGGTAAATATCTCCTTCAGCTGATCGAGCGTAATGAGCTGGGCAAAGGTCTTCAGGTAGCCCACCTTCACGGTGTGCCAGCGGGGGCTATCCGGCGACGACTTGGGGTCGTAGTACTTGTTAGACGCGTCAAACTGGGTAGGGTCAACGACGTTGGTGGCCACGATCTCCATCAGCCCCACCAATCCCGGTGGCTTGGTGTTGGAATGGTAGAAAAAGGCTTTGTCGCCCAGGGCCATACTGGTGAGAAAGTTGCGGGCCTGGTAGTTGCGAACTCCGTCCCAAAGCTCGGTGCGATCGCGCTCCAGATCGTCAATACTGTACACGTCGGGCTCAGATTTCATCAGCCAGTAGGCCATCGCCAATCACCTTCTCCAACAATGCAATTTGCTCTTCTCCAACCGCCCTCAGCGTAGCCCGCCGCCCACCGCCAGGTAAATCCTCAAGCCGCAGCCGTATGGCCGATGCGGGTTCATCCGGCATGCGCTCTGACCATTCGATCGCAAGCAGGCCGGGCGATATATCTATGGCTTCCCAGTAGCTCTCCAGCTCTAAAGAGCTTACCTGCTCCGGCTCTAATCGGTACAAATCCACATGGTAAAGGGGAATCCGCCCCTCCAGATACTCATTGATCAGCGTAAACGTCGGGCTGCTAATCGGCTCAGCAATACCTAGGCCCGCCCCTATTCCCTGCACCAGGGTTGTCTTACCGCTGCCCAAATCGCCCGACAGCAGCAGTACCGTGCCCGGCGGACAAAGCTGCCCCAGGCGATCGCCCAGAACCTGGGTCATCCCAGCATCCGGCAGGTCAATCACAAATCCTCTGTCCCCCATAACCCCTACTACAGCGATCAGTCTTTGTTAACTGTATCGCCCCCACTACCCCTACAGGCCAATATCCACCCCCAGCCATAGGCCCTGCTGAGCCTGGTTTACGGAAAAACGGCCGATACCCTGACCAGCGCTGTACCGCGACTCCTTCGCTTGGTAAGCCAACTGTAAAGCAGCCCGTTGCGACACCTGATAGCGAGCACCCGCCAGCACACTCCAAGCAAAGTTTTCATCGGCCCCAATGCCCAACCCTGAGATACTGCCTCGTAGACCCAGTGCCCAGCGATCGGACAACTCCAGTCCCATCTGGCCACCCAACAGCGGTTTCACCAGTGTAGCCGACTGATTTAGCGGCACGTTGTTCAGCGGTAGCCCACCCACGTTGAAGTTGAAATTCAAGTCACCGCTGAGCCGAGCGACCCGCAACCCCAAGTAGGGATCTACCAACAGCCGGAGATAGGTGGGCTGATCGGCTTCGGTTCGCCCCAGATACTGATCCACCACCCGGTAGTAACCGCCCACGTCAAAGGTAGTCGTCCGTCCCGTCGCCCGCACAGACCCACGAAACAGAGACCGAATTAGCCTGGGCAGGGGTCGCGAATCCTGCGATCGCCAACATAACACCGCTCAGCAAAGCCTTCCGTAGTAAATGAAAATTGAAAGGCATTTTTCGACCTAGTAAACTACTACTCACGAGACTGTCGGTGCCAAGAGGCGTTAATCAAAGTAGTGAAATTGAACCAGCCTGCAGCTATCAACCAAGACGGTTTTTATAAATCACACCATCTTTCACAATCACTAAAAAGTTAGCCTCTGGGTTCTCAATCAAACGAATATTCTCTAGAGGGTTACCATTGACCAGCAGCAAATCCGCCAGGGCACCCTCTTCTACTACGCCCAGTTTGCCGGGGTAGGGGTTGCGCGGCCCCGACAGCGCCAGCAGGCTGGCATTCGTGCTAGTCGCCATTCTCAGTACCTCCGCTAGGCTGTACCAGCGCACTAGCTTGGCCAGCTTTGCCCCCTGGCGAGCTGCCCCCCGAGGGCTGTAGAGGTTATCAGTTCCCCAAGCCGTTTTGATGTTGTACCTTTTCGCCAGATTGTAGGCTTGGTCAGTGCCTTCAGAGACAATCAACTGATTGGCCCGGTTCTCGGACCCCTCCGGGTAGGGGTTGCGATCTTCGTCATCCAGAAACGGCTGCAAGCTGAGCCACACATCGTTCTCAGCAAGCATTCGGGCTGTCTCTTCATCGATCAGCTGGCCGTGCTCAATACTTTTTACCCCTGCCCGAATCGCCTTTTGAATGGCGCGGGGAGTGTAGGCATGGACAGCCACGTAGGTATTCCAATCCTCAGCGGCCTCCACAGCGGCTCTGAGCTCGGCCTCGGTGTATTGGGCCACATCAATAGGGTCAAACTCTGAGGCCACTCCGCCCCCGGCAGCCAGTTTGATCTGGCTGGCCCCCTGCATCAGTTGCTCACGTACGCGGCGCAGCACTTCGTCTACCCCGTCGGCGATCGCCCCCACCCCAAACTGCTCGGCCAAACTCAGCTCAGAGGTGGGCGTACGGGGCAAATCGCTCAGCTCGCGAAAGTCACCATGCCCACTGGTCTGAGAGATCATCGCCCCCGAAGGCCAAATACGCGGCCCTACTACTGCCCCTCGGTCAATAGCCTGCTTCAGCAGAAAGACCGGCCCGGCCATATCCCGAGCGCTGGTAAAGCCCCGCATCAGCATAGCGGTAGCGTTTTCCCGTGCCCGCTGGAGCAGCCGTTCCGGCGCAGCGGTCGCAGCCACCAAGTCCTCTTCTGTGCTGGTCTCCATAAATAGGTGGGTATGGGCATCGATCAGCCCTGGCATTAGCACCCGCCCCTCGCCACTGATCCGAGTGACACCAATATCCGCTGGCATCGGCAGTGATTGAGTATCAATTGTCTGAATCTTGTTGCCAATTACTAGCACGTTCGACGATGGGCTCAAATTGTCAGAGACACCATCAAAAATCCGCACGTTTTCAAAGAGGATAGCTGTCGGCTGAGAGTTGTGACTACTGCCAGGGTTCTGAGCAAAACTCACTTGGGCCATTAAACCAAACAGCCCTAGAAGCAAAACCCCTACGGCAAGCAAATAGCGCGATCGCATCTGCATAAAATTTTACTGCAACAGTACAGATACCCTAGAAGCTTATTCAAAGGGTATTGCCACGAAAAACGTATCAACGACCAGAAGACTATGCAAACAGTAGCAGCAGCCTTCTGTATAGATCAAGCTTAAGCGTTAACTTACGTAAACCTTGAATGCCGCCTCTACCCAACGAAAGCCTTGGCTCTAGGCGCTTTGCAAGCCTAGCATCCCATCGAACCAAACATTTTTTCCACGAAAATTTCTCTTCAAAAACTTTCTGCCTTTGCATTATCGGACAACTTTATAGGATAAAAATAGGATCAAACTCGCGCTTAACTAGCCGTCAACTTCACGTATGATGCCTTTGTAATTAGCATGACACTCAGCCTCTTAGCTATTTTCGGCTAATAATGCGTAGGGGTCATAGCGCATTATAAATCGGCAGTTAGTGGCGACAAAACGTTCTAAATTAGTTCAAAAGCGATCAAAAGGTCATCATTATGAAAATCCGTTCGATTCTGGCCTGTTCGGCTTTGGCCTGTGGTGCTGTGGTCACGGTGACGAGTGCTCCGCTCGTCGGAGCAGCCATACCCATTCCTTCCTCCACCGTTGTCGCCCAACAGGCCGACTTAAACCTTGTAGGAGAAGGAGAGGGAACCCTATCCATCGGCAGCCGCCCCAGTCAAACCGTGACTTTCGCCACCGTGACCAGCCGCCCCAATCAGCAAGTAGAAGTCTCTTTGCGTTTAGCAGATGGCAACTTGCAGCGGTGGGAGGGGCAATTGATCAGTCGCAGTTCAGATGAAGCCCAAATCCAGTTGACCAGTGCAGGCGCGGCTGATGCCACAGGAACCCTCACCGTCCGCTACCAAAACAACACCCTAATTTCTCTAAGCGGCAATGGCAGCCTGGATGGTCAGCCCCTGTCAATTCTGTTCACCATCGCCGACGACAGTGTAAGCCGCCCCCCCGCTGCAAGCGCTACAACCCTAGCTCAGCAAGGTCAAGGCGTATTTGGTCTCCAAGGCCGTCCAAACCAAACCATTTCCTTCGCCTCCGTCACCGTTCAGCCCGATGACAGCGCCGAAATGACAATTCGCCTAGCTGACGGCAACAACATCGCCTTCGCCGGACAGCAAACCCGAAAAACCGCTGAAGATATCGTCCTCAATCTCACCTCATCGGGTAACGCCGACGCTCAAGGTCCCGCTAACATTCGCTATGGCCCAAACAACTCAATCCTCAGCATCTCGGCGAACGGCACCCTCGATGGTCAGCCCTTCTTCATTCAATTCAGCGGTCAGCAATCCACCGCCCAGCCGCCTGTAGCTTCTCCGGCTACCACCACCGTAATCTGCACCGGACAAATGCAAAATGGCTGGCAATATCGTGCTGAAGCTACCAATCAACGGTTTACACAAATTCGTTGGGAGCGATCGGGCGTAGAACCTACGGTGTCAACCCTGCGGTTTTACAGCAACAACGCCCAGGGACAACCTGTTTATCGCGGGTCTTTCCGAGCTGCGACAGAGCTGGCACTAGTTGACCTCAGCAGCGGTAATCCCCGCCAAGGATCTCAAATATCTATCGGAGTAGAAGAGTGGGGCTGGTCACGAGGAAACTGTCGTTAACTGTAGAGCAAGCACTGCTCACCATTAGGGGACTTTTATGCAGGAGTTATTTCCATAACTCCAGTAAGCTGACCCAGCCATAAAAAGACCCCATCTCATATGAGATGGGGTCTTTCTAAATAAGGACCTGGCATCGAGCTATTTTGACAAGGGGCAACCCCCTCACTATCTTCGCCGCAGCTGCGTTTCACGTCT
>PYER01000238.1 GCA_003017855.1 filamentous cyanobacterium CCT1
GTGGGTGAGTAGGTGAGTGGGCGAGTGGGCGGGTGAGGAAGATAAGGGAATGGGGAAAGGTGAGGAAGTGAGATTTTCGCTGGGGGGATGCGGCTTGGGCTAATCCCCGCTCGGAGTTCCAAAAACCCCAGATCAAGCAGGTATTTCGTAGGGGCAAACGGTCGTTTGCCCTTCCCCAATTGAGGTCAGGTAACCAGAATTGAGGACAAGTTGCCGGTACAAAACCGAGAGTCCAAAAACCAGGTTTGGCCTAAACTTGAAGTCCAAAGTAGGTGAGGACGAGTTCTTCGCTGCCGGTATTGGCGACTTCGTGATGCTCGCCGGGTTCTACTGCGATGCAGATGCCGGGAGTGAGGGGGTAGGGCTGACCATCAATGGTGATGGTGCCGTGGCCCGACTCGACGAAGAAGACTTCGGCCATATCGGTATGGCTGTGGCCGTTGGCAACCTGGCCGGGGGCAAAGCTAGCCTGGGAAAAATTGGTTAGGTGGGGCAGATCGCGCGATCGCAGCAGCACCCGCTTTTTAATCGCCGGGTTGTGGGAGACAGCCTCTTCGGGAACCTGATCTAGGCCGGTAATCTTCATGCTAGAACAGCTCGCATTGGCCGTGGTGGCGCAGCAGGTGGTCGCACAGCACCAGGGCTACCATCGCTTCCACCATGGGCACGGCGCGGGGCAGCACGCAGGGGTCATGGCGACCTCGGGCGGCTAGCACGGTGGCTTCGCCCGTATTGGTGACGGTGTTTTGAGCTTTACGAATGGTGGCGGTGGGCTTAAAGGCGACACGAATAATAACGTTTTCGCCGTTGGTAATGCCGCCCTGGGTGCCACCGGAGCGGTTGGTGCGGGTGCGCAGGGTACCGGTTTCGTCGGTATAGAATTCGTCGTTGTGCTGGCTGCCGGTGAGCAGGGTACCGGCAAAGCCGGAGCCAATCTCAAAGCCCTTGCTGGCGGGCAGGGACATGACGCCCTTGGCCAGGTCGGCCTCTAGCTTGTCGAAGACGGGAGACCCCAGGCCAACGCGAACCCCACGCGCCACGCATTCCACCACGCCACCGATGGAGTCGCCCTGGTCGCGGATGGCTTCGATACGGTCGATCATGCCCTGGGCGGCTTCGGGGTCAGGGCAGCGCACCATGTTGCTTTCGACCTGCTCCAGGGTAACGGTGGCCGGGTCAACGGTGCCTTCCAGGTCTTGAATGCGCTTGACGTAGCCGATGATCTCGGTGCCTGCCACCTGCTGGAGGATTTTTTTGGCGATCGCCCCCGCCGCCACTCGACCAATGGTTTCTCTAGCCGATGATCGCCCGCCGCCCTGGTAGTTGCGCAGGCCGTACTTGGCGTCGTAGGTGGCATCAGCGTGGGAGGGCCGGTAAGTGGTGACCATCTCGCTGTAGTCCTGTGGGCGAGTGTTCTCGTTGCGCACCAGAATGGAGATGGGTGTGCCCAGGGTTTGGCCCTCAAACACGCCGGAGAGAATCTCGCAGCGATCGCTCTCTTTACGCGGCGTGGTGATTTTGCTCTGTCCGGGGCGGCGGCGGTCTAGCTCGGCCTGAATCTCTTCAGCGGAGATGGCTAGGCGCGGGGGGCAGCCGTCTATTACCACCCCTACCCCACCGCCGTGGGATTCGCCGAAGGTGGTAATGCGAAATAAATGCCCAAAGGTGTTGCCCATAGATTCGGAGATGCCAGCGCTGGTGCAGATTGTCTTTCCGATCCTACTATGCCAAGCCCAGCACAGGAGCTGGGGTTTTCCACCGGCAAAACTTCACGTCTGGACCTGGATTTGTTTATTTTTCCTCAAGCTTTAAATAGTAGCGAGGATTCACCGCCTGGCCGTTGCGGTAGATGCTGTAGTGCAGGTGCGGACCTGAGGAGCGCCCGGTGCTGCCCAGGTAGCCCACTACATCGCCCCGCTGGACGCGATCGCCAATTTTGACCTCGATCTCTGACATGTGGGCGTAGAGGGTTTCATAGTTGTAGCCGTGGTCGATTCTGACGTGGTTGCCGTAGCCGCCGTTGTAGTCGGCCCTGACCACGACGCCCTCAGCGGTAGCCAGAATAGGTTTGCCCACCGGGCCAGAAAAATCGATACCCTCGTGCATTTCGTAGCTGCGGGCGCCAAAGGGGTTGGGGCGCAGGCCAAACTCCGACGAGACCTTAGCCCTGCCAGCGATGGGCTGGCCGTTGGGGAAGGCGGCGGCCTGCTCCGCCTCAGACGCCAGGGTTTGCTCTAGGGCAGGCTTGACTGCGATCGCAAGCATTTGCTCTAGGCCCGGCAGCTGGCGGCGGGCTTCATCGAACATCATCTCGGCGGGGGCCACCTCAGCCACACCCCCGCGAGGGGGAATCTTTTCGTCGTCGGGGAGGCGAGTATTCTCAGACTCTTGGTCGGGCAGCCCGGCCCGATTTTTGAGCACCTCAATTTCGTTGCCGATGGCGTCTAGCTCGGTGAGCACTTCGCTGGCGGTTTCAGACAAATTTTGGTTGCGCTGAGCCAGCTGAATATTCTGGTAAAGCAGAAGGCCAATCCAGGCGATGGGCAGTCCTACAAGCAATCCCAAACCCATAAGCAGCGGCACCGGACGCAGTTTCAGCGTAATCGGAGCCTTGCCGGTGGCCGTGATCAGCACAGTGTAGGGCTTGATGGAAAGACGGGCCATATGCAGAACTAGACAGTGGAGAAACGAGCGCAAACGTTAACCTTCAGGCCAAAACGGATTATACGGGGATCAGCGCATTTGCACAATTTCGAGGGATGTTTGCAGAGCAGAACTGAGATCCAATCTGTGTGTAACTTCGGTCACAGGCGAATCGGTGGCCATGACTTTGCGGTGAAGTTAGCCACGCATTTCTGACGCCCGCCGCCTGACACCGGCTATGCTCAGCACGGCCTGCCCTACTGCTGCTAGCCGGTAGCCCCGCGCCGATGGCTAATTTTGCTTTGTAAAGAATCCGTTACAATATTGGCAGCCGCTCTGACAGAGACCCTGCCCATGGATGTGACCTGGTTTGACAGTAATTCTTGGCTGCTGACCCTGGGAGGGCAGCGCATTCTGATTGACCCCTGGCTGGTGGGCGACCTGGTATTTGGTCAGCAGGCCTGGCTGTTTAGAGGTGAGCACCCCCACCGTCGCCCCCTGCCCGAATCCATCGATTTGATTCTGCTCAGTCAGGGACTTGAAGATCACGCCCATCCGCCTACTCTGAGGGCACTCGATCGCTCTATTCCGGTGGTGGCCTCACCCAATGGGGCTAGGGTGGCTGAGGAGCTGGGCTATCGCCAGGTCACGGCCCTTGCCCATGGCGAAACCTTTACCATCCAGGATCAGGTCACCATCAAAGCCGTTCCCGGCAGCCCCATCGGGCCTACCCTGGTCGAAAACGGCTATATCTTGCGCGACATTTCGCGCGGTGAGGGAGCGGGAGCATCGCTGTTTTATGAACCCCACGGCTTTCATCGGGCCGAACTGAAGCAGGAAGGCCCAATTGATGTGCTGATTACCCCCGTGGTCGATCTGGCGCTGCCGCTGGTGGGGCCAGTCATTCAGGGGCAAAAGGGAGCGCTGGAGCTGGTGGACTGGCTACAACCCCAGGTGGTGCTGCCCACCGCTGACGCTGGCGAAGTTGCCTACAGTGGTGTGTTGCTCAACCTGCTCAAGGTGGTGGGCAATGCTAAGGCGCTGCAGGGCGCGATCGCCCAAAAAGGTCTGTCCACTCGGGTACTCAGTCCTGAGGTGGGGCAGCCCATCGCGCTCAACCTGGCTCCTCGCTAGCGGGCTGAGGCCTAATCTCGCCTGTTTCGCATGGCCTAGCTCCCTGGGCCTATCTCTTTGTAAAGATTGGGGATCGCCAGGGGTACCCAGTTAGTACCCTCATCAGGTAACCTTCTTTTAAGGTTAGTCAACTTTTAAGAAGGAACTTTAGCAATGCCTTACACCACCGAAGAGGGCGGTCGTCTCAACAACTTTGCCAACGAGCCAAAGATGTACGAGGCTGAGCCGCCAACCGCATCTCAGAAGCGTAACTACGTCATCTTGGGTGGTTTGGCGCTGGCGCTGGTAGCTGGGCTGATGGTGGTAGC
The DNA here is from genome assembly GCA_003017855.1 of filamentous cyanobacterium CCT1. GTDB lineage: Bacteria > Cyanobacteriota > Cyanobacteriia > Phormidesmidales > Phormidesmidaceae > Nodosilinea. The sequence goes on from PYER01000238.1 coordinate 4,086, forward strand.
GGTGTCGGTGTCCTAATCTCTAAGTCTCCCAAAATCAGGTTTTGGGTAAGGTGTGTTTCCGGCCTCAGGGCAACTCCGCAATAGTGCAAAGCGCTCGGCGGGCCGGAACGCACCGTTTGTATTTATCAAGATATTCGGTATCGAAAACGGTGTATTGCGACTAATGGGCAGGCGAGGCATCAGGCAGATGCACAGGCCGCTAATGCACCCTACATCTACTGGTGTGCTGAAGTTTTTTGATTTTTAACTTTGCACTTCGAATTCCGCTGCACCGGCCTTCTAGCGGCTGTAGAGCTGTGTCATCGCCAGCAGGCGATCGCTGAGCGCCTGGGTGAGCAGGGTAGAACTGCGGTAGCGCCAGCGCCAGTTGCCGTCGTTGCGGCTGGGGTCGTTCATGCGGGCGTGACCGTCCAGGTCTAAGAGATCCTGCAGGGCAATAATCGCCAGATCGGCTACCGACGACAGCGCCATGCGAATAAATAACCAATTGATTGCCTCAATCGACTCGGGCGAGGCGTAGCCAGCGTAGCGGGCCAGAAACTGCTTTTCGCTATCGCTAGCTTGCTGCCACCAGCCGATAATGGTGTTGTTGTCGTGGGTGCCGGGGTAGACCACGGTGTTGCGCGTGTAGTTGTGCGGCAGGTAGGGGTTGTCGGGATCTTCGCCAAAGGCAAACATTAAGATGCGCATGCCCGGAAAGTCAAAGCGATCGCGCAGAGCTTCCACCTCAGGGGTAATAATGCCGAGATCTTCGGCCATAATCGGCAGCGTCCCCAGCGCGTCTCCCAGGGCGGTAAAGAACCGCTCACCCGGAGCTTCAATCCATTCGCCGTTAATGGCGGTTTCTTCGCCAGCGGGTACCTGCCAGTAGGCTTCAAAGCCGCGAAAATGGTCAACGCGCACAATATCGACGTACTGCAACGTTACCTGAAAGCGCTTAATCCACCAGGCAAAGTTGGTTTTTTCGATCTTCTCCCAGTTGTAGACCGGGTTGCCCCAGAGCTGCCCGGTGGCGCTGAAGTAGTCGGGTGGTACGCCCGCAATAAAGGCGGGTTCAAAGGTGTCAGGGTTGAGCTTAAAAAGCTCTGGATCGGCCCACACATCTGAGCTGTTGTGGCACACATAAATCGAAATGTCGCCTACGATTTTGATGTTTTTATCGTTGGCGTACTGGCGCAGGTTTTGCCACTGCTCAAAGAACTTAAACTGCAAAAACTGGTGATACTGAATGGCGTCTTTGAGCGCCTCGCGCTGGGCTTGTAGGGCCTCGGGTTCGCGGCGGGCGATCGCGGGTTCCCAGTGGTTCCAGCTTTTGCCTTCGTTGGCCTCCAGCAGCGCCATAAACAGCACAAAATCGTCTAGCCACGAGGCCTGCTCTCGGCAAAACTGCTCCAGTTTGGCCTGCTGATCGGATGATTGCTGGCTTAAAAAGCGATCGTGGGCCAGCTTCAGAAAGTGGGTTTTGTGGGGAATAACTTTGTCAAAATCGACTTTTTCGGGGTCTACGTCGGTCAATGGCGTTAGCTCGGTGGCTTCCAGCAAGCCCTCGGCGGCCAGCTGCTCTAGATCAATCAGCAGCGGGTTGCCCGCAAAGGTGCTGAAGTTCATGATGTAGGGCGAATGCTCGTAGCCGGTTGGCCCCAGCGGCAAAACCTGCCACAGCGTTTGTCCACTTCTGGCCAAAAAATCGACAAAGGCGTAGGCGGCCTGCCCTAAATCGCCAATGCCAAATCGGCCTGGTAAAGAGGTGGGATGCAGTAAAACACCACTGGCACGTTGAAAACTCATACGAATTTGCTACTGGGTTGGGAATATTAGCCAAATTTCTGCTGCACCTATCCGGGTTCGCCGCCCGCATCAACAGGTATAGCCATAGTTAATCGGGTCAAGACATTCAGAAGCCTGAAAAACGTTTGAACGTTGAAACGTTTTCAGAAAAACTGTCCTCACTAGACTGGCTGCAGCTCAGCAAACCCGTTGTAAAGGCAAGACACTCAGCAGAATCGGCAACCCTAGTCATAGAAGAAAATGTTGGCTGCAGGCATCCCCCCTAAGGTATGGCTGTCGAGCCGCTCAACTCTCCTTTCCTAAGGAGGAGTCAGAAAGATTTTCGCGTTTGCTAGAAAAATAGGATTCATCAAGCGCCCATTAAGCTGCGATTAAGGCGCGATCGCTCTTACCTAGGGACGATGACGCTTGTCACCATTTCCGCTAGCGTAGGGCTTGGTATTGTGCGTGAAGGACGACGTTGGTTTTGAAGAATGATCCCCTGTGGTTTAAGAACGCCATCATCTACGAAGTGCCGGTGCGCGCTTTCGCCGACAGCAACGGCGATGGCATCGGCGACTTTCGGGGCCTGACCGGGAAGCTGGATTATCTTCAAGACCTGGGCGTGACGGCCATATGGCTGCTGCCGTTCTTTCCGTCGCCGCTGCGCGATGACGGCTACGACATTGCCGACTATATGAATGTCAACCCCATTTACGGCACCCTGGACGATTTCAAGGAGCTGATGCAGGCGGCCCACCAGCGGGGCATTCGCGTCATCATCGAGCTAATCGTCAACCACACGTCCGACCAGCATCCGTGGTTTCAGCGGGCGCGGCGGGCACCCAAGGGCAGCCCCGAGCGCGATTTCTACGTCTGGAGCGACACCTACGAGAAATACCAGGAAGCGCGGATCATCTTCCAGGACTTTGAAACCTCCAACTGGACCTGGGACTCGGTTGCCAATGCCTATTTCTGGCACCGCTTTTACTCCCACCAGCCCGACCTCAACTACGATAACCCCGCCGTACAGCAGGCCGTGTTTGACGTAATGGACTTTTGGCTGGCGATGGGGGTAGACGGCCTGCGCATGGATGCGGTGCCCTACCTGTACGAGCGCGAGGGCACCAACTGCGAGAACCTGCCCGAAACCCACGCCTTTTTGAAGCGGCTGCGCCAGCACATCGACGAGAAGTTTCCCAACCGCATGCTGCTGGCCGAGGCCAACCAGTGGCCCGAAGACGCCGCCGCCTACTTTGGCGATGGCGACGAGTGCCACATGAACTTCCACTTTCCGCTGATGCCGCGCCTGTTTATGGCCCTGCGGATGGAGGACAGCTTTCCGATCGCCGACATTCTCCAGCAAACCCCCGCCATTCCTGACAACTGCCAGTGGGGCCTGTTTTTGCGCAACCACGACGAGCTGACCCTGGAAATGGTCACCGACGAAGACCGCGACTTTATGTATCGGGTCTACGCCCAGGATCCTGAAATGCGGGTGAACCTGGGCATTCGGCGCAGGCTAGCGCCGCTGCTGGGCAACGATCGCCGCCAGATCGAGCTGCTCAACAGCCTGCTGCTGTCGCTGCCCGGCACCCCCGTGCTCTACTACGGCGACGAAATTGGCATGGGCGACAACGTCTACGTGGGCGATCGCAACGGCGTGCGCACCCCCATGCAGTGGAACTACGACCGCAACGCCGGCTTTAGCAACGCCAGCCCCCAGCGGCTGTTTTTGCCGCTGATTGTCGAAGCCGAGTACCACTACGCTACGGTCAACGTGGAGGCGCAGCGGGCCAACCCCACCTCGCTGCTCAACGCCACCAAGCGGCTGATTGCCATGCGCAAGCACTTCCGCGCCCTGGGCAGCGGCGACTTTCAGCTGTTGCACCCCGAAAACCGCAAGGTGCTGGCCTTTACCCGCACCTACGAAGAAGAAAAAATTCTGGTTGTCGCCAACCTGTCGCGCTTTGTGCAGACCGTTGAGCTCGACCTGATTGCTCTGAAGGGGTGGGTGCCGGTCGAAATCTTTGGCCGCACCGAGTTTCCGCCCATTGACGATATGCCCTACTTCCTCAGCATTGGGGCTTATGCGGTCTACTGGTTTACGCTCAAGCCCCAGGCGGTACCGCAGCCCGCCACCGATCCGCAGACCGAGCTGCCCACGCTGGCGCTCGATGGGGCGTGGCACGGGGCCTTTGCCCGGCTGCAGTCGGCCCAAACCCGCCGGTTTGCCGCAAGTTTAGAGAATCTGCTGCCCCACTACCTGGCCAACCACCGCTGGTTTGGTGGCAGAACCCGCACGGTGCAGGCGGCTCGCATTGTGGGGGCGATCGCGATTCCCTACGGCCCTTATGGCGACAGCTATGCCCAGATGGTGGAGCTGCACGTCGACTACATTCAGGGCAATCCGCAGACCTACGTGCTGTTTTTGGCCGTGGCCGAGGGCGACCAGGCGCTGCACCTGCTGTCCGAAAACCCCGGTGCGGTTGTGACCCGGTTGAAGCTGACCCAGAGCGATGATGTCGCCGTGCTGTTCGATGCGATCGCCGACAAGGCCTTCTTAACCACCCTGCTCGACGGCATTGCGCGGCACCAGATCTACGAAAATGCCACCGGCAGGCTGGTCTCTACCACCACGGCGCTGTTTGATCAGCTCAGCGGGGGCGAGCCCAGTGACTCGTCTGACGGTGAGCCCAGCCCGCCCTTCGAGCCCACCCTGCTCAAAGGGGCTCACAACAACACCTCGATCGCCTACGCCAGGGCCAGCGGGGTGGCCACCCAAAATCGCCTGATTCTTAAGCTGTTTCAAAAAGTGGACGAAGGCCAGCATCCCGACCTGGAGGTGCGCCGCTTTCTAGACGACCACCATCGCTTTACGAACATCACCTCGATCGCAGGCACCCTGACCTACCACCGACCCGCCGCCGAGCCGATCACCATCGGCATTCTGCAGGAGTTTATCCCCGACACCCGCAGCGCCTGGGACTACACCCTCGATCACCTGCGCGACTTCTTTGACCTCGTCGTCATGGATCAGTCTGATGTGAGCGAAGCGCCCATGCCCACCGGGTCGCCCCTGGCCCTGGAGCCTAAACCCGCAGGCTCAGACCCGGCTGAAGTCTTTTTCCCGCTGCCTTACTGCCCGCTGCCCTCCCTTGAGTCGCAAATTCCGGCCTGCAAGGCGATCAACAGCTATCTGGCCAATATGCAGCTGCTGGGGCAGCGCACCGCCGAACTCCACATTGCCCTCACCATTGATGCCGAGAGTGACCCAGCCTTTGCACCCGAGCCGTTTACCTCGCTCTACCAGCGATCGATCTACCAGTACAGCCGCAACCTGACCGGGCAGGTCTTTTTGCTGCTCAAAAACCGGCTAAATACCCTGCCTTCGGAGACGCGATCGCTGGCCACAGCCGTTTTGAATCAGCAGGATGTCTGTCTTCAGCGGTCTCAGGCGGTTCTAGATCAAAAAATTACGGCCCTGCGCATTCGCTGCCACAACGATTACCACCTCGAACAGGTGCTCTACACGGGCAAAGACTTCTTTATCATCGACTTTGAAGGCGACCCAGCTCGCAGCCTGAACGAGCGCCGCATGAAGCGATCGCCCCTGCGGGACGTAGCCGCCATGCTGCAGTCGTTTTACTACGCCGTCAACATCGCCCTGGACGATGAAGTGGAAAGCGGCATCAGCCAGCCCGAACAGCGACACCAGCTGCAGCGGTGGGCCGAGTTTTGGTATCGCTGGGTCAGTACCACGTTTATCCAGGCGTATTTAGACACCGCCTCCCGCGACGGCTTTTTGCCCCAGACTCAGCAGGAGCTAGAGGTATTGCTCGACAACTATCTGATCGAGCAGGCTATCTATAACCTGGGCCGAGAATTGGTCGATCGCTCGAACCACATCAACATTCCCCTGCGGCGTATCCTGCATCTTTTAGCGATCGACCTGGACAGTTCTCCAAATGCTGCAGAACTGGCGGAGGCTGTTTCTCCCAGTTCTGAAACGCTACAAAGTCGGGACATTTAGTGCAGCGACTGTGGGCTAGCAGGGTTTCAGTTAGGGCCGAGATGTCGGCGCAATTTATCGGCGCGATCGCCCTGCTTTGGGGTAGAGCCAAAACCCCAGCCCCTTACTCAACCACGGCAGGACGGGATACGTCAGCAGAGCCGAGACAAAGATGACCGAAATTAACAGCGCCAGCAGCGGTGGCAGCCCTACTAGCAGCGGCCCTAGCAGTGTGTTTGCCAACAAAATCAGCGGGTAGACCGCCAGCACACCCAGCACCACCTGCTTGTAG
>PYER01000239.1 GCA_003017855.1 filamentous cyanobacterium CCT1
TGCACTTTATCACCTCGGATCCACTCTGAACACTCCAACCTACAAGCCTCCTAGCCTTTTTCAGGAAGCCCTAATTACCCTTGAGGGGCATTGTGCCTCGGCAAAATACGTAGCAATCTCACCAGACGGGCAGCGGGCGGTTTCTGCCTCCGATGATTGCACCCTGAAAGTTTGGAATCTGGCGACGGGACAGTGTACAGCAACCTTTTGGGGAGATAGCTCGTTTTATACGTGTGCCATTGCCCTAGATGGGGTCACCGTTGTGGCGGGTGACCAGACTGGGATGGTACATTTCTTTCGGCTAGAGGGCATTGAGCTATCTACGGCATAATCAGCCTAATGTGTTTCTCTTAATCAGCGCTGCTCATCAGAGCTAGGCGTAGGGTGGGGCAATGCCGACCCTACTCATTCACCCACCATCAAACTTTACCCTCATCCCTAGCCATAGCAGAGGTGTAAGGGGCAGTGCTCAACTGATAGGTTTGGCTTGCAATAGCAGAGGTGCAAGGTGGGCGGTGCCCACCCTACAGTGGTTTACGGGTCTAGCCTTGGCCTTTCGCGCCGCAGAAGGCTAAACACCTCCCCCTGCGCTGGGGTAATCAAAATCCCCGACTCGGGTATTGTCACCAGTTGGCTCCAGGTCGCCTGCTCCGCATAGCCCAGCACATGCAGCATGTGAATAGTCGATCGCACTCCCTCCGGCGAACCGATCACCAGATGGCGCAACCGCTCCCGCTCCGGTGGCAGGTCAGGGTTGGCAAGCAGCAGCGGGGTCGCCGCACCCGCACGGGCCGACGACGCCAAAAATGGCAAACACAACATTGGGGTTTCCTCCAAGAAACGAATGGGTAGGAAACCCAAAACTTGGCCACTCCCGGACATAAGCGGTTCGGAGCGGCCAGAGTAACATAGTACTCAGCCTCCGAGACAGCCTAGTACTGCCGAAGGGGTCAGCTGGTGGTGGGAGGTGCAAGCTCTTGCCATCAGCGTTCGACCAAATTTTGGGAACCAGGCTGTACGCTGACAGCCTTAATCGAGGACTGTAGCGTATTGCGATCGCCTCGGCAAGTCAAAATTGCTACAGACCACAACTCCGTTGTGAAGCTTAACAGTAGCCCCCTTCCCTCGTTCCCAGGCTCCCGCCTGGGAATGCCCCCCGAGGCTCCGCCTCCTCTTAGCGGCAGAGCCGCCTCTACTGATACCCAGGCAGGAGCCTGGGCACCAGCAAACTTAAGCAGCAACCCCTCCGATCGCCAAAAGAGCCCAAGACTAAAAGTCCCAGGCTCAAAGCCAAAATCCTTTAAAGAGGATTGGATGCCAAGTTCCCCAGTATGCCTTAGCAGACGTTTGCTACGAGCCAGGGAGTTCGCTCACTGAGGGACGTAGCCGGAGCCCTCACCCCGGCTGCCGATACGAAATACCTCGCCCCTTGGCTAGGGTAATCACAATGCCCAAGGGTTTGAGTTGCAAGGGGTTAGCGGCGATCGCCGACTGGGTCAGCAATGTACTTAAAGTCAGGCTCAGAGTTCCAGGGGCCGCGCTCGTCTTTGCCGTCGCCATTGGTAGAGAGATTGTAGTAAAGATCTACCGTCTCATCAGGCTGAACGTTGCCAAACATCGGGTCGGTGAGTTTGCCCATGGCGTCAAGGGCATTCATAAACATTTTAGTGTGAGAGATTTCCCGAGTGAGCAGGTGGGTCAGCGTCTTTTTGGTGCCCTCATCGGTAGCCAGTTTAATTAGCGACTCGTAGGTTTGACGAGCACCGGCTTCGGCAGCAATGTTAGCTCGCAAATCGCGGACCACATCGCCACCTTCATTCAGGTAGCTGGCCGTCCAATTGTTGCCCTGGCTGTCAAGAAAGTGAGGCCCCATGCCGCGCACGGCAAAAAGCGTGCTGTTGTAGGCTTCGGTTTGATCGGTATTTTTGGTGTGAATTTCAATCAGCTTGCCGACCATTTCTAAATGGCCAAACTCTTCGATCGCAATGTCCTGGAGCATGTCTTTGATGCCCGCATCTTCAACATGAAAAGACTGCACCCAGTATTGAAGTGCAGCAGAAAGTTCTCCGGTGGCCCCGCCAAACTGCTCTAGCAACAGCTGAGCAAATACAGGATCAGCCTCATTGACTTGAACGGTGTGAACGGGATCTTTTTTGTGAAAAAACATAGGTACCTTTAGGTTTTTATTAGCCTGATTTGGCTGATTATTGTCTTTCATGGTGGCTATTTTTAAATTGATTATGCTCTACATATAGATAGACAATATAGGTAGACATATAGCGGTTCCCGATTTGATGAGGTACACATCGGCTCAGTTCTAGATCCCCCCAGTGCCCGGCTGTATAAGGTTCAGGCTGTAACCCCCCTTGAGTAAGGGTGGCAGGGGGGATCATGCTTCAATGTCGCCGATTGATGCAATTCGAACGATAATGAAGCCGTGTTATCACCCCAGGCCAACCCGTGACCTCTGAACAAAACGACGCGCCAGCCCCAATCGAGCATCAAAACGTTCCCGTCGAGCACCGCAGTCTCCACGACTTTTTGTATAGCGCCGCCGACGAACATGCCGCCGAAACCGCCGCCGCCCCGCCCTCAGCCTCGACCGGCCATACCCCCATGCCCGTTGCCGACTGGTGCGACCAAACCCAGGATGCCAAGGTGACCGGGGTGTATGCGGTGCTCGATCGCGATCATCAGACTCAGTTTATTGGCATCTCCCGCAACATCGCCCTATCGCTGCGCAGCCACCTCGCCGCCAAAGGCGACGCCGTTTGCGCCCTGGTCACGGTAGAGCCCTTCAACTTTCCCAACCGAGAGGCCATGTCCGCCCTGCGCGACGAGTGGATTGCGGCCCTGCCCAGCCCCCCGCCCGGCAACGCCGACGGCACCTGGGCCGGCACCATTGCTCAGGCCGCTACCCAGGCCATGTCTGCCGCCGAACGCGAAGCCTACGAAGCCAAAAAGCTCAAGCTCCGTCGCGCCATGGCCGATGGCGCTCTATCGAAAGAGCAAGATGCGGCCCAAGCAGTCCAGCCCAGCGATCCTAAAGACCTCGAAGCCGCCATGACCGACGACAACTGGAGCGCCCTAATCCGCGAACAGACCCAGCAAACCCAGTCATAGCAGTCTTATACCGAATCCGATTCCCAAACCCCCGATTCCCAAAAGGCCAACCTGTAGGGGCGAATGGCATTCGCCTAGAGGTATTGGGGGTATCCAAGCAGGATTTATAGCGGTATGCAGGTTGACCCAGTACAGGTAAGGCGCTTAAGCTTCCTGTTTGCTAGCTGGCTTCGTGCTTGATCTACTTGAACACCGCTATAGTATTACACCGAATTCAATTCCCAACCCCCCGATTCCCAAAAGACTAAACCGTAGCACGGCATGCGCCCTGCCAAATTGGGGGTAACCAAGCAGGGTTTCGTATTAACGCCCTAGGTCATAATCGCGCCACCCATCAGTTTTTCGTAGCGGCGCTGGAGTTCTTTAGCCAGCTTAGGCCAGCGGTCCAGAGAAGCATCTTCTTTCAGCATGGCTTCCGCCGCTTCGCGGGCCTGCATTAGCACGTCCTGGTCTTCGATCAAACTGGCCAGGGCAAAGTCGGGCAGACCCGACTGGCGCGTGCCCAGCACTTCCCCAGGGCCGCGAAAGCGCAGGTCCATCTCGGCAATAAAGAAGCCGTCCTGGGATTGCTCCAGCACCTTGAGCCGTTGCAGGGCCTGTTCGCTGCGACTGCCGCTGAGCAGCAGGCAAAAAGATTGTGCCGCCCCTCGCCCGACCCGGCCCCGCAGCTGGTGAAGCTGAGACAGACCAAACCGCTCGGCGTGCTCAATTAGCATCACCGACGCATTGGGCACATCCACCCCGACTTCCACCACCGTTGTCGATACCAAAATGTGCAGCTCCCGGTTGCGAAAGGCGGTGATGGCGGCATCTTTCTCTGCCGAAGACATGCGCCCGTGCAGCAGGCCGACCGCAAACTCAGAAAAAATCACCTCCGCCAGCCGCTGGTGCTCCTCCACGGCAGATTTGAGGTCCAGCTTTTCCGATTCTTCCACCAGGGGCAGCACCACGTACACCTGGCGACCCTGGGCAATCTCGCGCTTGATCAGGTCGTAGGCGTGGGGGCGCTCTTTGCTGGTCAGCAGCGTGGTTTGAATCGCCTTGCGCCCCGGCGGTAGTTCGTCGATCTGGCTGACGTCGAGATCGCCGTGCATGGTCAGCGAGAGCGTGCGCGGAATGGGGGTAGCGGTGAGGGTCAGCACGTGGGGATTGGCCCCCTTCTGCATCAGCCGCGCCCGCTGCTGCACGCCAAAGCGGTGCTGTTCGTCGATCACCACCAGGCCCAGGTCGCGAAACTGCACCGGGTCTTCGATCAGGGCGTGGGTGCCAACCAGAATGGGCAGCTCTCCGGTGGCCAGTTCCCCCAGCATTTTGCGCCGTTTGGCGGCGCGGGTCGAGCCGGTGAGCAGTTCGACCGGCAGGTGCAGCTGGTTAAACCACTCCACTAGCTTGCGGTAGTGCTGCTCGGCCAGCACCTCGGTGGGGGCCATCAGCGCCGCCTGGTAGCCCGACTGAATTGCGGCTAAAACGGCGACGACGGCGACGACGGTTTTACCCGACCCCACATCGCCCTGCACCAGGCGGTTCATGGGCACAGGTTTTTGCAGGTCAGAGAGAATGTCGTTGACGACCCGCTGCTGCGCCCCCGTCAGGCGAAAGGGAATAATGCCGTAGAAGCTGTCGATCAGGGCTCCGGTGGGGGCCAGGGTGATGGCGGTCTGCTGGGCCTGCTGCTGCTGACGGCGGCGCAGCAGACCCAGCTGCAGGTAGAGAAATTCGTCGAAGACCAGGCGGCGGCGAGCCTTAGCCAGAGCTTCGTCGTCGTTGGGAAAGTGAATTTGCGCGATCGCATCTCCCACCCCAATCAGCTCATACCGCTGCCGCAGATCGACAGGCAGCGGGTCTTGCAGCTCTGGCACCGCCGGTAGAGACGCTGCTACCGCCTTGCGCACCAGGTCGGCTGGCACCCCTTCGGTAAGCGAGTACACCGGCACCATGCGGCCAATGGTGAGCGACTCAATGCGATCGCTCAGACTGTCCAGCACTTCCAGGTGCGGATCCTCCAGCGTCATCCCAAACTTGCCAGCCTTGACCAGCCCCGAGGCGGCCACGATCGCCCCCTGGGGGTACTGGCGCTTTTGCTGCTGCTGCCAGCTAGGGGTGGCGTAGCGATTGCCGGGGTAAAAGCGGTTGAGCTTGAGGGTGCCGCTGCCGTCAGAGAGCTGCAGCTCAAAAATGGTGAGCTTTTTGTTGCGGGGGCTGGTGAAACAGTTGACCCGCTTGACGGTGCCCACAATGGTGACCGTTTCGCCCGGCTCCAGGTCGCGAATTTTGACCTGCTGGGCGTAGTTGATGTGGTCACGTGGGTAGTAGTAGAGCACATCCTGCACGGTAAAGAGGCCCAGCTTGGCCAGGCGATCGCTGTTTTTGGGGCCAATCCCCTTCAGGTAGGTGACCGGCTGCTCCAGGCCAGAGCGAAAGCTGCTCGTGCCAGTCGCCTCGACGAGCTGCGTGGTTTTAGGAGTGGCTTTGGCTGACTTAGACGACGCCTTAGATGCGGTGGTTTTTGGGGCCTCTGTCGGGCTGCTCTCCCGCGTCCGCAGCGATTTAGTTTCGACAAACTTTTCCAGCAGGCGCTGGGTATTGTGCAAAAAGCGGCGGGTTTCGGCCACCAAGTGCTGGCGCTGGGCAAAGCTGAGATCGCCGTAGCTGTCGAACTTGTGGGCCAGGTTTTGCCAGGCCTGCTGCTGGTCAGCAGGGAGCACTGTCGGAGCCTGCTGCAGGCTGTCGCGCAGAAATTCGCTGAAGCTCTGCTGCTTGCCCACCAGATTGTTGAACCCGGTCTCGGCCTCAACCGAGAGCGCCCGCTGGAGGCGCACCCAGTCAGCCGGAGGAGATTGTGTCTCGGTCATAGATGCTCGCCAGCCCTAGGGCATGTCGTCAATTCTGGCCAGGATACTTAGGATACCAGCGCTGCCCCGCCGAGCCTTAGCCTGTTGGCGGCTAATTAACGGCAGCTCCTAGCGAGACGTGTCGTCGTACCACACCGATCGCCAGGCTTGCTCGGCCTGGGCGATCGCTAGCTCGCGCTCAGCCTGCTGGTACTGCTTGCCCAGCTTGCGCAGTCGGCCAACCGCCGTTCGCAGTTTGCTGCGCCAGAGGGCCGACTGCACATCGCTAAACTCAATATCGCCCAGGCGCAGGTGAACGGCGGCCAGGTGGGTCATGGTGCCTTCGAGCGCCTCTTCGTCCTCTTCTGAAATTTCCGTAATTTCGGCCTCGGCCTCTTCACTGTCTGACCCAGAGCGCTCCAGTTCTGCAGCGACATCCCCCGCCATCGCCACCAGCACATTCAGCACGTTGGGCACTCGTCCCCTGGGGACCACCCCATCGGCATCCGAGGCGACATCCAGAACCGATTCCGGCAGGTCAGGGATGACCTTGGCCTGCCTGAGCAGGTTATTGGCCTTTTTAGAAGCGCGATCGAGCACAGCGCGGATCATTTGCTCCAGAATCAGGTGGTGCTTGGCCACCAGAGCAGGCGTCAGCGGGTCGCCCATGAAGGGGCGATCGCTAAAAGTCTCTTCAACCTCGTTGGCCATTGCGGCCATAATCACCGACTGCATCAGCGCTTTGGGGTCAATTCCGGTCGCCGACTCAGCCTCGGTATCGGCTTCTCTGTCGCGGTCTGGTTCTAGCCCTGATTCCGACGAAACGTCCTCTAAAGTCGACGGAGAAGGGTCTGAAACGGCGGCAGCGGTTTCACCTGCGATCGCCTCATCACCCCCCTCATCATCCTCACCCCCCTCATCGTCCCCAACCTGAAGCTCTGCTGAATCCTCACCCGCTTCACCCGACTGAGTCAAAGACACCAGAGCGGCCTCCAAACGGTTGAGGTCCTCAGGGTTAAGGCGCTGGCTGAGATCCACCTCCGCAGCCGCTGGCTGGGGTTCCATCAGCTGCTGCAGCCAGCCCTGGGCTTTGCGCCCCAGGTTCTGCATGGCCTGCTGAAGACGCGTGCGATCGCTCACCGTCAGCGCTAAAAAATCTTCTGGGTAGACCTGGGTGCAGAGGTGGTAGGTAGCCATAATCACCTGCCGCCGCATAGCCTGGCCCAGCACCGACAAATAGGTCGCGTAAAGTTGGCTAAATTCTTCAGCCAGAGTGGCGGTAGCACCCTCCAGCGCGTTGAGATCTTTGCGAATGATTTCTACTGGCCTTACCATGCCTCTCTGCCTATGCCATACCTGATTATAGAGATATCTCAAGGTCCAGCTCGGGATTTGGCGGTTCCCATTGGCAAAATTCCACGGCTGACTTGAGTTGGGTTGATACAAAAACGGGGGCGCACAGAAGCACCCCCGTCCTCTAGCCCACGAAGGCTTTAGTTACTTTTTCTTCTTCTTTTTCGCCGGTTCTTTGGCGGGTTCTGCGGCAGCTTCTGAGGCGGCTGGCGCCGGCTCGGGGGCGGTTTCCTTCTTCATGCCGGTCTGGGCCGCGACCTCATCAGCAAAGTTGGTCTCCTCTTTCTCGATGCCTTCACCCAGCACAAAGCGGGAGAATCGGCGCACCTGAATGTTTTCGCCCAGCTTGGAGATCGCCTGCTTAATCAGCTCTTCCACCGAAATGTTTTGGTCTTTGATGAACGGCTGATCCATCAGAGAGAGCTCTTTCAACCGCTTTTGAATGCGGCCTTCGACAATCTTCTCCTGCATAGCGGCAGGCTTGTTGGCGATATCGTCGCGCCCCATTTCAATGGATTTCTCTTTTTCAGCCACGTCAGCGGGAATGTCGCTGACCCGCACGTACTCCACGTTGGGGCAGGCGGCGATTTGCATGGCAACATCGCGCACCAGAGATTTAAATTCGTCGCGACGAGCTACGAAGTCGGTTTCGCAGTTGACTTCCACCAGCACGCCGACCCGGCCACCAGTGTGAATGTAGCTGTCGACTAGGCCTTCAGCGGCGACCCGGCCCTCTTTCTTAGACGCCGAAGCAATGCCCTTTTGGCGAAGCCATTCAATAGCTTTTTCGATGTCGCCATCGTTTTCTTTCAGGGCTTTTTTACAGTCCATCATGCCTGCGCCAGTCTTGTCGCGCAGGTCTTTAACGAGTTTTGCAGAAATTTCTGCCATGGTGATTTAACGTCCTAACGCGCTGTCGTCGAACTCAATACAAACAAAGGGGGAATACCTTAGTTCAGCTTAAACCCCTGCGGCCTCTTTCGGAGGATGCTTCCTAAGAGTCGCACCAGCTCCTGAACCAGGGGGAAATTGGAAAACTGCAGGATGGGAACAGTTAAGACAGCCTTCTCTTCAGGCCGCATTAAGAAAGCCTCAGGGCATGTCGGCAATTCTAGCCACCACCCTTGTCCCATCGGCATTGCCCCACCCGTTCCCTCAAATAGGCCAAAGCAGTCTGAGGGCTGCAACGGCTGGTGAGCAGCCACCAGCCGCTAGTTGAAGTCAGCTTTTAGTCTTCGTCGCTGTCGGCTGCGGGAGCATCGTAGCCGTACTCGTCGTCCTCGGCCCCATCGTAGTCGTACTCATCATCATCGCCGCTCGACTGACCACCGTGGGAACCCTCGTAGATGGCGTCGGCCAGCTTGCCCAAGATCAGCTTGATCGAACGAATGGCATCGTCGTTGCCGGGGATGGGCACATCCACCAAATCGGGGTCGCAGTTGGTATCCAGCAGCGAAATGATGGGAATACCGAGCTTGTGGCACTCCGAAACGGCGTTGTATTCGCGCTTAATGTCAACGATGATGGCGACATCGGGTACCTTGCGCATGGTTTTAATACCGCCCAGGTACTTTTGCAGCTTCTCCAGCTCCCGGCGCAGCACGGCGGCTTCTTTCTTGGGGCGCAGGTCAATGGCCCCGATCTCTTCCATGCGCTCTAGCTCTTTTAGGCGGTTAGCGCGAGATTTGATCGTTTCCCAGTTGGTCAACATGCCGCCCAGCCAGCGCTGGTTGACGTAGTGAGAGCCGCAGCGGCTAGACTCTTGGGCCACAATACCGGCCGCCTGGCGCTTGGTACCAATAAACAGAAACTTCTGGCCCTGCTCGGCAGCGCTGCGGACAAAGGTATAGGCCTCTTCCATCAGCTTGGCGGTCTGCACCAGGTCAATGATGTGGACCCCGTTGCGGGCGGTGAAGATGTACTGGTCCATCTTCGGATTCCAGCGGCGGGTTTGGTGGCCGAAGTGAACCCCGGACTCAAGTAGCTCGGGTAGAGTAATAACGGGCATTTGGTTTTGACTCCTTTCGGGTTAATCCTCCATTCGAACGTGCTCTCCCAGCGGGAAAGACCCGAAAATTCGAATGTGCGATTTTGACAACTTTACTAGGGTATCACAGTGGGAGCCTGGTTGTAGCTTTGCTGAAACGTTACCTGCGCTGGGTGATTGTGGCCGCCGCGATCGCATTTCTGGCCCACACCCTGGCCAGTCACTGGGGAGAGGTCACCACCATCCGTCTGCGCGCTGATGGCTTTGCCCTGCTGTCGTCGGCCCTGGGCGTTACCCTACTGGCCCATGCCTGGTCGGGCTGGGTCTGGAGCTGGATTTTGCAGGCCCTCCAGCAGCCGGTGTCGGGCACCTGGAGCACGCCCGTCTACCTCAAGACTAACTTGCTGAAATATCTGCCCGGCAACGTCTGGCACTTCTATGGCCGGGTGCGCGCCCTGGGGGGAATCGGCGTAGCCCGAGGGCCAGCGATCGTCGGCGTCGTGCTAGAGCCCCTGCTGATGGCCGCCGCTGCCCTGCTGCTGGGGTTGGCCAGCCCTACCCCCTACTGGCCGGGGCAAATCGCGGTGCTGGGCCTGGTACTGGTAGCGATCCACCCGCGCTGGCTCAACCCGCTCATGAATCGACTGGGGCGGGCCAAAGTCAAGGATCAGAACTCAGAACCGCTGCCCTCAGCGGCGCTGCCCTACTATCCGCTCAAGCCCCTGGTGGGTGAACTGGGCTTTGTGCTGCTGCGGGGGCTGGGGTTTGGGCTAGTCATCAGCGCCGTTAGCCCCCTGCCCGTGACCCTCTGGCTGCCGGTGGTGAGCCTGTTTAGCCTGGCCTGGCTGGCGGGGCTGGTGA
>PYER01000240.1 GCA_003017855.1 filamentous cyanobacterium CCT1
CGTCTGACGCGCCCGCTGGCGCAACTCCTTAGCGGGGCCATAGTTAGGGTTGATCTGCAGCGCCTTCTCAGCGGCAATAATGGCCTGGTCGTAGCGCCTCAACGTCCAGGTGGCCTCACCACGCACAGTCCAGGCCTCTGCAGACTCGCGATTGCGGGCGATCGCCTGATCGATGGCCGCAATGGCCTCCGCCGAACGGCCCAGCTTTTGCAGCACTCGCCCCCGATCGAGCCAGGCCTCAAACATAGCGGGCATAAGGCTATTGGTGCTTTCGTACAGCGCCAGAGCCGCCAGCAGTTTGCCCTGCTGCTCTTCGGCATTGCCCTTGCTGCGCACCGCTTCGGGGTAGTAGGTGCTGTAGGCTAGGGCATCGTCGCAGGCAGCAATGGCCTCAATGGGGCGCTTGAGGGCAATCAGCGTCCTGCACCGGCCCAGGTAGGCGGCGGCGAAGTCAGGCTGGCTTTCTACCGCTTCGTCATAGGTGGCCAGGGCGTCAGGGTAGCGGCCCTGGTGCCGCAGGCGATCGCCCTGGCGAGTCAAAAAGGCCGCCTTTTCTTCCGGGGGCAGCAGCATACCCAAATCGGTGATCAGCACTGGCACTGTCGTCGTCTGAAAAGGAATCGTCCCCTCAGTTCCATTTAGCTCCAGAGCAATGGTCAGGCCACTGCGCCAGAGCACCAGGCCAATACTCAATGCCCCCAGTAAGCTGCCTACAACCAGCGATCGGCGGGGAAAGGGTTGAAAATCTAAAACGCCTGCTGCAGCGGCAGGGGGCGGGGTAGCGCCGTTGCCATTGCTGTAGGCTAAATCCACCGGAAAGAGCGAGGTTGAGTCCTGGTCATCGGCAAAGACCGTCGGTTCTGAGGTTTCGGCGGGGCCAACGGCGGTATCGCTGTCATCCCCAGGGAAGGTTGGCCCCCGACCGTTGGCCCCTTTCATCCAGGTTTGGTAGATCTGGGTGCCAATCAGGCCGTGCAGGGGGTTAGGCAGGTTTTGCAGGGCCTCCAGGGCCTCCTGGGCAGTGGGGTAGCGATCGCGAAAATCGTAGCGCACCATTTTGTCAAGCACCGCCGCCAGCGATGACGACACAGTTGGCGCACACTGCCGCCAGGCGATCTCGCTGGTCACCGGGTCTTCCTCCAAATTTTGAGGATGCAGGCCCGTCAGTGCCCGAATGCCCAGAATGCCGACGGCGTACACATCGCTGCTGAAGCGGGGCTTACCGGCATACTGCTCGTTGGGCATGTAGCCGTGGGTGCCAATCGCCACCGTGATGTTGGTGGCCCCGGTCTCGGCATCGAGCAGCGGCGACGAGGTCACCTGCTTAACCGCTCCAAAGTCAATCAGCACCAGCTTGCCGTCGCGGTGGCGACGAATCAGGTTAGATGGTTTGATATCGCGGTGAATCACCTGCTGACGATGCACAAATGACAGAATCTCCAGCACCTCTTGCAGCAGCAGCACCACCCGCGTTTCTGACCAGGGCTTGCCTTCCTCGATTTGACGGTTCAGGCGGCTGCCCTCTATATATTCCTGAGCCAGATAAAATTCCTGGTCCTCTTCAAAGTGGGCCATCAGGGATGGAATCTGCGGATGGTTGCCCAACTGGTACAGAACCTGTGCTTCGGTGTCGAACAGGCGACGGGCCATATCGAGAGTACCGGTGTCTTTATCCTGCACCTTGAGCTGCTTGATCACGCAGCGAGGATGGTTGGGCAGGTGTAAATCTGTCACTAAAAAGGTACGGCTGAACCCTCCTGACCCCAGCCGCCGGACAACCTGGTACCGACCTCCTAGTAGTGTTTGCTCCATGCTGCCCAAAATGCCTTCGTCAGCCTGGCTATTCAACCACAGACTCATAGCCCATTGCAGCGCTGTGGAAGCTGCTCGTTGGCGGCCTGACTTCCCTGAGTCCAGGCCAAAACTACCACCGTCCCAGGGTGTGTCCCTGGTTACTAGGTCAGTCTATGTGAAATAACGGATGACCCTGATATACCAGCTCTTAGTGTAGGCCCTGGGCGTTTACCCTGAACTGCTTGGCTTTCGATAACTTTAACGGCTCACACTTCCTTTACAGCACTTTATCTTAAGTTTTCAAAGTTAAGATCGGCAACGTCATGATCGACCAGCGGCACCTCCGTACGGTTCCCCAACCCTATCTTTATTCCCAGCCAGGCCAGGCCGGCTGGTCAAGAGGACAGCGGAGATGCAACTCAGTCAGCATTTTGGGCACGTTAGAGCTATCAACCGCGATTCACAGAGCGTATAGCCTGCGGCATCCAAGAAACGGAAATCGACTCGAAACGAGTATCCGTCCCGGAATCGCGTCCCAGCTGCCCCTTGTCGTTATCGATGTGAGTCATTGACGACGGGTATGACCGGTTCGATCCCCTCGCTACTTTCTAGGCCCTATGTCACAGCCCCCCTGCCCAGCTGCCGAGATGTACCTGGCCGCGCTCAGCCATCTACCCGACGCTGTCGTCATCGTCGACGCGGCGGGGGAGATTCTCTTTGCCAACGCCGCCGCTGAGGCCCTGCTGCCGGGAGGATTGACGGGTCTGGGGGGCAGCGGCGCTCCATTGGGATATCAGCTGCTTGACAGCTATCGGTGCCCCCTGGCCAAGACTGAGCTGCCGCTGAGCCGAGTTTTGGGCGGCCAGTGCCTGCAAGCCGAAGAATTCTTGCTGACGGTTACTGCGCCTCCCTCTACCCGCTGGGTGGCGGTGACGGGCAAGCCGTTGGCAGGTCCCGGCAGGGCGGCAGGGCTGCTCACGCTGCGAGATATTTCTGCTGCCAAACAGCAGGAGGTCAGCCTGATTCAGCAGGCGTTCCACGATACGCTAACCGAGCTACCCAATCGGGATCTGTTTATGGATCGCCTGGGCCATGCCCTGGCCCGCACCCAGGATCAGCCCAAGCTGCTCATGGCGCTGCTGTATATAGACCTCGATCGCTTTAAGGTGATCAACGACAACTTGGGCCACCAGGTGGGCGATCAGCTGCTGGTCGAAATAGCCGCCCGGCTGCGATCGCAGCTGCGCCCCGACGCTACCATCGCCCGCTTGGGGGGCGACGAATTTGCCGTCCTGCTCGAAGACATAGCTACCAGCTCCACCGCCATTGACCTGGCCGAGCAAATTCAAACCGCGATTGCCCAACCCCTGATGCTTCAGCAGCAGGAGGTGTATGTCGATGCCAGCATTGGCATTGCCCTCGGCCCTGCCACCTACAAAAACGCTGGGGACTGGCTGCGCGACGCCGATGCCGCCATGTACCAGATCAAAGACAACCCCAGCCAAAACTGGCACGTATTCGACAGCTCTCTACAGGTGCAGCAAGACCTGCGCCTGCGCACCGAAATAGACCTACGCCAGGCATTGATGGGCAACGAACTGCGGCTGCATTACCAGCCCATCGTTACCCTCAACACCGAAGAAATCTGTGGGTTTGAGGCGCTGGTGCGGTGGCAGCACCCCACCCGAGGGCTGCTGATGCCAGGGGAATTTATTCACATTGCCGAGGCTACTGGGCTGATCATCCCGCTGGGCTGGTGGGTGCTGGCCGAGGCCTGCCGCCAGATGCAGGCCTGGACGCTGGAGTTTCCGGCTATGGCCAATTTTACGGTCAGCGTCAACATGTCGAGCAAGCAGTTCTCGCAGCAGAACCTGGTGGCAAAAATACAGCAAATTTTGGCCGAAACGGGCTTTGCGGCCAGCCGTCTCAAAATTGAGATCACCGAAGGCGTGCTCATCGACCATTCAGACAGCATTATTGCCACCTTGGAGCAGATCAAGGCACTGGGCATTAAGCTGTTGGTCGATGACTTTGGTACTGGCTATTCGTCGCTCAGCTACCTGCATCGCTTTCCCTTCGACTGCCTAAAAATCGACCGCTCGTTCATTGAAAACGCCGACCAAGACTTTGAGAAGCTGGAGATTTTGCAGTCGGTAGTGCGCCTGGCCTGGAACCTGGGCCTGGACGTAGTCGCCGAAGGGGTAGAGACCCCCCGCCACCACGCCCAGCTGAAAGCGCTGCGCTGTGAGCTAGGCCAGGGCTATTTGTTTTCGCGCCCGCTGGCCCCTGCGGCCATTGAAGCTATGATGACGGAGAAAATTGCTCAAATGCCTGACCCAGCATCGATAACCCCAGCTCCCTAGGGCGTATCATCAAGTCTGGCTCCAACCCTGGCTCCATCAGCGTTGCCAAGCTCGATCCAAAACAAACCTAGAGCGGGTTGAGAGCGGCTGATTCTCGGGCCATTAGCCCTGAATTGATGGCAGTACCTAACCAGGTGCTGGTTGGCCACTATCCCCTGCCCCCACGGTTGCCCGCCATGCTGATTCGAAAACTGCTCGACTGCCCCGAATTTGTGGCCGGTGACGGCACCCAGCTGCGAGAGCTGCTGCACCCTGACAAGCAAGACATCGCCCTGCGCTATAGTCTTGCCCATGCGGTAGTGCCGGTGGGGCAGGTGTCTACCCCCCACGCCCTGGCGACGTCTGAGGTGTACTACATGCTGGCCGGGCAGGGAGAGATGCACATCGACGGCGAAAGCAGCCCGGTGGAGCCGGGCGATGCGGTGTACATTCCGCCCCGGACGCGCCAGTACGTTCGCAATACGGGCGCAGAGCCCTTGGTATTTATCTGTCTAGTTGATCCGGCCTGGCGGCAGGAAGACGAAACGGTATTTGACCCCGTCGAATAGCGAGTTGATGGGCTAAGGGGTGAGCGCCAGTCGGAGGCGACTCCAAAGCGATCGCCGGAAGGCGTTAACCCGCTGCCAGACGGTGCGGCGGGGACGCAGGCTACAGCGCTTCAGCTTGCGAAGCAGCTGATCGACCACAGCATCGCTCTCGGCGAGCTGAGCGGCCAGACAGTTGGGTTTGTTGCGGCAAGACGTACATAACATGGAGCGTTGAGCCTGACGGGCTCGAAGATAGAACGTGATCCAGCCGGGCCAAAGTTTGGTTGCCCGACTTTCTATATTTTGCTTCGCCAAACACAAAAGCTGCTTGCCGTGAACCAAATAAGTCAGTTCAGCCGTTTGACTGAGCAGCACGGGCCGCGATCGCCTCAAGCGTTGGCAGCTGATGACAAATCCGAATCCCATAATCTCGATTCCAAACAGGCGACTTGCGCAGGGGCATAGGCGCAGCCAAGCCAAAGACTTTACGGCGTTTGCCCGGCCCAACCGGGGCTAGTCAAGGCGGATTCAGTATGAAGGGTTTCCTCGCCCCAATTTAGCCAGTTGTTTTTCTGGAAGCGTCAATGTTAAGCCCCGTCAGGATTAGGGCTAGCTTGAGGTCAGGCTGCGGTACGATTACCGCAAGCTTCTTTCTAATCATTTGGTGGCCGCCATGCCTGTATCCACAACTGCGTTGCAAGAGGTGCGTCAGCGCGATCGCGCCTGTCTGGAAGCCCACAACCCCTACCAGCAGCTTCAGGCGCTCCACGAGATTTGGCCAATCGTGGCTGAGAAATACGGCGACATCGTGGCCCTCGACGATCCCCACTACAAGCCCGCCGCCACCCTGACCTATCGCCAGATGGCCGAGGCGATTCGCACCTTTGCCAGCGGTTTGCAGGCGCTCGGGGTAGAGAATCGCACCCACGTGGCCCTGTTTGCCGACAACAGCCACCGCTGGTTCATTGCCGACCAGGGCATCATGACCGCTGGCGGCATGAACGCCGTCCGCAGCGCCACCGCCGAAAAGGAAGAGCTGATCTATATCGCCGAGCACAGCGAGAGTACGGTGCTCGTCGTAGAGACCCTGGCGCTGCTGCAGCGGCTGCGGGATCGCCTCGATGCCCTGCCGATCGCTCTGGTGATTTTGCTCTCGGACGAAGAACCGCCCGCCGATGAGTGCCTCAAAATTCTCAACTTTAGTCAGCTGATGGCCCTAGGTAGAGAGCATCCCTACACCCCGGTCACTATCAGGCCCGAAGACCTAGCCACGCTGATCTACACCTCCGGGACCACCGGCCAGCCCAAGGGGGTGATGCTGAGCCACCGCAACCTGCTGCACCAGATCAACACGCTAGAGTCGGTGGTGCAGCCCAAACCGGGCGATCGCGTGGTGGGCATTTTGCCCTCCTGGCACAGCTTTGAGCGCACTGCCGAATATTTTCTCTTGTCGCGAGGCTGCACCCAGACCTACAGCAGCATTCGCCACCTCAAGGCCGATCTCAAAGCCACCAAGCCCCAGTACATGGTAGGGGTGCCGCGCCTGTGGGAGTCGATCTATGAAGGGGCGCAGAAGCAGTTTCGCGAGCAAAGCCCCGGTAAGCAAAAGCTAATTTTCACCTTCTTTGGCCTCAGCCAGCGCTACGTCGAAAACCTCTGGCGCTACCAAGATATGAAAATTGACGAGCCAGAGATTTCTTCTTTGAAACGACTGGGGTCGGGGGTGATGGCGCTAGCCCTGTGGCCCCTGCACCAGCTGGGCAAAAAGCTGGTCTACGGCAAGGTGAGCGAAGCCACCGGGGGGCAAGTCAAGCAGCTGATTAGCGGCGGCGGTTCCCTGGCCCGGCACATCGATATTTTCTTTGAAATTATTGGCGTACAGCTGATAGTGGGCTACGGGCTGACCGAAACCGCGCCCGTCCTCTCGGCCCGGCGGCCCTGGCACAACCTGCGCGGGGCGGCAGGCCAACCGATTCCCTTCACCGAGATCAAAATTGTCGATCTCGATACCCGCAAAGAGTTGCCCCAGGGCAGTCACGGCGTGGTGCTAGCACGGGGGCCACAGATTATGGAGGGCTACTACCGCAACCCCGAGGCGACCCAAAAGGCGATCGATCCCGAGGGCTGGTTCGACACGGGCGACCTGGGCTGGATTAGCCGCGACGGCAACGTGGTGCTGACTGGGCGAGCCAAAGATACTATCGTGCTCACCAACGGCGAAAACATTGAGCCGCAGCCGATTGAAGATGCCTGTATTCGCAGCAAGTACATCGATCAGATCATGTTGGTGGGTCAAGATCAGCGATCGCTGGGCGCCCTGATCGTCCCCAACCTGGAGGCGCTGCAGGCCTGGGCTGCTACCCAATCCCTCTTTATTGCCGTACCTGGCGATGACACCCCCGCCCCCGCCGACTGCACCGCCATTACCCTCGACGATGAGCGGGTGCAAAAGCTGTTTCGCGATGAGCTCAGCCGCGAGGTCAAAGATCGTCCTGGCTACCGCCCCGACGATCGCGTTGGCCCCTTCCGCTTAATTCTGGAGCCATTTTCCATTGAGAATGGCCTGCTCACCCAAACCCTTAAAGTGCGCCGCCCCGTGGTTACGACCCGGTATCGCGATATGATTGACGCGATGTTTGTGTAGCCGTTGGTGGTGTAAAGACTTCACTAACCTGCGGCTGTAGCCTGAAAAGAGTCCGGCCATAGACCCCAGTGGTCGTAGTCGGTAGTAGTGATTTCTTTATTGCGTCAAAGATTATGGATGAGAATCAATCGTTGCTGCTCAAGCGAGTAGTCAACATTAAGGCGATCGTGACCCCCCTCTGGAAAGAAGAGGCCCAGAAGCAGCTCCAGGCCCAAATCAACCAGGTTGACGGTCGTCTGCAGCAGCTCGAAATGCAGGGGCAGCGCATGGTGGCCGAGCTGCAAAAGCAGGCCGAAACCCAGCCCAACAGCCCGGCCATTCAGCAGCAGATGGGCAACATTCAGAATCAGCTCAACCAGGACAAGAGCAAGCTGCTACAGCAAAAAAATCAGAGCCTTCAGCAGCTGCAGGAAGTTCAAACCCTGGCCGTCGATGCCGAAGTCGAGCAGGGCAAGGTGGAAAGCTTCTTTAACGTGTCGGTGGGCGACAACCTGGTGCGCAAGCTTCAGGTCGAAATTTTGATTAAGGATGGCGTGATTCAAGAGATTCGCGGCGAACTCTAGCCCCAACGGTGTTTGAACGTCGGAGCGTTCTGGTATTTAAACGTTCTGATCAACGTTCTGAGGGTTCAGCCTTGGGGATAGAATAAATCCTTGGTATAGCGATCGCCGCCTGGGTCAGGCTATGGCAACAGCGGGATACTTAGCGTGGCGGTTACCAGCAGCTAGTCTCCTAGCCTGGGCCGAGATACCCACTCACGTCCTGGACTAGTTAGCCGGCGCTATATCCCTGCTGCTCTATTGTTTTAGCCCTGTTTCGGAAGCCACCTCCATGATTCGCGAAGTCTTCATGCCCGCCCTGAGCTCGACTATGACCGAAGGCAAAATTGTATCTTGGGTCAAATCCCCTGGCGACAGGGTTGAAAAGGGCGAAACTGTGGTGATTGTCGAATCTGACAAGGCCGATATGGATGTGGAATCGTTCCACGAAGGCATTTTGGCCGCCATTGTGGTGGAGGCGGGCGGCACCGCTCCGGTGGGTGAGGCGATCGCGCTGCTGGCCGAGACCGAAGCTGAAGTAGACGCCGCCAAGCAGCAGGCCGCCGCCAAGGCCGGTGCCAACGGTGGTGAGGCGGCTCCTGCCCCAGCGGCCCCCGTCGCCGTGGTTGAGGCACCCGCTCCGGCCCAAAACGGCGCCTCTTCCGGCAGCCCCAGTGGTCGAGTCGTTATTTCTCCCCGCGCCCGCAAGCTGGCCAAAGACCTCAAAGTAGACCTCACTACCCTGCAGGGCAGTGGCCCCCACGGTCGCATTGTGGCCCAGGATGTCGAACTGGCGGCGGGCAAAACCCCTACTACCTCGGGGCCAGTGGCGACGCCCATGGCCGCTGCGGCACCGCCTGTCGCCGCTCCCGTTCCGGCTCCGCCCCCCGCCGCGCCCGTCCCCAGCGCTGCACCCCTGGGTCAGGTGGTGCCCTTCAACACGCTGCAGCAGGCCGTCACCCGCAATATGGTAGCCAGCCTGGCGGTGCCGACCTTCCACGTGGGCTACACCATTACTACCGATAACCTGGACTCCCTCTACAAGCAGATCAAGTCCAAGGGCGTCACCATGACCGGGCTGCTAGCCAAGGCCGTAGCCGTCACCCTGCAAAAGCACCCATTGGTCAACGCGGGCTACACCGACCAGGGTATTCAGTATCGATCGGGTATCAATATCGCGGTGGCTGTGGCGATGGAAGGGGGCGGCCTGATCACCCCCGTGCTCAAGAACGCCGATCAGTACGACATTTACTCGCTATCGCGCACCTGGGCCGATCTGGTGGCGCGATCGCGCTCCAAACAGCTTCAGCCCGATGAGTACAACTCAGGCACCTTTACGCTATCTAACCTGGGCATGTTTGGAGTCGATCGCTTTGACGCCATTTTGCCGCCGGGCCAGGGGTCGATTTTGGCGATCGGGGCCTCACGCCCCACGGTGGTCGCCACCGCCGACGGCCTGATGGGTGTCAAGCGGCAGATGCAGGTAAATATCACCTGCGACCACCGCGTGATTTATGGGGCCGATGCCGCCGCCTTCCTCAAGGATCTGGCCCACGTGATTGAAAACAATCCCCAGTCCTTGACTCTCTAAGGCGCATCGAAGGGGGGCTTCGCCGCAGGAGTTTGCTTCAGGCTTGTCCCCGGCATTCCCATCGCTTGATATTCTGAAGGCAGCCTGCCCTCAGTACGGACTGTTTATGAATTCAGTCGATCTTGCCTTCCTGCCCGCCCTTGAACAGGCTCGGCTGATTCGCGCTAAAGAAATTTCTCCCCTAGAGCTGACCGAGATTTACCTCAGCCGCATTGAACGTCTCAACCCAGCCCTGGGGGCTTACGTAACGGTAGTGGCAGAGCAGGCTCTGGCCGATGCCAAGGCCAAAACCGAGCATCTGGCCAGCAATCCTGACGATCTGCCCCCCCTGTTTGGGGTCACGGTGTCGGTCAAAGATCTCAACCCGGTGGAGGGCGTGGCCTGCGCCTACGGGATAAAGGCGGCGTGCGATCGCATCGCTAACCAGGACGACTACATTGTCGGCAAGCTGCGCCAGGCCGGAATGGTGATTTTGGGTAAAACCGCCACCTCTCAACTCGGCTCCCTACCCTATACCGAACCGCCCGGCTTTCCCCCGGCCCGCAACCCCTGGAATCTGGACTACACCCCAGGTGGCTCCAGCGGTGGTGGGGCGGCGGCGCTGGCGGCGGGGCCTGTCTCTTATACACATCT
>PYER01000241.1 GCA_003017855.1 filamentous cyanobacterium CCT1
GCTCAAGGGCGACCCCACACCGCGCGAGTTTGAGGCCTTTCTGGCGGCGCTGAATACCTTTGCGCCGCTGCCGCTGGGGGTGACGCCGGAGGGACTGCTGCACGATACCCGCCCCATCGACCACTGGCTGCCCCAGATTCAAACCCCCGAGTGGCAGCAGCAGGTGTACCGGGGGGCCTGCGCGATCGCGCGATCAAAGGGCATCGACCCCCAGGAGGAAGCGCTGCTGCACCAGCTGCGATCGGCCTTTGGGCTTTCTCCTGAGCTGGCCAAAAGCCTGGCCCGGCAGCCACTGCGGGCCAACCTGTCGGGCGGGACGATCAACTCGGCGCTGGCGGGCATGGCGGCGCTGATCGGTCGCGAGGGCGAGGTGCGCCGCCTGATTTTTGACTACGCTCTGGGGGCTGCGATCGTGGGTTTGGTGCCTCTGCGCGGCGGCGGCACTTTGGAGTTCAAGTTTCTGGTGGTGCTGGGCCTGATTCTCAAAATGATTTGGGATATTCGTAACCTCTGGGGCCGACCCCAGGGTCAGGATCTATTGGCTGTTGTGGGCAACCTGTTTGGCTTTATGGCGGCGGTCGTGGGCGGGTTTTTGGCCTGGGGAACGCTAGTCGGCGTGGGGGTAGTGGTGCCCTATGCCGGAGCCTTTGCGCGGGCCGCCGGGTTTGCCACCGCCACCTGGATTGCGGGGCAGTCGACCAACCAGTTCTACACCAGCCAGAAGCGCCCCGATCCCACTGCTCTCAAGCGCGCCTTTCCCAGCCTGAGGGCGGCCATTCCCGAACCTGAGGTAGCAATCCCTACCCCCGACCAGGAGCACAACCATGGACAAATTTAAGCGGCGGCAGCTATTGCTGGGGGGCTTGGCTGCTGGGACGGCGGCGACCCTCGGCACCGAGTATGTGAGGCGCGATCGCGCGGCAGCCCGTCAGGCGGCGATCGATGCCTTTGCCGCCGAATTCTACGACCCCGAAGACATCATTCAGGCGGCGGTGACGGGCGACACTCGCATGGTCGAAGAATTTCAGGCGATTCAGGCGTCTGCCACTTTCCCGCCGCCGCCGACCCCCTACAACCGCACCATCTCCAAACGGCTGATCTTGCTCAGCCGCCTGGCTACCCAGCAATACATCACCGGGCGCAACGACCCCCGCTACGATGGCAACCTGCAGCAGCTGCTCGACTACACCCCAGAGCTAGACAAGTACCGCCTGGTGGCCAACTTTCGGGGCCAGGAGCGCCAGGTCAACGACAACATCGAAGTTCAGGTGCCCCAGGCGCTGATCGATGACCCCACCCTGATGGATGATCCCACCGCCCTGGAAGAAACTCTGTCCAACACCGAGGACGTCATTCGCAGCGGGGTGACGGCGGCGGTACGGGTGGGCCGCCGCATTGAGGTGTTCTATGGCTTTTTGCTGGAGTCCGACGACGACAGTATTTTGGTGTTTCGCGGCACCCAGCGCACTGCCGAGTGGGTCGGCAACATTTACGCGGTGCAGCAGCCCTACCTCGACCCCAACACAGGCGAAATCCTGGGCAACATTCACACCGGCTTTCGCCGCATTGCCGACAGCATTATCAACCCTCTGGTAGTGGAGGCGGTGCGGCAGATCGACCCCAGCAAGCCCTGCTATGTGTCGGGGCACAGTCTGGGGGCCGCCCTGGCCACGGTGCTGGCCCTCGATATGGCCCTGGCGGTGCCCGAACTGCGGCCCAGCCTGCAGGTTTACGTGTACGCCAGCCCTCGGGTAGGCAACCCCGAGTTTGTGCGCAGCTACGCCCGGCTGCTGCCCAACAGCTTTCGCATTAGCAACCTGGCGGACCCTATCCCTACCATGCCACCCACCCAGCTGCGGGCGCAGTTTGTCCATATAGGCGAAGAATGGTCTTTCTTGAGCCAGGGGGGCGATATTTTGCCCAATCACATTGTCGATACCTATCGGCGAGCCATCAACGCCGAAGCCGAAAGCAACCAGACCCGCAACTTTCCAGTAACGGGGATTGCCTAGGGGCGATCGCATCGAGCAGACTCAACTAGTTTGACGAGCTAAGGCGCGATCGCCAGTACCCTGGCCTCTGTTTGCCGTGAGTAACTGCCAAGATCAAAATAGAATCTGCCTCAGCTAGGTACAGAATGCTATACGGAAATTTGCGAACTATACATCGCCTAATGCCGGGAGCAACTACAGGATAGCGGCTTGGGGCTTCTCGTAAGCGGTAGACAGCATTCTCAACCGCATCAATAAAAGCCTGTGCCAGGTCAACACGCTGTTCGGCGTAGTACTGTATTGCTTGCGAATATTCGGCCAGCGCCTCTGGGTGAAAACCGTATTTCATTAACCTAGTAAACTTCTCGCTTGCGCAAGTGCTTCATCACCAGGAATAGCTTGCACAGTTCCACTAAGAATTTCATCTCGCCGTCTTTGGGCCTCAGCGATCCACTCAGCTTGAACAGCCTCGTCTACAGTTTCTAAACTTGCCAATAACTCCTCCACAAGCTGAATTTTAAGATTGTCAGGAAGAGCAAGCGCTTCAGTCATCAGTTGGTCAATCGACATGATTAAAGAACCTCATATGGCAGTAAAGAATGAAATAATTTAAGGGGTTAATGTCCCTTAAATTACTTTTAGTACGACCTGGATTCACAGGAATCACCTTCAGTTACTACATATTAATTTGGTAACCAGCGGCCTTGATCTCCTTGACAATAGCCCATCCTTGCGAGTCTATGGAATCATCAACTTTTTTGTAGACTAAACCATCAATATCGCTAGGTATCTCGACGTTTCCCTTGTGGAGACAGCAAACCCTATGCCTTCCGAGTTTGCCAATGAAGTATCCGAACTCGAAGATGACGTTTGGTCTAGCTCTATACTTCTTTGTTCGACAAGAATCCTCAAGGTGATTTTCGGTGGATGGAAAGCTGATCTCGTCAGGTGTTAACAAGATGAATGCATACCCAACATCGCTGTGCTGTTCAAATTTCTCAATGATTGTTTTACCTTGATCGACTTCACGATGAAGAACAACAGGAATCAACCCTATTTCTCGTAGAAATCTTTCCGTGTCTGTCTTTAGACTTTGATCTCGTCCATGAACGATAAATATTTTGTTTGAAAGAGCTGGCAATATTGAGCGGCTTTGCAAGCCTTTCAACTCACCATAAAGGTCTTCACCCTCTAGTATTTCCTTGGTAAGTTCCAAGGCTTTCATGAAATTATTCTTTACCTCTTTAAACGCGTCAATACCATAGCCATGAGTATGTTCTTTAATCCCAAGACTAATGAACCTCATCGCAGGAGAATTTTCTGCGGAGATATTTGATATAACGTTTCTTAGTCGAGTCTTGAAAATACTCCATTCGGGAGAATCTTTCCCCGCGCGTAATCCGGTTTCGAATTCTGACTGTCGCAAGCCAGAGGAGAAGTTTTTGAATTCGAAGGATTCCAATTCCATGATCAACTTCTCGATCAGATATAGCTTGCTCTCCATAGTCTATGCTCTACCAGATAAGCCAAAAAGTTGATCTTGTACAGGATAAGTACAAACTCCCGTGTTCATAGTTCAGTACAATTCATTGACTCTATTCTCGCCGTAACAATAATGAGTTGGCGACTACCGCAACTGAACTAAATGCCATCATGCCGCCTGCGGCAGCGGGGCTGAGGCTGACTCCGACTGTGGGCAGCAACACCCCTGCGGCCAGGGGAATTGCCACCAGGTTGTAGGCAAAGGCCCAGGCCAGGTTTTGGCGAATTTTGTTAAACGTGACGCGGCTGAGGGTGAGGGTTTCGAGTAGGGCGGAGAGTTGGTCGCCCATGAGAATCACGTCGGCAGTTTCCATTGCAATATCGGTACTGGAATGGAGGCTGATGCCGACATCGGCCTGGGCCAGGGCGGGGGCGTCGTTGATGCCGTCGCCCATCAGCGCTACGGTGTGGCCACTGTCTTGCAGCTGGCGGATCGCGTCTACTTTACCCTGGGGGGAAACTTCGGCGGTGACCTGGCTGGGATTGAGGTTGAGCTGGGCGGCGATCGCACCCGCCACCTCCTTCCTATCGCCCGTCAGCACCCGCACCTGTAGCCCTTGTTTTTGCAGAGCATCCACTACAGCGGCGGCATCGGGGCGCAGCTGGTCTGCGATCGCAACCAAGCCCACCACGCGATCGCCCAGCGCCACATACACCACCGTCTGCCCTGCTTCCGCTAGCACTTTCGCCCGATCTTGCACATCAGCATCGAGCATCATCTCTCGCTGGATCATCCACTGCTGGTTGCCCAGGGCGCAGGGCTGCACCGTTCCCTGCCAAGTGACTTGAGCAGCGACGCCGAGGCCGGGTTGGGTGTCAAACTCATCGGCTTTCAGCAGGTCGAGTTCTCGCTCGATGGCGGCCCGGTGGATGGCTTTGGCCAGGGGGTGCTGGGTACCGCTTTCGACGGTGGCGGCCAGTTGCAAAATGTCGGTCTCGCTCAGGTCCTCCGTCAGCGCTTGCACCTCGGTGACGGCGGGTTGGCCCAGGGTGAGGGTGCCGGTCTTGTCGAAGACCACCGTGTCGAGATGAGCAATGGTCTCTAGGCTGTCGCCACCGCGCAGCAGCAGACCGCGCTCGGCCCCCAGGCCAGAACCGACCAAAATGGCGGTTGGGGTGGCAAGGCCCAGGGCGCAGGGGCAGGCGACAACCATGACCGCGATCGCCAGCTTCAGACTCACCAACAGCGTTGACGAGGTGTAGGTCATGGTGTGGCCCATGTGGGCCATGCCCAGGGCCGAGTGCATCACCTGGGGCCACTGGTGTAGGCCGATGAAGTACCAAAACAGGAATGTGAGGGTGGCCAAAGACATTACCCCGTAGGTGAAGTAGCCCGAGATCACATCCGCCAGTCGCTGGATTGGGGCCTTGCGGCTCTGGGCGGTTTCGACCAGGCGAATCATTTGGGCCAGCACGGTGTTTTGGCCGGTGCCGGTGACCTGCAGGGCGATCGCCCCACTTTGATTAACAGTTCCTGCCGTCACCCCATCGCCGGGCTGCTTCAACACGGGCATCGACTCGCCGGTCAGCATCGACTCATCGACGGTGCTCTGGCCCGAAACCACCGTGCCATCGGCGGAGATTTTTTCGCCAGGCAGTACCTGTACCCATTCCCCCACCTGTACGCAGCGGGCGGGTACTTCGACACCAGTCTGGGCGGCCCCAGCGGTGGCGGGGTTAGAGATCAGCCGGGCTACGGCGGGCTGGAGTTCGACCAGCGATCGCAGCGCATCTGCCGCCCGATACCGCGCCCGCTGCTCCAGGGTGCGGCCCAGCAAAATAAACGCCAGCAGCATTACCGGCTCTTCAAAAAAGCACTCCCAGCCCAGGTCGGGGAACACCAGCGCCACCACGCTGGCCAGGTAGGCGCTGACGCTGCCCAGGGCCACTAGGGTATTCATGTTGGGGGCCAGCCGCCGCAGCCCACCCCAGCCATCGACCAAAATCTCGCGGGCCGGAAACGCCAGGGTCACCGTGGCCAAAACGGCGTGAAACCACAGGTCGCTGAGCACAGGAATCGTCAGCCAGCCGAAGTGGTTGAGGTGGCCAATGGCGGAGAGGATAAGGAGGGCGATCGCTATCCCCAGCCGCCGCCCCTGCTGCTGCTGCTCCTGTCGCTTGGCCTCGACCCAGGCAGTGAGGTCGTCGCCATCGCCATCGGTGGCGCGGGGGGTGGCGGCAAAGCCCGCCTGGGATACCTGCTCCACCAAGTCTTCCGTGGTAACAGATCCGGTTTGGGTTTCGACCACCGCTACCTCAGTCACCAGGTTGACCGTGGCCGATCGCACCCCGTCCACCTGGTTCAGCCGATTTTCGACCGCACGCACGCACCCGGCGCACTTCATGCCGCTGATGTTGAGCACCACGGTTTGGCTAGACGACGGCTCTGATGCCGTGACTTGATCGGACGGTTGGGCAGAGAGAACTGGCATGGGGCGAAACGCTAGAAGCAGCAGCAGATCTAGCCTACCAAGCCGCCTCGAACTGTGGGTATCTGCTGAGTGAGCTAAAAACTCTTATTGTGCTGCGTTTCTTACCCTAACTGGGCAGGTTTCTCAACACCCCAAAGCGCCTGGGGCTGGGGCCTATAGAGAATTGGATAAGGTTTGAGCAGCGAACCCAAATTATGGCTTCTACGCCCTTTGGTAGCGCCGGGGGTTTGGGCAATACTCACAAAGATCATAGAATCCAGTCATGGCCTCTACCTATAGACATAGGGATATACCCCTAGGTAGATGCCAGCGTAGCTCTGTATACATACGATTGCTACGTAATGTAACGATCTCTGTTGGAGTTTACACAGCAGCCGTCCCGCGCGCATTGCCACAAGCAAACAAGCCAGGAGCAACAAACGATGAAATCCTCTTTGGTAATTCTTTACCACCGCGAACCCTACGACGAGGTTGTTGAAAACGGCAAAACCGTCTATCGCGAGAAAAAAAGTCCTAACGGCATTGTGCCGACCCTAAAAAGCTTTTTTGCCAACGCCGACAGCAGTACCTGGGTAGCCTGGAAGCAGGTCGCCGAAGATAAGCAAGAGAGTTTTGATGACCGAGTGACCATGGAAGGGTGGAGCGATCGCGCCGTCATCCGCCGCATTCCCCTCACCGCTGAGCGGGTCAAAGATTTTTACTACATCACCGCCAAAGAGGCGATCTGGCCCATTCTCCACTCCTTCCCCGAGCACTTCACCTACGAAAGCTCTGACTGGGAAAACTTCCAGTACATCAATAAATTATTTGCCGAAGCCGCCTGCGAAGAGGCTGCCGACGATGCCCTGATCTGGATTCACGACTACAACCTGTGGTTGACGCCCTTCTACATTCGGCAAAAAATGCCCAATGTGAAGATCGCCTTCTTCCACCACACCCCTTTCCCCGCCGCCGACGTGTTCAACATTCTGCACTGGCGCGAGGCGATTATCGACAGCCTGCTCTGCTGCGACCTGTGCGGTTTCCACATTCCCCGCTACGTCGAAAACTTTGTCTCGGCTGCCCGCAGCCTGCGCGATGTGGGGATCGTTGAGCGCAAGCCCGTGCCCGAGGCCTTCACCCCCTTCGGTACCGCCCTGGCCGAACCCGACATGACCACCAAGCTCGAATATAAAGGTCGCGTGGTGAATGTGGACGCCTTTCCTGTGGGTACCAACCCCGGCTACATCCACGAGATGGTCAATAAGCCCTCGGTGCAGCAGCGCGTCGCTGAAATTCGTAACGACCTGGGCGATAACAAGATCATCGTTTCGGCGGGCCGGGTCGACTACGTCAAAGGCGCGAAAGAAATGCTGCTCTGCTTCGAGCGCCTGCTAGAGCGTCGCCCCGAGCTGCGCGGCAAGGTGAACTTGATCATGACCGCTGTGAAGGCCGCCGCCGGCATGCGGGTCTACAAAACTGCCCAGAGCGAAATCGAGCAGCTGGTCGGCCAGATCAATGGCAAATACTCCACCCTCACCTGGAACGCCATTCAGCTCTTTACCGAGCCGATTCCCTTTGACGACCTGATGGCGCTGTACAAAACCGCCGACATCGCCTGGATTCCGCCCCTGCGCGACGGCCTCAACCTGGTGGCCAAAGAATACATTGCGGCCCACGGCGGCGAAAATGGCGTGCTGGTGCTCTCTGAGTTCACGGGTTCTGCGGTGGAGTTGCCCGATGCGGTGCTCACCAACCCCTACTCCGACAAGAACATGGATGAGTGCATTGACGTTGCCCTCGACATGCCCCTGGAGGAGCAAAAACGCCGGATGGCGAAGATGCACAGCGCCGTCACTCAGTACGACGTGCAGCAGTGGGCCAACCACATGTTCCGCGAGGCCAATGCGGTTGCCGTTACCGCCCCCGAGCCAGAGAGAGATCTCGTACCGGCCTAGCCCCATGGGAGGGTGCGTTATGGCCCAGCCTGACGCACCCTTTTAGTTAGCTCCCGTAGGGTGGGCACCGCCCACCTCACCTTAGGCCTAAAACCAAAACGCTAGGCCAAGATCTCGGGGTTCTTTCCCTGTTATCTGTAACCGCCCTAGGCTGTTGCAGAACATCGGGATCTCCTGCGCTATTGAGGAGGCACCTATATAAGAAGATTTTGACTACCAAAATTTGGGCTTGGAGGGGGTGCGATCGCCGCCTCTCCTCAACCAAGCTCAGCAATCTACAGCCCCAGCGGGGTGGTGGGCATTGCCCACCCTACACAGGGTGTATTGCATATCTAACTGTCTTATCTAGTTAAAGAGTCTATATGTCTAAGGGCTGAGCAGGGCTCACTTGGCCCTGATGCCCAAACTCAATGCGTTAGGCTGCACAAGAACGCCTGCTGTCAAGCTATTACGTTTCGCTAGCGCTTCCCCAACCATTCACCTACCCGCTCCCCGTAAACCCCGACCCCCCATTTCCCATGCGTAATCTTCAAACCCTCACCAACCAACCCTTCGACCTGATTGTGATCGGCGGCGGCATCAACGGTGCTGCCACGGCTCGGGATGGAGCCTTACGGGGGCTTAAAACTCTAATCATTGATAAGAGTGATTTTGGCGGCGGCACCACCAGCTGGTCGAGCCGCCTGATCCATGGTGGGTTGCGCTATTTGGAATATTTTGAGTTCCACCTAGTGCGGGAGTCGCTGCACGAGCGGGAGGTGCTGCTGCGCAACGCGCCCCACCTGGCCAAGCCCCTGCAAATGACGATTCCGATCTACCGCAGCGGGTCGCGCAGCTACCGCATCATTCAGGTGGGCATGGTGCTCTACGACGTGCTCAGCTACGACAAATCGTTGCCCAACCACCGTATGCTGTCGCGCAAGAGTACCCGGCAGCTGTTTCGCGCCATGGATTCTGACGAACTAGCCGGGTCGGCCCAGTATTTTGATGGCCAGGCCGAACATGCCGAGCGCCTGTGTCTCGAAAACATTCTGGATGCTGAACAGGCCGGGGCTACGGCCCTCAACTACGCCCAGGTCGAGGATATTCACCTGGCGAACCGGCGCATCACCGGGCTGATCTGCCGCGATCTGCTAAGCGATGAGACCTTTGAGGTGACCACCCACGACAAAACGGTTGTGGTCAATACCTCTGGTCCCTGGGTAGATGAGGTGTGCGGCCTGAGCGAGTCGCCGGTTAGCAAGGGGCAAAAGATTGGCGGTACCAAGGGTAGCCACATCATTGTCGATAACTTTCCCGGCGCGCCGGGTTCGGCCCTGTACGTAGAGGCAAAATCGGACGGGCGGCCCTTCTTCATCATTCCCTGGCTGAATCAGTACCTGATTGGCACCACCGACGAGCGCTACACCGGCCCCCTCGACAACATCAAAGCCGACGATGCCGAGGTAGATTACCTGCTCAAAGAAACCAACGCCGTGCTGCCCGCCGCCCACCTTACCCGCCAGGACGTGCGCTTTACCTATGCTGGGGTGCGGCCTCTGCCCTACGCCGAAGGCAAAAAGGCTGGCAGCATTAGCCGCGCCCACATTCTTCACGATCACAGCAAAGAGGGGGCCGAAAACCTGATTTCGCTGATTGGCGGCAAGCTCACCACTCATCGTCAGGTGGGCGAAGAGTTTGTAGATGCGGCCTTTCGCAAGCGTGGGGCGACGGCGCCCGCCTGCCCCACCCACACCCGACCTCTGCCCGGAGCAATTTTGCTCGACGATGCACGGGTGGGTCAGTGGCACGATCGCTACCGCCACCGCATTCCTACCCCCGTACTCGACCACCTGATCGGCATCTACGGTGCCCGCACTGGCGACCTGCTGGCCCTGGTGGACGAGCACCCCGCCCTGGCCGAGCCCATCGTGGACTACACCCACGATATTCAGGCTCAAATTGTGTTCGCGGTGCAGGCCGAGATGGCCCATACCTTTGTGGATATTTTGCGTCGCCGCACAACGGTCGCCATGCACCACAACTATGGCTTTGATGCGCTACCCGTAGTGTCCGAGGTGCTGCGCGAGTACTGCGGTTGGAGTGAGGAGGAGTGCGATCGCAATATTCAGGCCTACCACAAGTTCATGGCCGAAAACTGCATCCCTGACTATGCGCTGGGCCAGGAGAGTCCTTCGTTGCAAACGGCCTAGCTGAGGAGATGAGGAGATGAGGAGGGGGGAGTTCAAAAT
>PYER01000242.1 GCA_003017855.1 filamentous cyanobacterium CCT1
AGATGTGTATAAGAGACAGTATAGGTTGTTGCTGAACGAGTCACCCGATTTATCCGGTGTATGCCTTGTTTACCGCAATTAGGACAAGAGCTGAAGAAAATAAATAAACCTACCCCAATCGCGATCGCTATTAACCCAAACCATATTCGAGGGACAGTCGCGATCGTGGTTGATCTTTGAGCATTTTCCACATCGAGAAGGCCCGTTGGAAAACGTACTTTGACATCTAAGAACTGCCGTGGTGCCATAGGTTGGTCAACCACAAATTCTAGAGTATTCAGTTCTACTTGCCGACTGATTGCCGTGACTCCTTCACTCGTAACCTGATTAACTTTACCAACTAGCTCATCCGGCAGGTGGATGGTAACTCGGCCCTGTTTGATATCTGCGTCGCGTTCTGGGAAAAGGGCTCGCCAATAAATTTGGCTGTTTGCTCCCCGGATTTGTACACCTCCAATGACGCGATATTTTACCTTAAAGGTGTGAGATTCTGGAGCGGCTAAATCGTGTCGCCAGCGAATCCAATATTGATCGCCTTCGATGCCCGTTTGACTGGGAATCTGTTTTGCCCCTTCATATACGGCGACATCCGTGATCCGATCAACTTTATCGAGGGGAATATATCGATAGCGTTGATTCGTGTGATCTGCCGTAAAGGTGTATTTTTGCGTCTCGGCAACTACCATATCACCGTTTGGTTTGAGGGCGATATCGACATTGATAAAGTCCCAATGAAAGGGTGAGGTTGCTTGCGCTAGGCCAACACTTAAACTGAGCAAACAAGCGCATAAGCCTATGACGAGCCAGCGCCCGAAACAAGGTATAGTTTTGAATTTAAACATGATTCATTCCGTTTGATATAAGCTGTTAATTCAGTTGCTTCGCCTCGATTGCTTTAACTTTAGGCGAGTTAAAAGTTAGGCAGACCATAAGCCGCGTTATGAAACGGGGTATGAATCGCGACTTGATGCTGTTCTTTGCAACTAAAATTTCTCTGGCAGTTGTTATGCTGAGAGGCATCAACGGTGAAAGAAACACTAGTTCTCTAGCCCATGGCTGCTGATCATGAACTCTTCCAGGAAGCGCAGACCCAATGGGACCTGGAGAAGCTGTACGCCGATTTGGCGATCGCCAAGCAAGAGATTGCCCCTCACAAGCAGCCGTCCTTGACACCGGTAGAGCGAGAACTCTTGCGGGGATTGCTTTGCCGCTACAGCCCCACAGAAATTGCGGCCCAGCGCTTTACTGCGCCTAAAACCGTTGAAGTCAGCCTGAGCAACACCCTCTACCGCTATGTTGAAGTTTTGACCCAGCGCGGCCTGAGTACCCTGGAAAGCTGGCGGGATGTGGCGGATTGGTTAGCCGCAGCAGGTTATGAGTCGGCGCGGTTAGAAATCAACTGGTCGCAGGTGCCGGATGTGCCTGTGTTTTATGGGCGGGAAGAAGAACTGACGAGGCTTAAAACCTGGACCAGTGGTCCGCAGGCGTGCCGTATGGTCATGGTCTTGGGGCCGGGCGGCATCGGTAAAACGAGCCTGCTGGTGAAACTGGCGGAGCAAATCCAGAACCAGTTTGATGGCTTGATCTGGCAATCCCTGCGCCACGCGCCGCTGCTGACAACAATGCTGCACCACTGGTTAACTCAGCTTCCCCATCTGCAACCTGTGCCTGCGGGGGATGTGCACACACAACTCTGCGGCCTAACGGAATATCTGCGCACCCATCGCTGCCTGATTGTGCTCGATAATCTAGACACGATTTTGCGCGAAGGAGACTTTGCCGGCCATTACCGGGATGGCTACGAAAATTACGGAGATTTGCTGCGGCGGCTTGGTGAAGAACAGCACCAGAGCTGTATCCTGATCACCAGCCGAGAGTCAACTAAGGAAATTGTGATGCTGGATGGGCCCAGTCGTCCGGTGCGATCGCTCGAACTGCCCGGCCTCGGCCCCGCTGCTGAAGGCATTTTGCAAGAGGCCAATCTATCGGACGAAAAGCAGTGGGGACAGTTGATTCGCATCTATCGCGGCAATCCCCTAGTGCTGAAGATTGTCGCCTCCAACATCCGTGAGTTGTTTAGCGGCAGCGTCAGCAACTTTTTGAAGCAGCGGATTACCCTGATTACCAGCGATGTAAGCTTTTTGATTGAGCAGCAGTTCCAACGACTGTCGACAGCGGAGCAAGAGCTGCTCTATACCCTGGCAAAACTTCGAGAACCCGTTGATGTGGGCCGGTTACAGCAGGAACTCACGCCAAATATCTTGCAGCCGTTGGGATCACTGGTGCGGCGATCGCTGGTCGAAAAGAGTGCGGCGGGCTTTACCCTGCGGCCTGTGGTGATGGAGTACGTGCGCGATCGCATGTCCCATGAGGCGTAGTCATGAGCTACTGCATCAACCCCAAGTGCCCCCAACGGCAGCAGGCCGACGCGCTGACTCACTGTGCAGCCTGCGGCACGGAGCTGGTAGTGTGCGATCGCTATCGGCTGCTGCGTCCCCTGCGAGAGCTGGATGACTGGCTTCCAACCGATATCTTTGAGGTGGCGGATCAGGACGGGCTCAAAGTCATGAAGGTGCTCAAGCAGCCTAAGTGGCAACCCTTATTTGAGCGAGAAGCCCAGACCCTCCAGCGGCTCGACAATCCCGGCATTCCTCGGGTCGAGTCTGACGGCTACTTCACCGTCACAACAGCTGAGGGCCAATCACTGGCTTGCCTGGTGATGGAAAAAATTGAGGGGCTGACGCTGGAGCAGTGGTTGGCCAAGCATGGCCCCGTGGAGCAAACCCTGGCACAGGAGTGGCTACGGCAGGTTAGCGAAATTTTGGCCCTGATTCACCAAACGGAGCTGTTCCATCGAGATATCAAACTCTCCAACCTGATGCTGCGCCCCCAGGGACACCTGGCCCTGATTGACTTTGGCTCCGTTCGCCAGATGTCGAATACCTACTTGGCGAAAATCGGCGGCCAGCGAGACATTACCAGCATCGTTTCCCCCGGCTACACCCCCCTGGAGCAGATCAACGGCAAAGCCGTACCGCAGTCGGACTTTTATGCCCTGGGGCGATCGCTGGTTCACCTCCTGACCGGGCAACACCCGGTTGACTTGGAAACCGATGACGCGACGGGTGCCCTCAACTGGCGCGGGTCTGCCCCCCACGTCGATCCCTGGTTCGCCGAACTGATCGACGACCTGATGGCCCCCTTTCCCGGCCAGCGGCCGCTCAATGCCCAAGAGATTTTGCGACGGCTCGACGCCAAGCCCGTCAGATCCGCTCAAAATACCGATCAACGCTGGATGCAGTGGCTGATGGGGCTCAACATTGCCCTGCTGCTCGTGCATGGAGTGTTGGGCTGGCGCTGGGCACAGCAGCAAAACGCGCGACCATTCTCGGAAACAGGGCAGGCGGTGGTGAGGCAGTGGCCCTTAACCTGACCCAGCCCCTACGAAGGTGCCAACAATTCCCGCGTTTCCGCTGCCGCTGCCCGCATCGCCTCTTCGGCAGTGCTATCCCCCGTCAAAACCCGCGAAAGGTAAGTCTGCAGAATGCGAGACGCCTGATCGTATTGAGGAATTTGGGGGCGAAAGACGGAATTATTCTCCAGCGCCTCCAGGACCTCAGGAAAGAAGGGATACGCGCCCGTGATTTCGGGATCACTGTACAGGTCAGTACGGCTAGGCAGATGGGCCGAATTGAGGACAAACTGCTGTTGGGCCGCGGCACTGGTGAGAAATGCGATCGCCCGTCTCGCAGCCTCAGGATGAGCTGCATTTTGGGCAACACCAAAGCCCCACCCACCGCGACAGCCTTGGGGAGCACGACCAGTCGCCGCCACCACCGACGCTAGACCCACCTGTCCCGCTAGGGGCGAATCATTCTGGTTCGCTCGTTTCCAGAAATGGGGCCAGTTTCGCACGAATAGGCTTTGCCCTCCCAAAAACTGTCTGAAGGACTCCGTTTCGCCGTAGCTGACAACCAGCTGAGGGGAGACGCCCTGACGCATCGTGTCTGCTAAAAAGGTGGCGGCGGCGATCGCCGCCGCCTGATCCAACCCCACTGCTCCCGTGCTCGGCTCAATCCAAAAGCCGCCATAGCCCGCTAATACTTCGACAAAATTCACCACTAGCCCCTCATATTGGCGTCCCTGCCAGAGATAGCCCCACGGAACCAGGCCCAGGGCCTGCACTCGTTGAGATTGGGCTATCAATTCTTCGAACGTTTGGGCGGGTTCTACTCCCAGTTCTGCCATTAGCGCTTGGTTGTAGAACAGCAGCCCCAGGTCAGCTTTAAACGGGAGCCGATACAGGGTGTCCTGATAGCGTCCTGCTGCCAGTTCACTCGGCAGGAATGCTGCTAATTCCTCTTCAGGTAACAAGTCCGACAAATCTTGCAGCCACCCTTCGCTGGCAAACCAGGGCAGCCACACCACATCCATATACACCAGGTCATGCTGCGGGCTACCAGTACTGAGATCGGCGGTATAGATCGCTTTGGCCTGGTCAGTGTTGTAATCCCCCTGCACTAGTTCCAGGCGAATATCGGGGTTTTGGGCTCTAAAGTCGGCCACTAGCGGTTCCCAGGCGGCTGCCTCATCCAGCGGCACCACGAACGACAGCGGCGTTGGGCCTAGCGGAGGCCAGCTCACCCACCAAACCGCCAAGCCCAAGAGCTGCACCAGGAGTAAACCGGCCAGAAAGGCGATCGCTAACCGATTTGGAATTTTGAAAAATGGAAGACGCATGAACTGTGCCTGACCGTAACCAGTCTCGTCCAGAATAGGCGAAGCGGGCCTGGATTGAGCATAATTCAGGCCGTATTAAAGGACAACTCCCCAGCAGCAGGGGCGAATACTGACGCTTGTGGGGAACGATGTCTGCTTTGGCAATCGCTTAAGCCGCATACAGCTTCTTCAGATTCCATTAGGTGTGTGCTGCTTGAAAAATTTATTATCAGTAGCCATAGGCTTGAGGAGCCGCGTTGCGTTTACCTTTTACGCCCTTCAGCATGGCAAGTGTACAGTCGATTTTACCCAACAACATCGCACTGTATTGCCATTTATAGCCTAATTTATAACGCTGCTTATAGTCTGCCTAACTGTTGTCTTGCTTAAGGTTGAAGTCATTGAGGCGGTGCTACCGGAACGCAACCTCAATATCAACTAGCCAGAACATTTTCAGGAGATAAAATGATGAGTTTTAAGTTAGATACAGCTGCTTTGTCAAATAGCGGGCAAGGTAATTTTAATATTGCTGACAATGCCGAAGTCGGCGACTCGCATGAAGCACCCTTTAAAATTGACGTCCATTTCATTGATGACAGCTTAACTGACAGC
Organism: filamentous cyanobacterium CCT1; assembly: GCA_003017855.1. Taxonomy (GTDB): domain Bacteria; phylum Cyanobacteriota; class Cyanobacteriia; order Phormidesmidales; family Phormidesmidaceae; genus Nodosilinea. Next base: position 5,332 of record PYER01000242.1, read on the forward strand.
CAAAAATCCATTTTTTATAAAGCTGCAGATCGCTGGTCTGAAATAATCATTGGTGATGTTCCCGATGTCTTCGATAGAAGTTTTGGATACATCGACGATATCAGAATTGATGCTAGTGCCGGCTTCATTGATGGCGTAAGCAATATTAGGGGTCTAGCTGGGCCGATTGGGTTCCGCTCAGGATCTTGGTTACCATATTATGGTTCAATGCGGTTTGATACGGCTGACATTGCTGACCTAGAAGAGAGTAGCTTATTTGACCTCATTTTGCATGAAATGGGGCATGTTCTCGGAATTGGCACTATATGGGAAAATCTAGGCTTGCTCGACAATTCAAGCACCAGCGATCCTCGGTTCACTGGTGCATCAGCTACATCTGAATACAACAAAATTTTCGGATTAAATGAAGCTTCTGTACCTGTTGAAGCTAAAGGGGGATCTCTAACAGCTTTGGGGCACTGGCGGGAGACATCCTTTAGTAACGAGTTAATGACAGGTTCCCTCAATGCTGGATTAAATCCCTTAAGTAGTATTACCGCTGCCTCCTTAGAAGATCTTGGTTATGTCGTCAACGTTTCAGCAGCAGATTCCTACTTTCCTACTGGCAGCAATGATAACTTTATTATTCGTCGAGGTTATGGTACCGAAAGAATTATTGGTTTCGATGGCATCGGTGCCGGAACAAGTCCTGATGCTGCAACTTTAAGTGAAGCCGATATACTTTTGTTCGAGGGAGAGGGACTAACCGCTCGCCACATGCTGCTGAATCAAACGAATAAAGATCTGGTGATTACGTTTGAAGGAATCTCCGATGTCAGTGTTACATTGCAAGATTTTGCCATTGAAGATTTTGATAATCTCGGTCAGGGTCCAGGAACAATTAGTAATCAGGGTAATGTGATATTTGTTCCTCAAGGGTTTGAGGCAACCAATAGTTTTTTTGAGTTTGAGGGTATTTTTGAAGATGTTTTTGACGTCTTTAATGATGATTGGGAAAAGCTTCACGTTCTTAACAAAAATACTGTCACCTTTCTGAATGCTCTGGATAACATCACCAGTGGATTTGACGCATCAGATGATGTGATCAACGGTTTGGACGGCAACGACGTGCTCAATGGTCTGAGCGGTGATGACTTGCTTCGTGGCGGTCATGGTAACGATACCGTCCTGGGGGGCAGCGGCAGCGATACGCTGATCGGTGGTTCTGGCAATGACTTTCTCAATGGCTACGGCCTTACTCTCGGCGAGTTTGATGTGCTTGAGGGCGGCTCGGGGGCCGATGTATTTGCCCTTGGCGATGCCAACAGTCCCTACTATCTTGGCAATGGTTATGCCACCATCACCGACTTCAACTATTTAGAGGGCGACAAAATTCAGATTACGGGTAGCGCTAGCAATTACGGCATCGAGTTCCAAAATTTTTCTGGAGGGCTCGCTACTGATACTCTGATCTACTTTGGCAGCGTTCTGATTGGTGTTGTGCAAGATACGACAAATGTAGTGCCCACGTTTGATTTCATTGCCGCCTAGGACCAACCGATTGATGGCTGAGGGCCTAAGCCGGTTTTACCCGCTAGGGATGGCGCACAGGTACCCAAAACCAAAACCCCCAAGGGTAGGCAGTGCCGGTGGGGGTGAGGCATCAGGTCGAATCTACATGGAAGCGATCGCACTGTGAGCCTAGGGTGCCCTGGTCAGTGGAGTGCAGCAGCCGAGGATGGGGCGATCAGCCAGATAGCTGGGGGGGCTAGCTACGTCTCAAAATAAATCTTGCAAAATAGGGATGCACCCTGCCTCTTGAAGAATGCTGAGCTGAAATTCACCGTCTTCTTTAGCCTGATGGTTAACCTCGTCCCATTGTTCTTCTAAGGCTGTAGCAGCCCCATGGCGGTTTCGGACTCGTTTGTCATTGCCCTTGGCCTTTTTCCTATTAGCCATATTCCCGACCATTATAGCTGCGCCATAATCAGCAGACTTTAAGGCGATCGCTTTCAAAATTACCAAAATCATATGAAATTCCGTTTTATGTAGAGATATAGGACAGACAGAATTACCAACGCCAAACGTATCTATATTCGCTTTGATAGCTTTCGGTTATGTAACTTTGAGAACTGCGATGACCCAAAACAGTGAAAACTTTATTTAGACTTCCATATTCTTCACAGAAGGATTGCATTCCTAAAAGCACTCCCTGTTTTTCCTTTTGCGAACAGCCACATTCAATGAAGCTCTTTCAATATGTAGGAGCGAAATGTTTCCTTAATACTGACGCCGTTGCTTTTACTCCAAACACCCTTCTTAGCCGCAGCATTGGCTAGGGGATTAAGTAAACCAAGTCGCAGCTACGCTCTCGCTACTGAGCTTATGGTTCCCATTCGTGGAGTCGCTTAAACAATCAACGCCGTAAGTTAGCGCCTACCAGCCTGCTCACTAGCAACCCGCCCACCACATCGCGCTGCTACAATGACCGCGATCGCACCCTGAGACAGCCCTTGCCTTTAATCCAATGTCCTTGGTTAGATGCTCGGTACTACAGCACCCGATTGTCGGTATCGTAGACATGGCCCTGGTCATCGGGGGCATCGCTGGCGCTGCATCCGCTCTCGGTAATGTAGATGGCTTGAACGTTCCACAGCGACTGAACAAATCGCGGTGCCCAGTACATGGCCTCGGGGGTCACCCGGTGCCAGGGCGAGGAGGTGCGGGGGTGGGAGTCGTTAAAGGGCACGAGTTCGTAGCCGGGGGCAGCGGCGATCGCCTGGGCATAGGCCGCCGCCAGATAGACGTTGATGCCCACAAAGTCGAGGGGGCTGGCGATGATCCGCAAATCGTCCTCGGTGAATTTGGGCGCATTTTCTCCCTCTGCCGCCAGATAGGCGTCGGTGTAGCGTCCTTCTAGCATTACGGTCAAAAAGCTGGCATTGAGTTCGCGGGTAGCCAGTTCGGCGGCTTTGATATGCTCTGGGGTTTCGATCACGGGTACGGCCACGTTGATGTTTTCGGCCAGACCGATTTTGGTACCCGGTTGAGCCTTGGCGCGCTTCCATGCACTGCCAGCCCGTGGGCCAGCACCGCATGGAAGCGCACTTGGTTCAGCTCCGCCGGGGGCAGCTTGAGGCCGGGAGCGAGGGTGCCGGCCTCAAGCTGCCCCCATTCCACAAAGGTGAAGAACTCATTGATGGTGAAGAAGTGCTGGATGCGATCGCTCAACTGCTCGGCCACAAACCCGGCATATTCGGCCAGCGCATAGTCTGTATTGCGCGATTGTCAGCCCCCTTTGTCTTGCAGGGCCTGGGGCAAATCCCAGTGATATAGTGTGGCGAAGGGTGTGATATCGTTGGCCAGTAGCTCATCTGCCAGGCGCTTGTAAAAATCAAGACCCTTGAGGTTGGGCGTTCCTGTGACCTCGGGAAAGATGCGCGGCCAGGCGATGGAGAATCGGTAGGACTTGGCCCCTAGCGCCTTCATTAACTGCACGTCGTCTCGATAGCGATGGTAGTGATCTAGGGCCACATCGCCGGTAGAGCCATCCTTGATGTTGCCAGGGGTGTGAGAAAAGGAATCCCAAGTGGAAGAGCCGCGGCCATCTTCGTTGACCGCCCTCAATCTAGTAGGCCGAAGTTATCCCTCCTGAAGCCAGTGTCGGGCTAAGGATCAACATTATCTTTGGCTGTAATACTGGGTTCAGGGCCTTAGCCACAGCAGCTCGACCTTTTCTCTGCTCTGCAACGATGGCAGGTATCAGACCTCCACTCAGCAATGCTCCGCGCTACAAAACCCAAAAGTAGCAAAGCTGCGCTTTAGGGAAATGTAGTTCATTTAGATTCTCTCGATAGCTGCACGCGCAGGCAACTACTCACCACAGCCATGAATGTGCTGGATATGACTTCAAGTACGAGTTATGAGTTGTCCAAAACGGACAACTATGGCTGACAGGGCGGCACCGGTCTGACGGCAGGAGACAGACGGCTGAGAGTCTTGCCTAGCAAACGTTTTCGGGATTTTAGAGCTGATCGACTACACCCTTATACAGTAAGGCTGTAGAGTTTTATCTCCTGTTAAGAGATCAATGCCGTGTTGGACTAGAAGGAACGCTCTGAGGAGGAAGCTTTAGCGGGTGTAGCGATGGCCCAGGAAGGTGAGTTCTTCAGAAGGCTGGCTGCGGTTAGCAATGTGGTGGTGCTTGACTACCGAGCGACGGCCCAGGAAGGAAACGGTTGATTGTGTCTCGATGGTGTCAACTTCGGTGGTAGACGCTTCGTAGGAATGGCCGAGGAAAGAGAGTTTCATGGTGGGGGTTCCTTGAGGTTTGTTGTTGGAAGCAGGGTGCGATCGCTGCTGAGTCTGAACTAGCCATTACATGGGGCTAAGGCAGAAGCTAGAGGATGGGGTTCTGGGTCGGCTCAGTGGAGGATTCAGCTTTGCCCAAGAGGTTGCGATTCTTCAAAATGCGCTCCTGGATGGCTTGACGGCGCTGGGCGCGGGTGGCGGTGGTGGTGAGGTTCATGGTGGGGGCTCTTTGGCTTGGTTGTTGAATACAGTGTGCGATTTCCAGAGGAACTAAACCAGCGACTTTTAGGGACTTAAGCCAGGACTTAAGCAGAAGTTTGCGTTGGTTCTGTATCTCTAAATAGGGCTTGCTGAAAAAGTCAGCAATTTGGGTAACAGAGCTGCGATGGGGTTGCCTGAGCGTGAAGACTCAGCCACC
>PYER01000243.1 GCA_003017855.1 filamentous cyanobacterium CCT1
CTCTAGAAGCCAGTCGAACAAATCCTGAATGGTGAGGGCTAGATCATTCGCGAAGGTGGGTACGGGTAAGACATCCTGAGGTTGATCAAAAACAGCCGTCTCTTGTTGGGGGCGATAGACAAAAACCGTTTGTTCATCAGGATCGATAAGCCAGCCCATTTGAGTGCCGTGCCTGAGGCAGTGGGGAATATTCTTGGTGACCCTAGTTTGGCTTTGGTCCGGGGAGAGGATTTCAACTGTCCAGTCTGGAGCAACAGAAAAAGTATTAGCGACTTCACCATTTTCATCACGAGGGATGCGGCTCCATATCACTACCACCACATCTGGGACTACAGAGCGACTCCCATAGACAGCCGAAGGATGGCTTCCCGAAGGGTATGTGCACCGTAGTTCTGGAAAAGCCCGAGCAATGCGTTTTGGTTTTAGAGCAGTGTTAACAAATGGTACAAATTCACCCTGAATAGCACTGTGCTTTCCCTGAGGCATAGGTTTTTGAAGAATGTGCCCATCTACAAACTCACTAGCAGGTTTTGTTTCTGGCAGCTTCAGAAACTCTTTTAGGGTGATACTTCTGGGTGAGATCTGTACCATTTAACTGTTAATTCTCTAATAGGTTATTCCAGGAAGCTCGGGTCTATCCCTAGCCCAGCTAGCTGCTGAGGCGATAGGGTCTTGAGCTGGTCGGTCAGCTGCTGTCGTTTAGCGGCTTCCTGCTCTGCTTGCTCACGCCCGGTGAGCAGCAAGTTGCCGTCAACGTCCCACCAGCGTAGCCAGGGCTGCTCGGGCTGGTTCATAAATTGACCATGCCAAATTCCCAGCTCTACCTGCATAGGAGCAATAGAGTAATGACCCCGTTCATTGGGCTGCATCGGCTGATAGGCCGTATCTACCAGGTGATAAACCGCGAGCTCTCCCTGGCTCACTAAATAAATACCGTAGTAGGGAATGCGCATCACCTGCTCGTACACCCAAAACTTGCCTGGTCGTCCAGATTCGCGGGTACTGCTGCGGGGCAGGGGGGTGGTATCCCGTTCTTCACTGCCGTCGCCGGAGGCAAACTCCAGGGCAATGACTGGGGTAATGTACTCTCGCCACAATACGTAGGAGCGGCGTACTTGGCCATCTAGCAACGGCGGCACATTGGGCACATAAAACCAATCGGGAGCCTCGGCTCCCTTTTCTGGCGGGTTGACCTCGCGCCAATAAATGCCACAGTCTTGACCAATGGCAAACTGTCCATCAGGATGCAGGCCCTGCAAAACCGGAGCGATCGAATCGGTCAGCATCAGGCTTTGGGGATGCTCCTGAAAATTTTTCACGAAGGTACCATCGGACTCTGGTAGCTGAGTGTGGTCAGGAAACTGGGGAGGAATTTGTTGTGGAATGAGGGTTTCAGCCATATCGCCCGCTCCAGACATCTTTTTATCTTAGCTAACGCATCCTTGGAGGCATAATTCCCAGCGAGTAGAAACCATCTTCTCTGCCAGGTCTACCGCTAGAGCTGCATCAGCTCTGACGTGGCAGCTGGGCATTGGGGTTGACCGACTTCACTACCCAGGTGTCTTTGCTGCCGCCGCCCTGGGAGGAGTTGACCACTAGCGAGCCGCGCTTGAGGGCGACGCGGGTGAGGCCGCCGGGATTTACATAAATATCCTGGCCGTAGAGGATGTATGGCCTCAGATCGACGTGGCAGCCCTCAAAGCTGTCGTCGATCAGAGTAGGTACCCGCGACAGGCATAGCGTGGGCTGGGCAATGTAGCCTCTGGGGTTGGCGCGAATGCGATCGCCAAACTCAGCCCTTTGATCTTCGCTGGCGTGGGGGCCGACCAGCATGCCGTAGCCGCCGGAGGCATTGGTAGCCTTCACCACCAGCTGGTCGAGGTTGGCCAGCACGTGGGCCTGCTGGGTCTCGTCTTCGCACAGGTAGGTGGGCACGTTGGGGATGATCTGGTCTTCGTCGAGGTAGTAGCGAATCATCTGCGGCACGTAGGCATAGACCAGCTTGTCGTCGGCTACCCCAGTCCCCAGGGCGTTGGCCAGAGCCACGCGCCCCGACCGGTACACCTCCATCAGCCCCGGCACCCCCAGCAGCGAGTCGGGCCGAAAGGCCAGCGGGTCGATAAAGTCGTCATCAATGCGGCGATACACCACATCCACCCGCTCAAGGCCCTTGGTGGTGCGCATTTTCAGGTAGCCGTCTGAGACCACCAGGTCGCGGCCTTCCACCAGTTCGGCCCCCATCTGCTGGGCCAAAAACGAGTGCTCAAAGTAGGCCGAGTTGTACATGCCAGGGGTGAGCACCGCCACCCGGGGGTTGTCTAGAGCCTCCGGGGCTAGATTGAGCAGGGTTTCGAGCAGCTGGCTGGCGTAGTCGTCTACCGCTGCAATATCCATGGCGGCAAACAGGTGCGGGAAGGTGTTTTTCATCACCCGCCGGTTCTCCAGCACGTAGGAGACGCCCGAGGGGCAGCGCATATTGTCTTCCAGCACGTACCAGCGACCGTCTTTGTCGCGCACCAGGTCGGTGCCGGTGATGTGGCACCAGATATTGTTGGGCGGGTTCAGCCCCATACAGGGCTTGAGAAATCCCGGTGCCGACTCCACCACATGGCGGGGGATCACGCCATCGTTGAGAATTTTTTGGTCGTTGTAGACATCGTGGATGAAGCAGTTGAGCGCATAGATGCGCTGCTTCAGGCCCTTTTCGAGCCACTCCCACTCGTGGCCGGGCACAATGCGCGGAATTACATCGAAGGGCAAGATTCGCTCGGTGCCCTGATTGTCGCTATAGACGTTAAATGTGACCCCTAGCTTAAACAAGGCATTTTGTGCGGTCTGCTGCCGCTGCTGTAGATCGGCCAGAGCGAGGGCATTGACCCGCTGTATCAGCAGATCGGCTTCGGGGCGGGGTTGACCAGGACCGACAAACAGCTCATCAAAAAAATCGCCAGGGTCGTAGGCGTCAAATAGCACCAGGGGTCTCCCAAACTACAGGGCTTGCGGTATCAACGCTACAGCGAGAGCGCCATAGGCTGATCATTACCGGGGAGAGCCGCTCTAAAGCTGTAGTTTATGATACAAATTTGGGGTGCTTACCATTCAAGCTTTTCCTGCCGCTACCGTAATGTCCGGGGTTCACTCCCAATTCTAATGCGGGGTTTTGGGGGAGTTGGAGCTGGACTTGAGGCCACGCCGCCTATCCGTCCCAGTCCCCAAAATGGCGCTGGCGGGGCTAAACAGCCGTTTAGCCCCGCCAGCCCGACGTATTGATAGTGGAATTGCCAAGCAGCTTAGACTAACTGAAAGGCCGCCCCCAGCCCGGCTCCAATTTCTGCCGGGGAGAGCTTGCCGTCGTGGTCGAGGTCGAGGGCGTCAAACACCGCATCGGTGCCCAGCCACTCTTCGCGGGTGATGAAGCCGTCGCCATCGAGATCGTAGGCCTTAAACAGGTCGTCGCGGGCGTGGCCGACCATCTGCTCGCCCTGGGAGAGCTGGCTCAGGCGGGTGGCCAGCAGGTCTTCCAGGGTTTCGAGCGCCTTGCTAAAGCCCTTGATGCCTTCGTCGAGCTTTTCTTTGGCCATGCGATCGCTCTCGTGCATCGACCGGAAGGTGGCCTCGTCGATGGTCAGCTTTTCAATGTCCAGCTTGGCGGCCTTCTCAGGGTCGAGCTTGCGGGGCAGGTCGGCCTGGTTGCTGTCGAGCTGAGCCAGCAGCTGGGGCGAAATGGTCAGCAGGTCGCAGCCCGCCAGCTCGGTGATCTCGCCCAGGTTGCGGAAGCTAGCCCCCATCACCTCGGTCTTGTAGCCAAACTTTTTGTAGTAGTTGTAGATCTCGGTGACCGACAGCACGCCGGGGTCTTCAGCGGCGGGGTACTCTTCGCGGCCCGTGTCTTTTTTGTACCAGTCGAGAATGCGGCCCACAAAGGGAGAAATCAGGGTGACACCGGCATCGGCACAGGCGATCGCCTGGTGCAGCCCAAACAGCAGCGTCAGGTTGCAGTGAATGCCCTCTTTTTCGAGAATTTCAGCGGCCTTAATGCCCTCCCAGGTGGAGGCAATTTTGATCAGCACGCGATCGGGGGTAATGCCCAGGGCATCGTACTGCTGAATAATCTCCCGCGCGGTGGCCACCGTGGCCTCGGTGTCGTAGCTGAGGCGGGCATCCACCTCGGTAGACACTCGACCGGGAATAATCTCGAGGATTTTGCGGCCAAACGCGACAGCCAAATTCTTAAAAGCCAGATTGGCAATGTCTTTATCGGAAGCGCCGGACCCGGCATCGGCTTTAGCCTTGAGCAGGGTATCGTCCATAATGGTTTGATACTGGGGCATTTGCGCCGCCGCCGTAATCAGTGAAGGGTTGGTGGTGGCGTCGCGGGGGGTAAATTTCTCAATGGCTTGAATGTCGCCAGTGTCGGCGACAACAACGGTCATTTGCCTAAGCTGCTCTAAGAGGCTGGCCATGGGTTTCTCCTGGAAATCGAGGGAGCAAGGGGACTTTCTTCTGTTGCTCACATTGTAAACAGGGCATTTAAGGGCATCATTAACCCTTAATTAAAGCTACCGGGCCATTACGAAACATTGCGTACCCCCTGAACAACTCCCGATTCCTAACGGTTTCTTAAGGGTTTGGCGGTTTTGTCCAAGCGCCTCAGGGGCATCCATACCCACTGGGAGAGAACGCCGAGGCCAATTTTTGCGGCTGCAAGAAATCAATTGAGTACACCAATTCAGCCAAAGCTTGGCATGATGGGGAAGATTTCATCACACCCGTGCCCTATGCTGACCTCTGTTTGGCAACAGCTGACTCTGTCTACCCTGACCCTGGAGCAATGGCGCGAAGCCAGTGTGTTGCACCGACTGCTGGCCCCGCTGCGGCAGTGGCGGCAGGGCAGCTGGCTACTGCGCTGGGGCGACTGGATTGGTTTGGCCATTGTGGTGGTTCTGTTTGCCCTGGCCCCCTACGTTTCGACCACCCTGATTGGGGTGCTGCTGCTGGCGGCGGCGGCCCTGTGGGCTTTGCTGACCCTGACTGACGAGGCGGGGCCGGGCCTGTCGCCGGTACACGTCGCGGTCGCGGTCTACTGGGGAATTATGGTGCTGGCCACAGCCCTGTCGCCAGTGCGAGGGGCAGCCGTGACGGGTTTGATCAAGCTCTCGCTCAATATTCTGCTGTTCTTGTTGATTGCGCGGGTGGCACGACAGCCCAGGGCCAGAGGGCTGCTGATCTTGGCCTACATTTTGACGACGCTGCCGGTGGCGGTCTATGGGCTGCGCCAGTACTTCTTTGGGGCTACAGCCCTGGCCACCTGGGTCGATGCCGAATCGGCGGTGGCCGATGTAACGCGGGTGTACAGCTTTTTGGGTAACCCCAACCTGCTGGCGGGCTACCTGATTCCAGGCATCATGATGAGCACGGTTGCGGTGTTTGCCTGGCCGCGCTGGGTGCCCAAGGGGCTAGCTCTGCTGGCTGCTCTGATCAATACTATGTGCCTAATTTTGACCCTCAGCCGGGGCGGTTGGATCGGCTTTTTGATCGCCGGTTTTGTGCTGATGATTCTGGTCGTGCAGTACTGGAGCATCTGGTTTTCACCCTTCTGGAAGCGCTGGGCGCTGCCGGTGCTGCTGGGTGGGGCGGCGGCTGTGGTGGTGCTGGGGGTGATTTCGGTCGATTCACTGCGGGCGCGGGTGCTGAGCATCTTTGTGGGGCGAGCCGACAGCAGCAATAACTTTCGCATGAACGTGTGGGCTGGAGTTATAGATATGATTCGCGCCCGCCCCGTGTTGGGTATTGGCCCCGGCAATGACGCGTTTAACAGCGTATACCCGCTGTTTCAGCGGCCTCGCTACACGGCTCTGAGCGCCTACTCGGTGTTTCTGGAGGTGCTAGTCGAGGGTGGAATATTTGGAATGCTGGCCTTTCTATGGCTGCTGCTGCTGCTCTTTCACCAGAGCTGGGTGCAGCTCCAGCGTCTGCGAGAGTCGCAGGATGCTCAGGGTTATTGGCTGATAGGGGCGATCGCCTCGATTGCCGGCATTTTGGGCCAGGGCATTGCCGATACGGTGATGTATCGGCCTCAGATCAGCACCCTGTGGTGGATGGCGATCGCGATCGTAGCCAGCTACTACCCGGCCCAGCAGATCTTGGGCAAGCGTTCCTTTAAACTGCAGCAAGATTAATGCACGCGTAGAGTTGTGTTAGCTGGTTCCCTTCGACTCCGCTCAGGGAACGGTTGCTGCATTCTGCTTAGGGAACGGTTGTTCCGATCTGCTTAGGAATAGCTATGTCAATACCAGACTGTGGTAGCCGATTTGACTGAAGCTTGTGCAGTGAGCCTAGTCATCTCCCTGAGTGCCGTCCCAAGTGGCGTGGGGCATGAGCCTGACTTTGCCCTTGAAGGGCAGAGTTTGGCCGGTGACCAGGGTGCCGCCGTTAAGGGCAAGGTGAGCTTTAAGGCGTTTCTTGGCCTCGGCAATTGAGGCTACCCGCAGGTTGAGAATGTAGAGATAGGGCGATGGACTTTGATCGAGGTCCGTGGCGCTTTCCCAAATGCGTAGCCGGATGCCGTCGGAGTCGCTGATGATTTTGTAAAACAATAAATGATCGACGGCTGGGGCATAGTGGCTGAAACTGTGGGAAAACGGAGTGTGCATGTCCCAAACACCAAAAGCAAACGACCGACCGAACAACCTATGCCATCACCACCTTCCTTGAGATTACCCAGGTGAAGGTATGGAATTGATGGGTCCTTTATGATTTCCTTACATTCACAGGCGGAATGTGTGGCCGATAAAGGGTGGGAGAGCACCGAAAACCGAGCAGGGATCAAGAGTCAACCCTCAGGGGACACCCCTTAATCGTTATTCTACGAGTATCCACAGCGTCCGGAAAGGCCCATAATTTAAGCCATTGACCGCTGCACTTCTCTTTAGTATCCAGCAAAGTGCAATTATGTCTGGCGTTTTTCGGCTAAACCCCGTAAAAATGCCCAAAAGTTCATGTTGCCTAAAGATTAGACAAAGTGGCTCGCCGCTCCATCTCGGCTCGCAGGGCTTTCATGGTGTCGATTAGCCCGGCTTCAAACAGGTTGTAGAACAGCCCTTTAAAGGGGCCGACATCGGCTTCGGCCCGCACCTGCTGCGATAGCAGACACCGCAGGTCATGCCCTAACGACGGCGGGGCGGCATCAATGCGCCAGTGGCCGTACATATATTCCAAATTGCCTTCCAGCAGTCGAAAGCTAATCTGCTGCCCGTCCAGCTCCAGGTTTTCGGTCAGCACCTTAGATTCCATTGTGTGGAGCATGATGCGCCGTCGATCGATTTGCTCGACAATGGTGCGATCGCCTTCTGTCTCAACCACCCGGCTTTTGACCACCGTTGGTAAGAATGTCTCAAAGCTGCTGTAGTCGGTCAGCACGGCCCAGGCGGCCGCATGGGAAACGGTGGTGGCAATCATCAGCCCGTACTGACCCTGGCCCCCCTTGACCACGACATCGCGCTTGGCCAGGGTTGCCCAATCAGCCTCGGTTAGTTTGGCCAGATAGGCCTCAGCCGGCTGAACCTGACGGGATAAACGCGACATAATACCAGAGAACCAGACTTCAATTACTGTAGCGCAACCCGCTGCGGCAGCTACAGTATTCTCGGTTGTATTTGCAGCGGGTTCGCCATTGCCATGCCCAGTTTTGATTCAGTTTTAGCCGCCTACCAGGAGCTACCCACCCGAGTGCGCAGCCTAATGCTGAGCACGGTCAGCGGTGAGGGCGCTCCCCAGGCCAGCTACGCCCCCTACGTCATGGACGACGACTATCGGCTCTATATCTTTACCAGCGGCCTATCGGCCCATACTCAAAACCTGCAAAACACTGGCCAGGCAGGCGTTCTGCTGATTGAAGACGAGGCTGAGACGGGTCAGGTTTTTGCTCGCCAGCGCATTACCTACGATTGTCAGGCTCAGCTGCTGCCTCGGGGTACCGCCGATTGGGAGACGGTGGCCGATCGCTTTGAGCAGCGCTTTGGGGAAATCATTGCCATGCTGCGATCGCTGGACGATTTTCAAATTTTTTGTCTCAGTCCCCAGAGCGGGCGCTTTGTGATGGGGTTTGGGGCTGCCTACGCCGTCGATGCCCAAAACCTAAGCCAGCTGGTTGGCCCTCCCCAAACCGGGCCAGATAATGAGCCTAGTCAATAATTAAGGTGGGCTAGCCGTTGACCAGGATGGCAATACCCGCCAGGGCCACCGCCGCCCCGGCCACCGCTCGCAGGCTGACGCGATCGCCCAGGACCGCCGCCAGCGGCAGCACAAACAGCGGGCTGGTGGAGGTTAGCGCCTGGGCAACCCCGGTCGCCGCATACTTGAGGGCCATCTGTTGAAGGTAAATGGCCAGGTAGGTGCCCAGCACTGCGGCCAGAGCCACCCCTGCTAATAAGCGGGGCGGTCGCAGCGGCCGCAGTGCCCCCACCACAGGCCCCTGATAGCGCAAAATACCCAGAATAATCACGCAGCCCCCCGCCAGCCGCAGCAGCGAACTCCAGAGGGGATCGACCGCCGTGTTGGCCAGTACCCCCCGCGACATCACTGCGCCCGTCGCTTGTCCCAGGGCCGCCAGTACCCCATAGACCACGCCTCGGTAGTCGACCCGACCAGGGGTAGCGCCCTCGGGCACCCGCTCGGCAATTACCCAGACTACCCCTGCCAGGGTAAGGGCAATTCCGAGCCAGGCACGGGCGCTCAGGGCCTCCTGTAAAAACACCAGCGCCATTAGCGCGGCGATGGGCGGGGCCAGGGTTTCGAGCAGCAGCGCCCGCCGGGGGCCGAGCCGATTGATGGCGGCAAAGTAAGCCGTGTCGCCCAGGCCAATGCCAATTACGCCGCTGAGGGCCAAAAAACCGACCGCCTGTCGGTCTAAGCCAGCGGTGCTCTGCCCCAGCAGCAGGAGGGTAAGGACCAGCAGCACCAGGGCGATCGCTCCCTTGGCCAGGTTGAGCACCAGGGGTGACAGCGCCTTGCCCAGTCGCCCAAACATGACCGTGGCCACCGCCCACAGACAGGCCGCTGTAAGGGCTGCTAGTTCACCGCGCATAGGCTCTTGGGTCGGCTGCCGACATCCTGCGAAACGTCTTGCGAAACTTAGGTACTGTCACCATAGCGGAATGAAACAGAATCTTTACACTTCAGCCCCAGGATTGTGCTGATCGGTAGCTTGACTGTCGTAGAGAGAACCAAGACAGTTTGACCAATCCTAGGAATTTTGAGTTATGCGTGTCTGGGCTCTAGCATCTTGCAGCGGTCTACTGGCTCTAGCGGCCTGTAGCGCCGAACAATCCAGCCCTCCGGATTTGGGCACCGCTCCCCCCGAAGGCGGTGACGCCGCTGAGGTCAATGCTCAATCAGGGCTGAGGGTCACCTCCTCTAGCCCAATGGCTCGCCCCGAACTGCGCCCTCGACAGGGGGTGCTCGATCGGGCTCGCTTCAGCCCGCGATCGCCTCAAGCATCACCTCTGGCCAGTCGATCTGGCACGGCTGGACAAACGCTGCCCCAGGCCGATCGGCTGCGCGAACGACTGCAGCGCCTGCGGACCCAGCACGGGTCGCGGCTGTCGCCCAGAACGCCTCTAGCCACGGCCCCGCTGCCTGCCGCTCTCACTGCCACTCCCCCTCGTCCGGTGCCTCAGGCGGCGGCGCAGCCCCCAGAAACGCTGCCAGAAACACCTTCTGAAGCTGCCTCTTCCGGTGATGTGACCGTCACCGCTTTGCCTGCGCTACCTCAGCCCAGTGTGGCACGGCCCAACGTAGCGGCCCCAGAACTGGGGCTCTCGTCGACCGCCAGCACGGCCATCGACCTGGGGCCGGTCGCCTCTACCCGACCGACGGACGGCTCTATAGCTCTCGGGCGGCATCAGGGCTACAGCGCGCGATCGCAGCAGCCCACCCCAGTGATTACCACCGCCTCCACCGAGTTATCGGAAGGCTTAACAGCCAGACTGCACGGTGCTCCATCCATTTCGCCATCCGGCGATGCGACAGCGGTGGCGGCAACTCAGCCCTCCTCTCCGACAGAATTACCTGCAGCCGCTGCCCCGGCC
>PYER01000244.1 GCA_003017855.1 filamentous cyanobacterium CCT1
CCCGCATTCGCGCAGGCTATGCCCCCCACAACATGGCCGTCATTCGGCATATGGCCCTCAACCTGCTCTCACGAGAATCCTCAGCCAAGGTTGGCAAGAAGGCGAAACGCCTTAAAGCTGGCTGGGATAACACTTATCTCACCAAAGTCCTCGCTGGGGCTGGGTGAGTATGCGTTTGCCCTGCCAGAGAGCAGCGGCGGTAGGTTGTCAAAGGTCAGCTGCGACCAGTCAGGTACTCGCGCATACTGCTCATCCCACTGCACCGGCACCGTAGGAATCCAGGGCTCTGTCGCGGCTTGCGGGGCAGGCTTGAACCAAACAAGACCGGCTGTAAGCAGGCCCAGAGCCATCAGGGCCAAGCGTTGAAGGCGTCGTTGAAATTGATGAGTCATGGGTTATCTCCCTTGGGTGAGTCCAGAATCAGAGCGGCCTAACTCCCCCAGGCGCAGCACCAGGGCTTCAGACACTCCGGCTAACTGTGCGGCTTCGGTTAACGGTGTTCCCTGTTTGAGCAGGTCAAGTAAGGCTTGAAGCCTCTCCCAGAGCGGATCGCCACTAGCTACCAGGTTGCGCCGCTGAGCTTCGAGTAATCCCTGTTCCACCCACCGCACCCCAGTCAGACTTGAGATCTGTGTCGTCAAAATAGCGGTGGCATAGGGCGATTGAGTGTCGGGTTGAATCGCCAGAATGCTGTAAGCAGGGGCTCCCGACATAGGAAAGGCCAGTTGAAAGGTGTAAATATCGTGGTCGGTAACGATCGTCAGTGTCGTCGTGTCTGTCGTGGGCAACCCTGGAAACGACAGGGGATGAATTCGCCGTAGATGAATCACCGTGGCGGCGCATTCCCCCGGCGCTGCGACTGCCGCGCAGCGAGTATCGTCAAAATCCAGCGTCACTTGAGAGGGATCATCCAGCCAGGCGCGGTGCACAACGGCTCCCACCGGACGAAAATTGAGCGTGACGCCATGGCCTGGATGAAGCTCAACGGTGACCGGAGCGTGGTCGCCGCGAGCCGCCCGGTTGGAAATGGTGCGGGTCGCCGCCTGTGCCCAGGCTGGGTTAGAGATTCCTGCCAAGACCAGAGATAGGGTCAATGTTTTCCAAGATCGCATCATCGGACTACCCTCAAATCGGCATCTGCATTGACTGATTGACGAACACCTGCACAGGCCGACCGGCCTCAATGTAGGCAATGCGGGGTTGCTGCTCTAACTCTTCAATCGCCCGCTGGTTGCGCTCAGTAATCGTGTCGAGGATGGCGTCGGTACCTCCCTCTAATACCCCAGCCAACACATTTGGAGCTGGATTTTCAGTGGTCGCAACGGTAGTGCCATTACCGGTTTCAACCCGAGTACTGGGGCGGGTGTAGAGTTCGCTGGCGCGACGGATCGAGCCCAGGGCAAACTGTCCGGCATCCATCGCCGCAATGCCGGGGCCAATGTCGTCATAGGCTTCGGCCTGGAGCGGTGTCCCGCCCTGACCGCGAATCTGAATTACACCCTGAGGCAATACCAGCTCGCGAGCCTGTCCCTGGTCGTTCCAGATCGCCTGGGTTGCGGATAGCTGTACCAGGCCGTTGTCAGAAACGGTGTCTACCTGGACAATCAGTTCACCACCGGCTGGAATGGCCACCTGGCCTTGGCTATCGACCAGTGGTTCTGAAAGCACGACTAGCAGATTGTTACCCTCAGCGGTGCTATCGAGGATCACAGGGGTCGCCAGAGAGCCACTGGATTGAGTCCCTGCGACTAGAGAGGCTGGAGAGGCTGGTTGGAGAATTCTGGCTTCTTCAGCCGTCAGGATGTCTGGGTAGGCCACATCTCCAACTTCAGGATCAGTGAGGGGAGACTCATTTAGATCATCCGCTCCCTGGATTTCGGGAGGTTCAGCCGTTGAAAATTCAGGAGCCGCTTCAGCTGATATAGATTCTGGCGGACTGACGGGAGCGGGTGCCGGAGGCAGAGTCGTGGCGTAGGCAAATTGCGCTTGAGCGATAGGCTCAGGTACCGAGGCAGGTTCAGCGGACACTTCGGGTAGCGGCAAACTCCCATAACTCCCTACCTGAGCCAGCTGCTGCCACCGTTCTGCCGGATCAATCGCGGGTTCTACCCCTGGAGTTGAGGCCGCAGGAACTGCTGACGGGCGCGAGACCACAGGTGTCGCTGTCGCCGCTGGTTGCAGGCGAGGCGTTGGGGCTGGATAGCGAACAGATGGGGAAGCCGGTCTTGCTGAGATAGTGGGCGGCGGAGCCGATGCGACGGGTCGCGGCGTTGACCTGGGTGGCGTTGCAACAGACTTAGGAGATGGCGGTGCAGGTGTCGTAGCTGGACGAGGTGGTGCGCCTGAGGCCGTGGTCTGCACTACCCCCTGATCTTCTAGGGCCATCTGAGCTTTGAGGGCGGCAATCTCTGCTCTGGCTTCTTCCAGTTCAGCTTCCACCGTCTGAGGCTGAGCTTCTGTTTGATCAGGTTCGGCTGTAGTTGTCGCCGTACCGGGCGCATCCCCCTGACGACTGCCTGCGATGAAGACACCCGCCAGAGCAAAGACGGGCACCAGGGCCGAACCAATCAGCACCAGCTTGGGCACCGGCAGCTTCCACAGGGGCCGCTCAGACTGCACGGGCTCTGAAAAAGCCTCGTCAGCCACCAAGGGTTCCGCGAGATCCGGTGCGCCCATCATGTCGCGCAGCATGTCCAGGTTGGGTTCTGGGAGAGAACTCATCGGCTCACGTCCTCCGGTTGAATGGGTCGAATCGCTTCAATCTGCACCCCGCTCTCCAGCAGGCGATAGGCCACCGCCTGGTACTCCGATGCATCAGGAATTAGGGGTTTTCCGGTAGGTTCAACCGCTCTTACCGTAATGCGGCGGTTGAAAGTCAGGGTTGTCCCAGCCGGATTGCTAGCTTCAAACACTACTCGGGTGGCCACCAGATCCACCTGCCAGCGCCCCTCGCCAATCGCCTGGGGCGGCGAGATGTGTTGGGGAATCAAGACGGCTGACACCTGCCCGTCGAAGACGCCGTCAGGAATCACCTCAGTAGCTAGGGTTTGTAAAAACGCATCACGGAAGTCAGGGGCCAGCAGGAACGACGCTTCCCAAGCGGCTTTAGACACCCGATCGCGCCCGGCAACTTGAACCCCTTCATCGACGGCTTTCTCACCCTCACCCGGCAGCTTGCCCCAGGTGAAAGTCATCACCGCCCAGGTCGAAACCACCTGGCGAATCACCTCTGGTTCTCGGTGGTGGTAGTCGGCAGGGCGCACCGAGAAGGCACGACCATCTACCTGCTGCACCAGAGTCGGCGGCTTCTGGTTGGCCAGCCGTGAGACTGAGACCGCCAGCCACAGCAGAGATAGCGCAAAGATAACTACCCCGACCGACAGCCCGGCAAAGGCCAGGGGCAGGATATCGCTGGAATGGATGCGGGGCCGTTTCACCTTACGGCTGAGTTCAAGCAGTTCCATGACTTACCTCGGAATGGGAATGGCAGAGGTGCCGACCGCGATCAGTCGCGTCACCCCACCGGAGACACCACGAAAGACTGCCATCCCGGCCCCTCCGGCAATGGCCAGAGCTAGAACAGGAGCCAGGATGCTGATCAGTAACAGAAAGCCAAAGTCGCTGGAGGTCTGAGCGTTGGCTGCGACCACGACCGTTGCGGCCAGACCGACGATGACGTTGTAGGAAAACTTGGCCATGCCCAGGCTGAAGAAGCCCACCAGCCATGACCACAGCGGGCGACCCTGGAGCGGCACAACGGAACCGGCGACCGCAATCGGGCCAATCAACCCGGTCAGCAGCATGGCCATTTCGATCAAGTTGGCAAAAGCCCACTGCCAACCCTTAAGGAACTGCTCTGCCAGGGCTTGGCTACTGGTTTGCAACACAGTGCCCACCAGAATGTCAGCCAGGGGATTGCCCCCAACAGGTGCTTCGCCAGACTGGTAAACCTGCTCAACCTGCTGGCTGATCTGCTGCACTCGACTCCAGAGCCGTTGCAGTCCCGCACTCCAGAAGCCTCGGGAACGGTATTCCTGCTCCAGCCGCTGCTGGGCACGTTCCCCGGCACGAACAAAACAGTCCACCTGAGCCTGACCAGTTTGGGCATCGCAGGCAGCATACTCTTGTTGGATGAC
The DNA here is from genome assembly GCA_003017855.1 of filamentous cyanobacterium CCT1. Taxonomy (GTDB): domain Bacteria; phylum Cyanobacteriota; class Cyanobacteriia; order Phormidesmidales; family Phormidesmidaceae; genus Nodosilinea. The sequence continues at coordinate 4,137 of PYER01000244.1, forward strand.
AGCCTTAGCCTGCTGAGACAGGATGACATCGTTGAGGGCTTCGAGCATCGACACCTCGCCCACCTGCACCTGAAGTACTGTCTGGGTTTGAGCATTGATCAGGTTGCGAATGCCGAGGGTGGCGGAGCCCAGCAAAGCACCGTTGTTGAACAGCAGTACAGCAATGGTTAGCACCCAGAGCACGTTGGGCAAAGCTGGAAAGATGCCCCGCTCGATAGCTTCTTTCACCCAGCCCACGGCAAAGAACAGGAATGCCCCGACAAGAATGATGGAGGCGAACTGGTTGATGCCCAGATACAGCCCGCTTGAGGAAGCGAAGATGTCTTCCCAGCGGGCATCCCAGGCCTGCTGCACCGCCTCTAGCTGCTGCACGCTGTCGTCGATGATGCCGACCCCGCCTGTGACCTGGGCGGGGACAAAAAACCATGATGGTAGGAGAGCGTTGAGCATGGCTCATTAGTTTCCAGAAGAACTGGTGCCCAGGGCACCAGGGATGTAGATCGGAGCCTGGGCGGAGCCGGAGATGGAAATTTGGCGTTCCACCCGTTCGCGCCGGTTGGTTTCGTCAATGCCTTCGCTGGTATTGGCGGCAAGCTGAGTCAGCATCCCCTGGAGCTGATGAAGCTGCGTCAGCGTCGTGTTGTTTTCAGCCGTCAGCTGGGTTTGCTCATGCAGCAGGGCCGCAACGGACGCCTGAATTTGAGCATTTTGCTTCATCACGTCCTGGGTGACGTTCATGCTCTGGGCCGCTTCGGCCATGGACTGCGCTTGCTGGGTGCGGGCCTGACTTTCTTCTAAAAGAGTCGTGGTTTGTTCAGCTTGATTGGAGAGCCGGGTTTGCCCCTGATCGCCTAGCCAGGGCGAGGCCATGGAGCGGGCCACCTCCTGGTCATAGCGGTTGGCCAGTTCGCGCTGTTGAGTGGTGGGGTCAGTGCCGAGGATGCTTTGAATCGGCACTACCTCGTCCATGCGTACCCGGCTAGGATCGGGTAGGTTGCTGCCCAAGGCTGTTTTCAGGGCTTCCCACTGGTCGCCCAAGACATTCTGGAGTGTCTCTTCGGCTAATGCTGTGGTTTCCTCGATTTGAGCCAGGATGTCTTCTAAAGGATTGGACAGGTTCTCTGTGGCCCAGTCCTGCCACTGCTGACCCCACCCGCCGGGCTGGAGGGAGGCACGAGCTGTGCTGATGCCGAGCAGACCGAGGCTAAGGCTGGTGCTAAAGATAAGGCGATAATGGATTCTTGGGCGTTTTGATTGAGCCGTCATGATGACCTCCAAGATGTTGAAGATTTTGGCTGATGACCGTTAGGAGCCAGCTCAGCCGCTGAGTGAATCAGCTCAAACTGAGGGGTGTCGGGCGCGATGGTGTCCAGGGACTGACCACTGCGCAGCACCTGGACGTAGGCCTTGGCAAAGGCGGCATACCCGGCAAACTTGTTGGGATGCTGGGCCAGCACCCGCTGACGAGCCCGCTGCTCTTTGGGATTGTTGGCTACTGCCCCCAGCAGTTCGGGAGACGGGTAGTGGGCGCAGGGGGTAAGCCTGGCATCGGCATCGAGCAGCCAGTGGGAACAGAGCCGACCAGGGCTGATGCGGAAGGACTCTTCGGTATTGGGTCGCAAGAGGCTGGGGTCGTAGCCGAAGAGGCGCTGGTAGGAAGGCAGGGCGTTGGGCTGGATGGCCCCGACCAGCCGGGTGTTGAGGTTTTGCAGGATCTGCGACCCGGCGACGGATTGGGCAATGGTGTCAGGGTCTTGGCCGATAATCAGGGGGCGGATGCCGGACTTAGCCCCGTTGGCGCAGACCTGGCCAATGATCTGGGCGATGCCGTTGTACTTGAATAGAATTGGGCTTTCATCAATGGCTAGCAGAGAGTCGGAGACTTCCAGGGCTCGGCGGAAGGCCATGGATTGGGCGGAGAGGGCCAGCACCGCTGCTTCGATATTGTCGCCGACGTTGCGGAGGGCAAAGACGGTGAGCCGGGCATCGGTGCGAATGGTGGAGGGCTGAGAGATGGCTTTGCCGACCCTACTGGAGAGCCATCCTCGCAGCTCCAGTAGGATGGTGGCGACGGCTTCATTAAGGAGAGCGGATTCTACTTCTAGATCTAGATGAGCCACCGTCTCGACAAAGTCCGCCAGGGTCGGCATCTGCTGCCAGGCTGGGCTTCCAAACCCATCCTCAAACGCCGCTTCATAGCGGGTAAGGATCTGAGGAGTCTCGAAGAACGTGGACAGCGCCTGCCAAAGCACCGTATGAACCCGCTTACCCAATTGGTTATCGGTCTCGGTGCCCATCACCATGGTGTCGAGGGCTTTGACCAAAAACTCCTTGTAGTCGTCTAAACGCTCTTGCCGCTGGTTATCGGGCAAGCCTTTAAGATCAGGAATCTGAAACAGGTTGTTGCTCTCGGAACCGATATCGAAGTAAGCGCCCTGGTCACCGAAGAATTTCACCAGGTCGGTGTAGGTGGTGGTGCCATCGGGTTTGGGGTAGTCCAGCGAGATGACGTTCATCCCGTTGGCGATCGCCCACACAAAAATCTCCGCCGCCAGCACCGACTTACCGCTACGGGTCTCGCCAAACACCAGCATTCCCCGGTGCTGATTGACGAAGTCCAGGTAGACCGGCATCTGGCCGTCGCGGGTGATCAGCTCAATGCCCTGCTTGTCGATAGTGCGAGGGCAGGACACGGGCATCAGCCCTGGGGCTTCGTTGGTGAGATACATCTGTCTGCGGCCATCGTCGATCAGGCGATCGCCCACAATCGGCAGCGATCTGAGCCACAACTGCCAGGCAATCTCGGTTTCGCGAATAAAATCGCCCTGGTGAAAGGCGTTGGTCAGCTTTTGACAGGCCTCAGCCAGAGACTCGGGACTATCGCGATGCAGTAGTACCAGGCTGCTGATCCAGATGGGGAGGGCACCCTCGTAGATCCGCTCTTGAGCTTCCACCCCCTGCTTCATCCGCATTTGAGAGGCGACATCGACATCGCGCAGCAGATTAGCGCGAAAGGTGGCGGTGACACTTTGCTTGGTCAGCCGCTGCAGGGTGACACGGGTCATCATGCGGTCGGCGGCAGCGAGTTCGCAGACGCATTCGCAATCCGGGAATTGAGCCAGGGCTTGCCACAGGTAGTAGAGCTGATGCTCAGGAGTCGTGAACCCAGCGGGTTTAGATTCCAGCACCACAGCTCCTACGAATGTCCCCTTCACCTGCACCCACTGGCGATCGGCTTTGGGATGGCTGGGCTGACCATTCTCCCCACGAATCAAACGAGACGTGGCGTGCAGCGGATCGTGGATCAGTTCGCTGAGCTTCGCGTCGCCGTCAGCATCACTCAGCTCTAAACACTGAGGTACCTCTGGCAGAGACGTTGAATTGAACTGAGCCCAGAGATACTGCCACAGATCCTCGGTTCCCATCGGGGTAACCTGAAGCCCCATGCGAGCATTGAGCTGCTGTTCCCAGTGTAGGTAACCATCGGTAAAGCCCTGGGTCAAAAGCTGGACGTAGGACTGCTGCTGGTTTTGCTCCTTCAATCCTTTGAAGGTGTCGTACTGGGCCACCACCCAAGCCAGTAGTTTTTCAACGTGGTCGGCGCTTTGCTCTTGGCCAGATCCAAGGGGATAGCTGGCAAAGAGATAAAGCTGTTTGGGCTGTCGCTGTTTATCGGTGGTTAAATCCCGAGTGGCGCGTTGTTGCGCCAGCAACAGGAACTGGCTTTCCAAGGTGGCAGTGGTCTGAATTAGGGTTTCAAGAGATTGTTGGCGCTCCCTGTCATCGGCAAACGATCGCCAGTGAATCCGTAGGCGATCGCCCGGTCGAAACCCCTTGAGACCATCCTCCAATCTTTTCAACGTAGGTTCTGCTTGCCCCGGCTGCAGCTGAGTATGAATCCCTCGACTGCGAAAGCCAAACACCAGGCTGTATTGCCGCTGGTACTTGAGCAGATAAGCGCCTACGTTGCGCCCCCGCAGGTTCAGACGGCAAAGGCATTCCAGGTGCGATTCATCTTCGAAGGGCCGAAAACGATAGCGTTGTGTTCCAAGCCTTGGTTTACTCATGATGGTTGGGTAAATGACGCTGATAGGGCATATGGCCCCGTTTCCAATCGGGCACGGGCACAAACTTGTGGGTAAAGAGCCAGGTCTTTTCACCGACCACCACCCACCAGGTGGAGATACCCCAGGTGCTGAGCAGCAGGAATAGGACAAACCCCAGCCCAAGTAGGACTTCAATCAAAATGTAGAAGCCGACGAAGATGCCGCCCGAGGGGGCCAGCAGGTTAGCCGGAATCGTGCCAAGAGAAGGCTGACGGCCCAGGCTCGGATTCACGGGGCAGTACAGCCGTGATTCAGAGTCGCTCATCTCAGGCTCCGAAGAACAGTCGGCTCAGGCCTTCGACAATGACCACGGCGGCAATGATGATGAAGGCGTTTTGCAGCAGGGGTTGCCACTGTTCGCCCCGTTGGGCCTGATACACGGCAAAGAACACAAAGCCTACGGCTGACACCCACACCACCAGGCGCAGCAGGCCGAACATAAAGCTGATAATGTCGCCATCCAGGTATTGCCCGAAGATATTCTGAGCCTCACCTTCAACAGTGTCAAAGAGCTGGGCCATCGCAGGGTTGGCGTGACTGATGATGCTGATGAATAGCAGGATGCCGGTAACAATGCCCAGCAGCGTCCAGCCGCTGAGGCCACAGAATTTGAAATGGGCGAGCTGACATCCAGCTCTAGAAAAAGTTTTACGGCTGCGCTGAACTAGAGGCCGTAGATGCCCCAGGCGGTTAGATACAAGATTCATATCTCCTACTCCAAGTGATGCGGACGTAGGTAGATCGCTCCCTGAACAGATTGAGTAGGACGATTTTCAGCTATGGGCGGCAGATCGTTGGTCTCACCACCCGCAGGTCAAGCACGGAACTTCATCAGGAACTCAAAATTGACGACTCAATCTTTGCTGAACTTTTACATTGAAAGTGTTGTTAGCCATACTGGGGTATGAATCATCGAAAGTAAAGTAGGTTTTAGATTTTATTTACAATTGGATGCTGACTATGGCTAACAAGAGCTAAAAATGTCTAATAATAGTCAAAACCTTTTGGAGACAATGCTTTAAAGCTTTTGAAGGCATGCAAGTATGTCGGCTAAGATACAGCTATCTACGTTGAGGCTCAGTGTTGGTTACAAGCCGAGTATGAGGTTTGCGGCCAAAATTATGTGAAGCGGAGGAAGCCTTCTCCCGATCCACCTCAGATTTCTGTAAAGCTATGACATTGCGACGTTTCGTTTGCCCGAAGGGGAGGCTAGGATGGCGTCAGTTGGTCTCACCCCTGTCACTCCTATGGTCAAGTCCTCAGCGCCCCAAGACAAATCACCATCAGAGTCCTCAGAAGTAGGATGTCGTCCTACGTTGTACATGACAACGGAACTGATGGAGGCGATTGAGGCGCAATGTGCGGTAGAGGGCAATCGAAAGCGGTCTCCCTTCATCGCCGAAATCCTGGAATTGTTGCTCACCAGTGAGGCAGGGCAAATTCTGCGGGAAAGTGCTCAAAAGCACCGCCGCCCTCTGGTTCACGAACTGGAAGCTAATTTGATTCTGTTCCACGAGCATGTTCCGACAGAGCGGATTATGGAGTTGGCAGAAGCGAGCCAACGGAATCCTGACCAAATGCTGGTGCGGCTGGTGCTTTTGGGTTTGCGGATTTATGAGCGAGCGATAGCGCTGATGGAAGCAGATATTGAAGGTCGCCCAAATTGATTTTGTAAACCTCGCCACAGGTTTACCTTTTCTTCCGGATTTAGTGCGGTAACTCCGTACAGATGATGCATGGGTAATATTTGCTACCTAGGGCTTCCTGAAAAAGGCTAGGAGGCTTGTAGGTTGGAGTGTTCAGAGTGGATCCGAGGTGATAAAGTGCAAGAA
>PYER01000024.1 GCA_003017855.1 filamentous cyanobacterium CCT1
AGATGTGTATAAGAGACAGATTTTCTAGGCGGCGATACCAACCGGGCTAGCAGCTTTGGCGACCTGTGGCAGGCGGGCTTTCGCTACCAGGTGACGCGGCCCGTCAATATTCTGGTCATGGGCATCGATGAAGTCCCCGACGCCCAGCCCACCTCGGATGAGGTGTTTGCGGGCCGCACCGACACGCTGCTGCTGGTGCGGGTCGATGCCGAGGCCGGTACCCTCAACGTCATGTCAATTCCCCGCGATACGCGAGTGGAGATACCGGGCTTTGGCATGGATAAAGTCAACCAGGCCAACGTGCTGGGGGGGCCAGAACTGGTTGCCCAAACCCTGGGCTACAACCTAGGCAACATCCAGATTGACCGCTACGTGCGCATCAACACCGCCGCCTTTCGAGAGATGGTCGATCTCGTCGGTGGCATCGAGGTTAACGTGCCCGGCCGCATGGAGTACACCGATCGCACCCAGGGCCTCTACATCGATCTCTACCCCGGTTGGCAGACCCTAAATGGCGATCAGGCCGAGCAGTTTGCCCGCTACCGCAAAGACAGCGGCGACATTGGCCGCGTGCAGCGCCAGCAAATGCTGCTCAAAGCCCTGCGGGAGCGGCTGACCAACCCCACGGTTATTCCTAAGCTGCCCCAGGCCATTCGGGTGCTCCAGCGCTATGTCGATACCAACCTCACCCTGGAAGAAATGCTGGCGATCGCCAACTTTGGCCTCGAAATCGAGTCTGACCAGCTGCAAATGGTGATGCTGCCCGGTCGCTTTAGCACCCCAGCCGAATTTAACGCCAGCTACTGGCTGCCCAACTGGGAAGCTTCGGCCACGGTGATGCAGAACTTTTTTGAGGCCGACGAGATTGGCATCTACGCCGACAATTCCCCAGAGCGCTACGTGGCCGATTTGGCGATCGCGGTTCAAAACGCCTCTGGTCAGCCCGAGCAGGCCGCCTCGGTAGCCGACTATCTGCGCGAGAACGGCTTCAGCAATGTCTACGTGATTGACGACTGGCCCGGCACCATGGTCCGTACTGAGGTGGTGGCGCAGCAGGGCGATGTCGAGAGCGCCCGAGTGGTTGAGTCACTGTTGGGTACAGGCCGGGCGCTGTCGGAGTCAACCGGTGACCTGGGCTCTGACATTACCATTCGGGTGGGGCAAGACTGGGCGGAGCGCGCCAGCCAGCCCCTTGAGGCTCCGCCCCAGTAGCCCATGCCCAGCTCCCCTCTGCCCGATGTCCAGGCTGAACTGGCTCGCGATCGCAACCACCTGGCCGCCAATCGGACGCTGCTCTCCTTTGTGCGCAGCAGCCTGACGCTGATCAGCCTTGGCGTTGCGCTGGATCAGATTTTGACGGCGATCGCGGCGGGCGATCGCGCGATCGATGCCTGGGTCTACGGCCTGAGCCTGGTATATGTGGGGGTGGGGGTGTTGAGTTTGGTCTTGGCTATCGCTGATTACCAGACTGAGCGGGGGCGGCTGCGATCGCCCACCTATCGCTACCGGCCCCGCTGGTCGATTGCTGAGACCACCGGGTGGGCTGTCCTTGCGATCGGTGCGGTGGCGCTGGGCTGGTTAGGTTTAGACCTGCTGTCGTAGGATCAGCGATCGCCTGAGGGGCAAAATGGTAAGGAGATTCTCCAAACCGCGTCTGGGAATGTCTTGCCCTCTCATAGTGAATCTACCTTAGCTACCCCCTATTGGGCTGGAGCAAACACCGTTTGCCCCTACGCAAGCTGCCTGCCTATGCGATTCAGATTTCGTATTAGAGGTGGCTTCCAGCGCCTGTAGCTAGCGCCATCCTTTCCTTGCATTGGCAGCTATCGCCATAGCAGGGTTACCCCCAACCCTGCAATCCCCGCCAGCACAATGGTGACTACGGCCCAGCGATTTAGGGTTTGAATGGGCAGCAGCACGTAGTCTTGCTGCTCAATGGCCCGCAGTGCCAGCCGATGCTGAACCAGCGCTAACCCCAGTAGCACCACCCCCACCCCCACAAAGCCAATACCCACTAGGGTTGAGGTGGCTGGCACCAGCTTGAGGGCGGCCTGCTGACCCAGACGGCGGCCGATTTGCTCAAAGGCAACCCCAAACCCAATCAGGCTCAGACAGAGGCCAATCCAGGCGTTGAGGGTGCGTTCGGCGGCGGCGCGGTTCCGTTCTCGGGCGAGTTCGTTTGTGGTACTCACCTGTTCGGGCGGTGGTGCATCATGCATAGATCTGAGCTGTGGCCCTGTAAATCGTCAGGAGAAAATGGCGGCAGAGCGCTGCCTGGGGGCCAGATTTAGTTAATCTGAGAGTACAGTACTCTAGTTGAGTTTTTGCGGCTTTATTCAGGCTGGTGCTGCCATGAGTGCGTCTAATCGAGGCCCGAACCCGGCCACCGAGTTGGCTAAAGAGCGCAATCGCGCCGCCGAAGAGCGCACGCTGATGGCCTGGATTCGCACCTCACTGGCGCTGATTGGGTTTGGGTTTGGCATTGAGCGCATTGTTGCCGCTATTTACCAAACCCTGGGAGGTGCTGTTAACCCTCTGCCCCTGTCGCGAATTTTGGGACTGTCGTTTGTGGCTCTGGGCACGTTTGCCCTATTGAGTGCCGCCCTCGACCACAACCATCAGCTGCGACGCATTCAGCGCAACGATCTGGTCTATCGATCGCGGCGTTCTCCAGCCCTGGTAGTGGCCTACATTCTTACGGGGCTAGGGGCGATCGCCTTTATCGGCATTTTAGTCAGCCCTTTAGTTTCCTGAAAATCAAAGTAAGCGTGGCTGAGACACAGCATTCTCCAGACTGAGCTAGCAGTTCCTAGATCAAAAGATAAAACTACTCAAACCCATTCAGACATCTGAATTGTGAGCTAAAGAATCTAATTTTTCTTAAATAGAATAAAGCACTAAATGGCCTTGGCCGGCCAGCGTCAGCATGTAACAGCTCTGGAAGATAAGTTTACAAAGCAAAGTCTCTCTTCACGCTTTTTAGAGCGAGAGATGGTCTCCCCAGGGGTTTTAGATCTTGTACGAAGCCTTGCTAATAAAGGTTAAATGATTCAGGAGACCAGCCGTAATCCATAAGCTGGAGACTAGGATGATGGGGAAAATTAAAAACCAGGCGTCACATGGACTCTATCCAAACTCAAGTCATTCTTTTGACAAACAAGATTGACGCCCTGCATCACATGATTGATCAGGTTAACGATCAGGTTGCTGCGCTAATTGCGACCCAGGCCTGTGCCATTACACCCAACGATGCTGGGGCCGAGCGCTTTGCCTACGGCAAGTCTTCTCGACAAGGTCCTGGCCTGCTAGACAGTGTTTGCGAGCACAAAGATGTTCTGCTTGACAGTAGTTATTTAGACTTAGATCGTCAGAATACAGAGACTACTTTCTCCCAAGACGTCCAGATTCAGCGGCTAACGGCTCAGTTAACAGCGGCCTACAATCGGATTGCAGCCCTAGAAGAGCAGCTGCTATCTACTCGGGTCCATTAATCTTGAATATAGGGCTCGCCTGCTGACAGGGCGGCTTCGGCCCGCACAAACTCGCGCCCCAGATAGGCCGCATGGTCTAGATAGGTGATGGGGCAGGGAATATCCGGGTCTTCAAAAATGGCGATGCAGAGTTCTTTTGCGGTGCGGCCGCTATAGGTGCGGGTGGGCACCCGTTCTACGGCACCTCGCACAGGTAGGGGCTTGCCAGTAACCGGGTCGCAGGCTAACCCTTTGTCGTTGATGATGTTGGCAAAGTGCTTAGCGCAGATCAGCCCCTGCTCTACATCCAAATAGATTAAAAAGTAGCCACCGGGGTCTAGCTCGATGTAGCGTTTCGAGAGCTGGTCATCGAGGGCCTGACGCTGGGCTTTATCAATGGGCTGGGTGCTAGAGGGTAGAGTCATCACAGGATGGCGCAGCGATCGCGGCCTGTACAGGGTCAAGGCTTTCTATGGTAGCGCGTCGGGCTATCGACCCAACTCTTTTCCTAGCACGGGTTCGGTCTCAGAGGCGGCTGGCTAAACTGTAGACCTCCTGGGGCTTGGCCTTACCTTTCAGCGACAGCATCCCCAAAAACCGGCAGTCATAGGTCGAATCGGCCGCCAGGGCCTGGTAGGTTGCTGCATCCAGCAGAATCTGGTCGTGGGTGGCGCAGCCCATCAGGCGCGCGGCGGTGTTGACCGTATCGCCCAGCACGTTAAACTCTCGCCGCCCGCGGGGTTCGCCAATTTCGGCAGCAAACACCTGGCCATAGGTGAGGCCCATGCGACAGGTAAGGGGCATCAGCTGGCCGTGGCGAGTAGGGGCATGCAAGTTACTCACCAGATCGCGAATATCCAGCAGGGTTTCGGCGGCTCGCTGGGGGGCGTCAGTTTCGGGGGTGAGCACGCCAAAATGAATCAGCATGTCTGAGCCGATGGAGTGGTAGGTCACCTTTTGCAGAATGCCGCGCCGCCGTTCTACGGCCCCGTTGATCAGGGCAAAGGCCTGGGAAAAGCAGCTGACAATACCCTCGGTATCGTCGGGGTAGTCGGCATTTACTGCCTCAGGCAGGCCAATCAGGTTGACAAAGGCTACTGCCGCCGTCGGAAACGCGGGCGGAATGCGGCGAGCAGCGGCGGTGTTGACCAGCAGCTGCAGCACCGATCGCGGCAGGTAGCTGGTCAGCGGCTCCAGGGTTTGCAGGCTGGCCTCAATTTCTTGCATCAGGCCAGGCACGCTGCGGTCAAACAACACTGGGCCAGCCGCGCGACGGCGGTTTAGGGTCAGGTCGTATTCGCCCAGGATTTCGGCGCTGAGATCGTCTATCACCAGGCTGCCGCCGCCGGTTTTTGGCTCCAGCCGCAGGAGGGGATTGGTCTGCAGGCGATCGCACCCTGCCTGACTCAGACAGACTCGGCCCACAGTTCCGGCGGCCTCAGTTTGCTTAGCTTTCAGCACCGTTTGACCCAAAAGCACATGGGCACGACGCATAGGGGTGCCAATATCGGCCGCTACAAACGACCCTGGGTGAATGCCCAGCCGCATCTGCAGCGACAGCGGGCCTTGGGCGGTTTCAAGATTGGCAAAGTTGGCCATTGCCCGCTGCATGCGCAGCCCGGCATAGACAGCCTGGAGCAATTCTGCACTGCCGTCAGACTGGTAGGCCTCGTGGCGAAACTGCACCAGCATGGCATCGCCGGTAAACTCCAGCAGATTGCCGCCAGCCTTGCTGATCAGCTCCACCATCTGAGCAAAGTAGCGGTTGATGATGGTCAGCAGAGCCTCGGCTCCAGCTGGCCCAGCGGCGGCGTTGGCCGCAAACAGGGGGGTGAACCCGGCTAAATCGGTGAACAACAGGGTGCCCTGGTGCCAGCGATGGCGCACCTGCGAACGGGTAGGGGGCCGCTGAGACACATCTCGCGGCACGTAGCCGATTAGCACGTGCTGCAGCGTGCGCAGGTGGTCAAATACCTTGCTTAAGCTCTGGGCTGAGGGGTCAACCCACAGCGCTGCGTAGAGGTCAGCGGGTACCAACTCTCGCAGGCTACGCTCAATGCTCTCCAGTTCTGCCACTGCCCCTGTCCATTACTTGCCCTGCTGCCGCCACGTTTAGGGTGCCCCAGCTACAGGGCGATCGCCCTACTAAGCCGGTCCTAGCTTTCCAGGGTGGCTACGCCAACGCTTATTGCGCCGGCTAGGGCAGTTTGAGGGGCAGTTCGGCATTGATAGCGTCAATTTCCTGCTGCTCTAGCTCGTTGACCTCAGTGATGTAGCGACTAAGCAGCTTTGCCAACCGCCCATCGTAGAAACGATGCAGGCTGTAGTTGCCCAGGGCCGGAAAGCCGCGCCGCTTTTTGTGGCGACCACCCGCCCCGGGATCAAATGAGGTGATGCCGTTGGCGATCGCCCACTCAATCGGCGCGTAGTAGCAAGCGTTGAAGTGTAGGTTGTTGAAGTCCATTGTGGAGCCCCAGTAGCGACCATAGAGGCGATCGCCCTTGGTGAGGCAAAACGACATGCCAACTGGGTCGCTGTCGTCTTCGCCGTAGGCGGCAAAAAATACCATGCGGTGGCGATAGTCGTGGTGCAGCAGCGTAAAGAATTTGCGGCTCAGGTATTTGCTGCCCCACCAGCCAAACTTGTCGCAGGTGTCGGCATAAAAGTCGTACATCTGGTTGCATAGGGTTTTGCTGATCGCGTCGCCTGTAATAGCTTCCAGACGCAGGCCCGCCGTCTCCATCGACTTGCGCTCGCGCTTGATGTTGCGGCGCTGGTTAGCATTAAAAATACTCAGATAGTCGTCAAAGTTTTGAAAGCCCTGGTTCTGCCAGACGTAGCTGTGGTGCAGCCATTCTGAGAAACCTAGCTGGGTCATGGTCGCCCGCCACTGGGGGTCAACGTAGAGAAAGTGGCAGCCAGAGATGCTGTTGCGATCGCAAAAGTCGTCGATCACCTCGACCATCGCTCGGGTGATCACCGCTTCATCGGCGTCGGGGGCAATCAAAAATCGGTAGCCCTCCGCCGGGGTAAAGGGCGACATGCCTAGCAGCTTAGGGTAATACTCTATCCCCATCCGCTCAGCCAGGTCGGCCCACTGGTGGTCAAACACAAACTCACCCCGGCTGTGCCCTTTCAGGTACATCGGGGCTGCCCCTACCAGGGTCTTGCCCTGCCAGAGCACGAGGTGGCAGGGCAGCCAGCCAGAGTTTGCCCCCACGCTGTGCGATCGCTCCATGTTGTGCAGCCAGCTCCACTCTAAAAAGGGGGTGGCTAGGGGCATAGCCAGCTCATTCCACACCGCTTCGGGCACCTCTTCGATGGAACGCAGCCAGGTGGCGGTGAGCGACGGCACAGCGGGGTAGCCCATGGGTGGTTAGCCGGTAGGAGACGGTTCGTTATTCTCCAGGGTAAAGGAATTTGCGGTTCTATGCAGGGGCAGCACTCGGTAGTGCAAAAACACCTCATCGCCTACGGTGTGGTTGGAAAGCAGCCTGAGTCGGGGGGCCAAATCCGCTAAAAAACCGGCCCCCTCCACCGGTGTTGGAGCTGTCGTGCCGCCCAGAATCAGCGGACAGACCGTGATAAATATTTCGTGGACGCAGTGGCAGCGCAGGAGGTCGGCGGCTAGCCCCCCGCCCCCTAACAGCGCCAAAGAATTGATTCCGGCCTGCCTGAACTGGGCTAGAACCCAGGCCCAATCCCAGGGCTGGGTCTTGTCTTCGGGGATCGGCCAAATGTGGTGAAACTGGTCTGCCTGCCAACCTTTGGCTCCCGCCGCTGTGGTGACCAAACCCCTGGGCACCGACTGCTGAAAATAGCGCAGCTTAGGGTTCAAATTGCCCGAGGGCGACCAAACGATTTGAACCGGCTGCTCGGGCTGCCCCCGCTGCCGTCGCTGGGCCAGTAATTCGGCGTTACGCACGCTGAGTGTAGTGCCGTAGGCCCGCAGGGTGCCGCCGCCAAACAGCACGCCATCCACCGCCGCCACCTGTACCTCCAGGTGAGCCAGATCGGCGGGGGATGAAAACCGGGCGGCCCCCCGATGAACGTCGGCAATTTTGCCGTCCAGGCTCATGGCCAGCACCAGGGTAGTGTGGGGGATGGCGGAGTTAGACTCGGGGGCGATCGCCAAGGCTACAGGTCGTGTAAGACCTCTTTAGTTTAACGAGGGCTGGCCGCTGCCTAGATCCCAGCTGCGGTGGCAGACCCAGCTCTGGTTGGGCGACGATCGCTGGTAAAACCGCATTTCCCACTGGGTAGGCGTTTGGCAGTCGATAGCGGCTTCGGCCTGGGCCACAATGGCATCAATTTGCTTTTGGTCAACGCCACAGGCTAGAGGCATATCCAGCGCCTCTTGAATGCGAAGGGGCGTTTTGCGGGTGGGTGACTTAACCGTGCAGGCAAAGTTGACCATCACCTGCTTCAGCCAAGGGGCCGTAATCGCCATACCGCAGCCGTCGGGCTTGGTCACCAGCCCGTCCATAGTGACGACCGGGGAAGGGCGCGATTTTAGCCCCCGGTTAAAGGCGCGATCAAGGCTTTGGGTATAGACGGGGGCTGCACTGCCCTGTTCTTCAAAACCCTCAATTAAGGTAAAACCAGGGACAGCGCCCCTGGCTCCGTTGGCTTCCTGAGCATCGCCACTCTGGGCCAGAAACTGCTTGATCTGCTCAGCCAGGGTGCCGGTCGGGCAGACAAAAATAGCAAACTTGGTCATGGTATTCCCAGAGAAACAACGGGCTGGGAAGTACGGTATTGAGCCTGCTCTAGCTAACAAAAGAAAGGCAGACGCTAGGGATAGAGGCAGGCCAACGACTATACCTCTACATAGCAGCTTAAGCTATAACTGGCTAGATGCTGTTAATAGAGCGTTATTGTTTACTTAAGGCTTGGCCGCGAAGTGCCCTTTGGAGTAATTTGCAGAGTGCTCTACGCTATCGGCCTGGCACGTCGAAGGCGTTATCGATATAGTCTTGCAGCACCAGGTAGCGGCGATCGTCTAGCGCCATTTGGCGAGCTGGGTTGGGCGATGTCGGTGGTGCTCCGCCTGCCTGATGCCGGCAGGCCACCAGCGCCACGTCAAAGCAGCAGGTGGCCTCGGCCCACTGGGGATGCTTGAGCAAGTAGAGCTGGGCGGCCTTCCACAGCTTGGCCTGCTTGCTGCGGGTAATCGCCATCAGGCCGTAGGCATCCCAGTTGCCCTGGCTGCGCGTTTTGACTTCCACAAAGGCCAACTGGCCGTCGCGATTGGCAGGGCCTTTGGCCATGACCAGATCCAGTTCGCCCCAGCGGCAGTGCCACTGGCGATCGCACGGTCGCCAGCCCTGGCTTTGCAACCAATTAGCTACCAGGGTTTCGCCCAGGGTGCCCAGTTCGGTTTTGCTGAGTTCGGCGGTCATGGATGGCTCCGGCAGGTGGCTGCCCTTAGCCTGCCCAAACTGGGGCGATCGCCTATGACCGCTGAGCCATTAAACGCTCAAATCAACGTTAGCGGTAGTTGGTGAACTGCACCGCCACAGGCCAGTCTTCTTGCTTGACCAGCTGCATGGCCTGCTGGAGGTCATCTTTAGACTTTCCCGTCACCCGCACCGCATCCCCCTGAATGGCGGCGGTCACCTTTTTCAGGTTGTCGCGAATAAGTTTGGTAATCTGCTTACTCATCTCCTGCTCAATGCCCTTCTTGAGGGTGACCGTCTGCCGCACACGAGTGCCGCTGGCCGCTTCTACATCGCCGTACTCAAAAAT
Organism: filamentous cyanobacterium CCT1; assembly: GCA_003017855.1. Classification (GTDB taxonomy): domain Bacteria; phylum Cyanobacteriota; class Cyanobacteriia; order Phormidesmidales; family Phormidesmidaceae; genus Nodosilinea. Next base: position 9,219 of record PYER01000024.1, read on the forward strand.
CTTGAGGGATAGATTGCGCTTCGCGGCTTTCTGGTGCAGCAGGTCTTTGACCGCATCCAGGGTCATGTCGCTGGCGGTTTCAATGGTGATGGTGCTGTCGCTCAGCTCAAGGGTGGTTTTAGTATCCTTGAGGTCGTAGCGGCTGGTCACATCCCGTCGGGTTTGGTCGAGGGCGTTGACCAGCTCCTGGCGATCGAAATCGCTGACGATATCAAAGGAATAGCTAGAAGCCATAGGGCAATATCGGGTATCTGCGCACCAACAGACTACATCAAGGCCGACCGACAGCTCAAGAAATAGAGGGTAAACGTGCTCAGGTTGGCGACGGCAAACATCAGCGATCGCCCAATCGGCAGGTTGAGAATGTAGGCCGCCGGGTACAGGGTGCGGGCAATCAGATAGGCGATCGCGGCCCCCAACGCCAGCTCCGACTGCTGCTGGGTCACGTAGGCCATCAGCGCCGCCGGAGCATACAGAATGATCGACTCAAAAGCGTTTTCGTGGGCCCAGGTAGCTCGCTGGGCGTAAGGGGGCAGCTTGGGCAACATCGCCCTTGGGGCTGCCTGGTCATAGCCCACCGCAAACCGCCCGTAGCCAACAACCAAAAACGGGAGATACACCAGCAGCGCCGCCAGCCCAATGCTGACCAGCAAAAAGCCTGGCATGATCAAAACAGATGCCATGAGAACCCAATACTTAATAACGTTTTAGTCGAAGTAGAACAGCGTTACAATCTTGCGCTGATCTTCCGCATCCTGACAGGTTTTGAGCAGGGTGTGGCTGTCGTGAAAGGCAAAGCAGACCAGCTGCTGGCAGCGAGAAATAATTTCCTGGTTGCACAGGGAGCTGGCATCGGCGAGAGACATCGCGTCGTTGGCCGGGTTTTCGACTAGGTGCATCACCTGCTCCAGCTGGTCACGCGACTCGCGGGGCTGGCGAGCCAGACTCTGGGGCAAAATAACCGTCAGCAGGTTTGGGTCTGCCTGCATCGCCCCCTTGATGGCGGCGGCGTTGGTGCCGGTGGCCCCGGAGGTGATGATGCGGTTACCTCCCAGGGCCAGGGCGTAGGTCATCAGCTCAATCAGCTGCTGGTGCGTGATAGGCACATGGCGCGACCCCAAAATGGCCACCCGCTTAGACCCCGACTGTTGAATAGCCGCGAGTTCCTGCAAAAACGTGTCGACTTTAGCGGATTCGAGTGACGACGCTTCAATGGACTGACTCAAAAGGCTGCACCGAATGCGAGAATAACGCGCTAATTGTATCAGAAGGCGAGGGTAAGGCTACAGGGAGCGCCAATCTGGCTCAGCTAGCCGATACGGGCAGCTTGAGATCGAGCAGCTGCAGCAGCCGTTCCATATCAAAGTGAGTGGCAATCAAGTCTTGAATGCACCGCACCTTAACAGGTTCGTGCAGGCGCACCTGGCCAAACAGTTCGTCAATGCGCTCGACCGTAGAGAGGGTATCAGAGTCGACCGAAACGATGGGTACCTCCAGGTCAGAGGCGCGCTCTAAAATCTCTGGCGATGGAGGAATCTGGCCCGTCAACACCAGGCACTGGGTAGAGGTTTCCAGGGCGGCAAACTGAATGTCGGTGCGATCGCCCCCGGTTACCACCGCCATATTGGTCGCTTTGCGGAAATATCGCAGGGCTGAGTTGACGTTCATTGCCCCGATAGTTAGCGTTTCGACCATTAAGTCGAGGCGGTTGGGGCAGCAGAGCACTTCGGCATTGAGGCGAGCGACAATCTCGCGCACCGTCACGCTGCGCATAATCGGCGATCGCGGCAGCAGCGCCAGCACCGGAATCCCCTGGCTTTCTAAAAAAGGACGGGCTAGCTCGGCGCAGGCCTCGGCGGCATCGGCCGGGATATCGTTGACAATCACCCCGATCAGGCGTTCCCCCAGCTGAGCCTTAGCCGCCAGCAGGCGATCGACCAGCAGCAGCGAGTCGTAGCGGGTGATCAGCAGCACCGCCGCATCAATATCCGCCGCAATGTGGGCGACAGACAGATTCAGCAGCGTGCCTTCGGTCAGGTTGCCAGGCCCCTCCAGCAGCAGCAGGTCTTCTCCCCGCTGTTCGGTGTAGCCCTGTAGACTGTAGTGGGCTGGGGCCTGGCCGCCGAGAGCCAGGCGATCGGCTACCGCCGTTTCGGTCAATGAGATAGACGGTGGATAAAACCGAGCGGCTGACAGCTGCAGGGTTTCAACAATAAAGTCCAGGTCGGGGTCAGCGTCATCGCCGCCGATAGAGCTGCCCATGGGTTTACCAAACCCAATATCCATGCCCGCCGCCTGCAGCTGGAGCCCAACGCCCAGTAACACCGCCGATTTGCCGCTGTAGGACTCGGTTGAACCAATTACCAGACGTTTTGCTGAATTAGGCTTCGCTAAACTGGGCACGCTGCAACTCCTCCATGGGGGCCATGCACTGCTCTCTGACTGCCAGGCGCTATCGCCCGTGCAGCAACCCGGCACCCCATTGATTCCACAGTGGGACGCCAGTAGGCACAGTACCACACTCATTCTGCCACTTTAGCGGATGTAGCGTTAGGCCTCAGCAAAACCCTTTTTAAGCAGAACTGAGGTTGGCCTAATCGTCGAGCCGGAGCAGTTTTCGGTAGAATCCTTGGGAAAAATCGGCCACGCGCTTTTGCCGCAGGGCCACAATAACGTCAAACAAAAAGTCAACAAATTCGAAGGTGGCCATCGTGATCTCGTAGCTCAGATCGCTATCCCCATCAAACTGCATGCGGCAGCGGGTCAGGTCGGCGGGTAGCATCGAGACATTCCATGTGGCGACAAAAGCAATGCTGTTGCCCCCCTCAATCTGGCGCTCCCCCTCCAGATTGCCCTGCTTGTAAAGAGAAATGGCGTAGGGCAGCGCATTGCGCTTACTGCCCTGGTAGTAGGGCATGTAAACGCTGATGTCTTGCTTACCTGCGGGCTGAATTGCCTCAAACGTCATACTCATGGGTCTGGCCTTAGGTCAAGTTTTAACCAACGATCATGCCGGCATTCATCGGGTTTCGCTGCTTAGGATAATAGATACGCACCCTGCCTGGTTCACCGATGATTGTTTACACACAGCTAGCATTCCCTAGGATGGTACTGGGTGTATCACCAATATTTTCTTAGCAAAATCGGGGATGATAGACCTGGGCCAGGGGCACGCTTGGGGTAAGGTAATCTCTCCGGGTGTGGCAACCTGGCCGTTGCCGTTTTTGTCGTGCTTCACTACCTGAGTTCATGGCTGATCTTCCTGAACGCTTTGCCTCCGAACGCTTTTTCACTCCCCTTGACGAATTAGAGATCGAAGATTTTCCGGGTTTTTCTGGTCGTCGGTCAAAGGCTGCCCTGACCCTCAGCCTGTTGTGGGGGGCCACCATTGTGCTGCACCTGGTGTCCTGGGGCACCTGGCTGGTGCTGGGGCTGACGGCGATTCTGAGCACCCATGCCCTCCGTATTTTGCTAACTCGGCCCGTGGTGCCGCCAGCCCCGCTGCCCCCAACCGATTACCCTGCCGTTCGTCCTACCCCTGAGGTCGAGGTTTGGGAAGCTTGGCCCTACGTGTCGCTGCTGGTGGCCGCCAAAAACGAAGAAACCGTCATCGAACCTCTGGTTACCGCCCTGTGTCAGCTCGACTATCCCGCCTGCCGCTATGAGGTGTGGATTATTGACGACAACAGTACCGATGGTACCGCCCGTCGTTTGCAAGCTCTGCGCGATCGCTATCCTCAGCTGCGAGTGCTGCGCCGCAGCGCCGGGGCCAGCGGCGGTAAGTCGGGGGCGCTCAACCAGGTCTGGCCCGACACCAAAGGCGACATCATTGGTGTTTTTGATGCCGATGCCCGAGTGCCCAGAGACCTGCTGCGCTACATAGTGCCGATGTTTGAGCCGTCTGAGGTAGGGGCGGTGCAGGTGCAGAAAGCGGTCGTTAACCGGGCCAAAAATCTCTGGACTCGGGGGCAGCAGTCCGAGATGGCCCTCGACAGCTACTTTCAGCAGCAACGGATTAGCGTGGGCGGCATTGGCGAACTGCGGGGCAACGGTCAGTTTGTGCGGCGGGCCGCCCTGGCCCAGTGCGGCGGCTGGAATGAAGAAACCATTACCGATGATCTCGACTTAACCCTGCGCCTGCACTTTGGCGGCTGGGAAATTCAGTTTTTGCTGCATCCGGCGGTGGGCGAAGAAGGAGTTGAGCGGCCCCTGGGCCTGTGGCATCAGCGCAACCGCTGGGCGGAAGGGGGGTATCAGCGCTACCTCGACTACTGGCGGCTGATTGCCCAGCATCGGTTGGCACCGGTCAAAACCTTTGACATGGCGGCGTTTTGGATGATTCAGTACGGGTTGCCCACGGTGGCACTACCCGACTTTGTGATGGCGGTACTGCGGCACCGGCTGCCGCTGTTCCTGCCGGTCTCCAGCTTGGCCTTGACGCTGTCGATGGTGGGTATGTTTTGCGGACTGCGACGTACCCGGCAGCAGTCAGTGTGGGTGAGCGGGCTGCAAACGCTGTGGGGCAATCTTTATATGCTGCACTGGCTGCTGGTGATTGCTACGATGACGATGCGGTTATCGGTACGGCCCAAGCGACTGCGCTGGGTGAAAACTACTCACCTGGGCAGCGAAGACGATATTCAAGTTGATCTGTCCTAAGCTAGTTTTTCCGGAGTACTCTGCGATCGCACGCTATGCCCTGGTTCGTTAAAATCGAGAAAGGCGTGGTTAACAAAACTGTCTTTGATCGGTTTGTGCCCGCCCATGTAGCCTATGTCAAAGCCCTGATCGCCCAGGGCCATGCCGCCAAGAGCGGCTACTGGGCAGAATTTGGGGGTGGTATGCTGTTGTTTCGGGCTAGTTCAATGGACGAAGCCCGCGCCATTGTGGCCGCCGACCCGCTGATTAAAAACCACTGCGTCGAGTATGAGCTGCACGAATGGCGGGTGGTCGTGGAGTAGGAGGAAAAGCTGTGGCCGATTCTAGCGACGGGTACAAGATAGTCAGCGACAACCGCCAGGCCCGCCACGAGTATGAAATTTTAGAGACCTACGAAGCTGGCCTGGAGCTGATGGGCTCGGAGGTCAAATCGATTCGTCAGGGCAAAGTCAACCTGCGCGATGGCTACGCCTCAATTAAAGATGGAGAGCTATGGCTGCACAATGTGCACATTTCTCCTTACACCATGACCAACAAGGCCTACAACCACGAGGCCAAGCGCACTCGCAAGCTTCTGCTGCACCGCGATGAGATTCGCAAGCTGATCGGCAAAGTCGAGCAAAAGGGGCTGACGCTGGTGCCGCTCAAACTCTACCTCCAGCGGGGCTGGGTCAAGGCCACCATTGGTCTGGCCCGAGGCAAAAAGCTGCACGACAAGCGTGAAAGCCTCAAACGCAAGCAGGAAAGCCGCGAAACGGCGCGAGCGCTCAGCGGCCGGGGGTGATTTTGTTACTATATCCAAGCCCGTTTGCGTGGTCTTATTCTGTCATTCCCACAAAAGTGGGAATCCATTGTGGATAAGCTACTCCAGGGTAGATTCCCGCGCAGGCGGGAATGACAGGCAAGTCGTTTTCTGTTGGCTAATTAATCGAACTTCATATTACTCAATGCTCACGCCGCCATAGGTCTCAGCCTTTTTGCCTGCCCGGGCGGGAGCCGCTTTTTCAAGCTGGCGGGCCTGCTGGTGGTGGCTCTGAAAATGACTCATCCAGGCCTCTGGGGCATTCATAGTTTCGCCGCCGTGCTTGGTGAGTCGTTTGCGCACCTGGCACAGCACTGGGGTATTGACGCAGGCTCCCGAGACAATCACCTGCCCTTTGGTGAGGGAGGGCAGTTCTTTGAGCAGGTCACGCCCGGCGGCCTCAACGCCGTACTTGAGGCTGTCCTGGTCGACGGGGTTGACGATGCGCATGAGAAACTGGCTCATGCACTGGCTCAACACGTCGGAGTCGAGCTTGCCGGGGCGCTGGGTAATCAGGCCGACCCCCATGCCAAACTTGCGACCCTCGCTGAGAATAGTGCGCAAAATTTGCTTGCAGCGGGCCGGCTCGTGGGCGGGGGCAAAGCGGTGGGCCTCTTCGATCAAAATGAACACCGGATAGGGCAGGTAGTTTTCGTCTTCAGCGGTAATTTTGTCTTTGGCGGTATTCATGCGGGCCTGGTAGCTCTGGCGCAGCACCGCCGCGCAGATCACCTGCTGCTCTTCCTGGCTGATCTCGTTCATTTGCAGCACGGTAACCTGCCCAGGGGCAAAGAGATCTTTGGGAGCCAGGTGCTGCACCCGATGAAAGTAGTCCGATCGCTCCAGTTTGCCCAGCTTCCACTCCAGGGCTGGTGCCGAGGAGCCGGTTTTCTCGTTGCCCTCGTCGTCGGTGGTGCGGTCTGACTCGTAGCAGGCAGAGATCAAATCCTGCACATCCCAGCGGTGCTCGCCAAACTTGTGCTTGCCCAGCAGACTAAAGGCTTTGTTGAGAATGGCCTGCTGGCGATCGCTCATATCTGGCAGCAGGGTGAGAATGTCGTAGTAGTCGAGCGACGACATCCGAATACGAATATCCTCTGGGGTGAGAATTTTCACCTCGGGGCTGTAGCCGTCGTCGCTGGCAAAGCTGGCGTGGCCGCGCATGTCGGTCAGCGTGCCGTACTCGCCGTGGGGGTCAAAGATGAGAACGGCTGCCCGGTTGTAGGGGCTGAGTAGTTCTTCGATTAGCACCCCGGCCGTATACGATTTGCCGGAGCCCGTGCCTGCCAAAATCGCCATGTGGGTGCTGACCAGCTCCTTCACATCGAGCGCCACGGGCACTCGCCCGCCGGGGCGCAGCAGCAGCGAGCCAATGTGAGCTGAACCAACATCTTGGGGCTGCTTCTTGTTGATAATCTGGCGCAGGCTGTCGTCGTCGGCCAGGGTAACTTTGGCGCCAGGATTGGGAGAAACCCTGGGGTTCATAAACCCCAGGGCAGGGTGAAAGTGGCCCACGACATCGACGGTAACTTCGTAAATTTCGGGGTTGGGGTGGGCAAAGCCAACCAGGGCCGCGATCGCCTCCGGGTCGATGTCCGGGTCGGCAAAAATGCGATCGGGCAGGTGGTCAATCAGGCGGCGGTCAGAGATTTTGCCCAAGATTTGAGCGTTGGGAATATCGGTTAAATCAACGGTGTAGTAGACAAACTCGCCAATTTTGACCTGATTGTTGTTGGCGGTAATGAACACGTACTGGTTGCCGTTTTCCCCCGGTCCTTTAACGGTGCCAATAACTGGAGACGTTGAAGTCTTTGGTGACCGTGCCATAAAAACCCCGCTAGAAAACCTGCTGCCAGTTTAGCCAGAGAACGCCCTGGTTCAGACTTCATTAATACTAATGTCCTGTTGTCAATTAGGGTAGAGGCTGCGTCATCAGACTGTAAAAAATACGTAGGGCAGCGCTAGGAGCTGTCATCAAGTAACTGCTGATCCTTGCGCTATCAGCAGTTACAGTCCCTGACTTGTCTTCTAGGTATGGCGTGGCAGCGCTGGTGGAATAAGGATTGCGGCAGATTGATGATGAGTCCTAAGTTGTTGAGCTGATATGGGCGCGAAGATTGCGGATTTTTAATGTGGGAACGGCAGAAAAATTGGCAAATCCACGGATACTGCCCCGCGAGGGAGTAGATAGGCTAAGGATAAGTCGGCGGAGAAGTCAGGGAAGCCTGGCTCCGCCCTCGGCTCAGGAGGTCAGGAACACGTTGTTCGATGGTCGCCCATGGCATCTGAAAATTTCCCTGTATTGTTCCAGGCCCGCCCCTATGAGGGCGGGCGGGCCGCCTCATCCAGTCCTGCCGACGGGCGAGAAACCTGGCCCCTGGTACACACTCTGGCCGCGACCTTAAATGACCCCGATCCCCTACCGGCCTTGGCCAAGGTGTTGGGTAGCCATCTGGGGGCTGCCGCCTGCCTGTTGCTCTGCCACTACCCCAGCACTAACGACTTAATCTATACCTGCTGGCACCAGGGGGCGGCTCCGAGTCGTCAATACCTGAGCCCGGCTGAGGCGGGGTCCCCGCAAGATTGGCAGCGTCGGGTCGCCCTGGGGCTAATTCAGCAGGCGATTGAGCCCACAGCAAACGCTCGCCTGCTATGGCAGCAGGGTCTGGCAGCGCTGCTGCGCGAGGAGAACGGCCCACCCGCCTGGCTGCGAACCGTTGCCTCCTGCACCACAATCGCCGTAGATGGCTCGGGGCTGCAAGGGGCGATCCTGCTGCTGGGCTCTGGCGGACTCGCGATCGATCAAATGGTGCAGGCCAACCTGGCCAGTTTGGGGGCGATCGCCTTTCACCAGCACTACCTGCAGGGCCAGGCGGTGCGCCACAGCGAGCAGCTGCGCTACCTCAACTATCTCAAAGAAGACTTTCTCAGCACCCTCAATCACGAGCTGCGCACGCCGCTCACCAGCATGATGCTGGCCATTCGCATGCTGCGCCGCCCCGACCTCACCCCGGAGCGGTCCGCCATGTACCTGGATATTTTGGAGCAGCAGTGCAGCCGCGAAATCAACCTGGTGAACGATCTGCTGATGCTGCAAACGCTGGAGTCTAAGGCGTCAGTCGCTGCCGATCAGGTCACCGATCTGAAGCAGCTGCTCACTGAACTAGCGGAGCAGGCTGAGGCAAAACTCCAGCAGGCCCAGCTAACTCTCGATCTGCAGCTGCCGCCTGACCCGGTTGTGCTGTCAACAGACCCACAGCGACTGAGCAAGGTGCTGGGCGAGCTGTTGAGCAATGCCTGCAAATACTCGGCGCCGCAAACGACAGTCACCCTCTCGCTCTCAACTGAGCAGCCCCAAAATGGGAAGGTAGCCCTACAAATGAGCAACCTGGGAGCGGCGATCGAGGCGGACGACCTGCCCCACATCTTTGACAAGTTTCGGCGGGGCCACAGCGCTACCAAAGACGGCATTGCCGGCACCGGCACCGGACTGGCGCTGGTGCGTGGTTTAGTTGAGCAGCTCAAGGGCACTATAAAGGTGTCGAGCCAGCCCAGCCAGCCCCAGCTCTGGCATACCTGCTTTACCCTTGAGTTCTAGCGCCATGACAAATTTACGCCAAATTTATTGGGCTACAGGTCGGGCCAAAATTTATGCGGGCAGCACCGCATCGGCAAAATTTGCTGGTATTCTGGGCACAGGCGTGGTGGCCTGGCCAAACTACACCGTTATCGGCTGGTTTTAACCCATGACTGCGAACGTTCCTGACACCACTAACCTTGAAGCGCTATCCCTGGGCGCTGTCGATTCTGCTGTGGCCGGGCTAGACCTGGGGCTGGATGTTAGCACCTCACCGGAATCAGGGGTGACAATTCAGACTGAGAAGCTGGAAGGTCAGCAGCGACGTATTCTTGCCTTCACCGATATTCCCTTCACCGCCGAGCAGGTCTGGCAGGTACTGACTGACTACGACAACCTGTCGAGCTTTATTCCTAACTTGTCCTTGAGTCAGCGTCTCAACCACCCCAAGGGCGGGATTCGGCTGGAGCAAATTGGCTCTCAGTGCTTTCTCAACATTAAGTTCTGCGCCCGTGTCGTGCTGGATATGGTCGAAGCTTTTCCCAAAGAGCTGCGCTTCTCGATGGTGGAGGGCGACTTTCGCCAGTTTGAAGGCCGCTGGACGCTGGATCCCGTGGTGGACGCTCCGGGAGAAATTGTTCGTTTGGGCTACGACTTGGTGATTCGTCCGCCCCGCGCCATGCCAGTGGCGCTGATTGAGCGGCACATTCGCCACGACCTAACCCGCAATTTGAAAGCGATCAGCGATCGTACCGCTGTTGTCTTTGGCTCCTAGTTCGTGGCACTTATTCGTGGCACCTAATTGAAGCATTTCTTCTCAAGCTTAAAGAGCCTGGGCTACTTCTGCAATCAGCGATCGCATCCACTGGTTGGCAGTTGAGCTTTGGCTGCTGCGATGCCAGCGCATGGCCACAGAAAAGCCCTCTAGCTCAAAGGGCAGAGGCAGCAGTTTGAGCATTTGAATTTGGCTGAAGCCCAGGGCCACACGGCGCGCTAGGGTGGCGATTAGATCGCTCTGAGCCAAGGCAAACGGAGCGGCTAAAAAGTGAGGGATCGAAAGGGCCACCTGTCGTTTTAGCCCTCGTTGGGCCAGTAAATTGTCTACTCGGCCTAGGCGGTCTTCTTTGATCGAAATCAGCAGGTGGGGAAAGGCAAGGTAGTCGTCGAGGGACAGGGTCTCGCCCAGATTGGGATGATCGTGGCGGGCGGCGCAGACGTAGGTGTCTTGAAATAGGGGTTGCTCATTGTGCCAGGGCACAGCTTCGGGAAACAGGCCGCAGGCGAGATCGATGGAGCCGTTGTCGAGTAGGTCAAAGAGAGCCTGCCTGTCGCCCGAGCGAATTTGCAAACCTACGCCCGGCGCTACAGCCTGAAGTCGCTGCATCAGCCTGGGCAGCAGGGTGAACTCAACATAGTCAGACATGCCGATGGCAAAAACGCGATCGCTAGTAGCTGGATCAAAAGTGGCATCCGCTAGCAGCGCTCCCTGAATTTGTCTTAGGGCGGGGCTGAGCTGCTGGGCCAGAGTCAGGGCGTGGGGGGTGGGGCGCAGCCCGGCAGCGGTACGGATAAACAGTTCATCTCCGGTGAGGCGGCGCAGGCGGGCCAGCGCATTGCTAGTGGCAGGCTGGCTCAGCCCAATTCGCTCTCCGGCGCGAGTGACGCTGCCTTCAGCAATCAGGGCATCAAAGACGACGAGCAAATTTAGGTCTATGCCCGCAAGATTGATGTGGTGAATATTGCTCATGTAAATTATCCATTGGACAAATCTATGATGCAGGGCTGACGATAGAAGCGCAAGGGAACAGAACGCGCCCAATGGGGAAATACATGGCAAAGCAGATTTTGATGGTGGTGGCGAATCCAGCCACATCCACTACGTTGGGTGGGCCAGTGGGGTTTTGGGCTGCCGAGCTGATTCACCCCTACGATGTGTTTACCCAGGCTGGCTACGGGGTTACTATCGCCAGCCCCCAGGGCGGCAGAGTAGAGTTTGATGCCCTCAGCGACCCCAGGGATGCTTCGGGATACGCCAAAGACGATACGCTGTCGCTAGATTACATTCATCGACCAGAGTTTATGGCCCAGCTGGAAAACACGCCGGCGATCGCCAGTCTAGACCCGGCTGAATTTGATGCAATCGTGGTCTGCGGCGGGCAGTCGCCCATGTTTACCTTTCGGCAAGATGAAGCACTGCGGGATTTGTTTATGACCTTCTATACGGCCCAAAAACCCAGTGCCGCTCTCTGTCACGGCACCTGTTTGCTGCTTGAAACGGAACTGGCCGATGGTACCCCGCTGATTCAAAACAAAGTCATGACCGGCTTTGCCAACAGCGAAGAGGACTACGCCGACCAGGTTGTGGGGCAAACGGTGATGCCCTTTCGCATTGAAGATGAAGCGACGAAACTGGGGGCACAATTTGTCACCCAGCCTGCCTTCATGCCCCATGCCGTCCGCGATGGCCACTTGATCACCGGACAGCAGCAAAATTCGGGTGCAGATACCGCTCGATTGGTGCTGAGCGTTTTACAGGAGAGCTGAGGACAATGAAGCTTGCATTTATAGGCATTGGCCAGGTGGGGTCAGCCCTGGCGGGTAACTTAGTAAAACAGGGGCACACCGTGACCATTGCCGCCCGCGATTCGGGCTCAAAAAGCGTGACCGAGGCGCTAGCGCGGTTCCCTGATTTGACGGTAGCCCCGCCGGAAGCGGCGATCGCCGCCGCTGAGGTAGTATTTTTAGCCACCCCCTTTGCCGCTGTTGAAGCTGCCCTGGCTGACCCCGATGCCCTGGCAGGAAAAGTGCTAGTCGACTGCACCAACCCCGTGGGGCCAAACCTGACCCATGGTTTGAACAGCGAGCGATCGGGCGGGGAAGTGGTGCAAGACCTGGTGCCCCAGGCCAAGGTCGTGAAAGCCTTCACCATCTACGGGTTTGAGAACTTTGAGGACAGCACCTACCCCGGCTACGGCGATCTCAAACCCGCCATGCTGATCGCAGGGAATGATGCCGAGGCCAAGCGGATAGTGGCAACCCTCTGCCAGGAGCTGGGCTGGGAGCCCGTGGATACTGGCCCCATTTCTATGAGTCTGCATCTGGAGCACATGACTCTGCTGTGGATCAAAATGGCTCGGGTGCAGGGCGTTGGGGCTGGGTTGGTGTGGGCCAGACTGCAACGGTAGGCCGGAATTAGTTATCTAGACGAGAGTGGTTCTTTCCAAGCGTGCCATTTTAGCCGCTCGGGGTCGCGACCGCCCTCGGCATAGTAGATGGCCATACGAATGACGTAGAGGTAGTTTTTGCTGGTTTTGTGACGCTCGCGATCGTTGGCCTCAACCATTTGCTGAAAGAGGTCTTCAGCGGCCTTGCCCACCAGGTCGTGCTGAGACCAGATGCCGATGCGGGCAAAGTCGCGAGCAAAGGTTTTGCCAATGCCGGGAATATTGGTCAGGTCAGATGTCATGGCTGGGTCAGCGGCTCCATGCGCTCGGCGATGACGGCGTAGAAGGGGTCGCCGCCGGGCAGGCCCAGCATTTGCAGAATGGCGGGAACGCTGGGGGTGCGGGTAATCACCTCTGGGGTGCTAAAGCCTGGCACCGAGCCAAAATAGCTCTTGACTAGGTTGACCCGCCGGGTTTCGCTGCCGTCGCGCCAGGCAGCGATCGCCTTCTGGTAGAACATGCGGTTCGAGAAGCTGACAATGGCGATACCGCCCGGTTTGAGAATGCGGTAGATCTCGCCAAACACCGCCTCAGGCTGCTGCAGATACTGCACCGACACTGTATTTAGCACCGCATCAAAGGATTGATCGTCCAGCGGCAGCGTGGGGTTTTCGTTCAGATTTTGCACGAAGTAGTGGTCGAGGCGAGGGTTCTTGGCCAGCTCTTCGCTGTTCATGCCGTGGCCTTCGACCCACTCAAAGGCCATGTCCTTGGGCAAATGGGACACCCAACTGCTCATCATGTCGAAAATGCGGCTGTTGGGCGTCAGGCGATCGCGGTACAGATCCGTAAGCTGCTGAATAAAGCTGTCATCTACGTGGGTGACAAAGCGGGGCACATCGTAGAAGAAGGTGTCGCTGGAGTCGTCGAGCTTGGTGCGCTGGTCGGGCGGAAGCAGCATAGCGAGAAAGGCTAAGGGGCTTTTTCCAGTGTAAATAAAGATTAAGCACCCGGCTATGACAACGCTTCGCAGCAGGACGGTAGCCGTCTTATGGCTCACCCCGCATGACTGGGGGTTGCCAGTCGCTAAAGCCTTCCATGTGCCCCCAATAGCCGCGAAAGCCAATGATGGCCCATATCAAAGCCGCCACCAGCAGAACCACAGCCCCTACGGTGCGCCAGGTTTTGTTGTTGCGCAGGTAGACCAGGGTGGGGGCGGCCAATACTCCGCCCAGCCCGGTCAAGAGAAACCCCAGCCCGGCTACCAAGGGCTGGTTAGTTTGGCCCAGATTGATGATCCGTGCGCCGACGACGATCGCGGTGAGGCCGGCAAAGAAGGCGTAGACCGCTAGCGAGAGCAAATCCCAGCCCTGGGCGATCGCGATCGCTGCCGCCACATACAGCCCACCAAACAGCACCGTGGTTTCGCCAAAGGAGATATTAAAGCTGCCGGGTACAGGCCAGGTTAGCGTCATGTGCAGGCCGGTGACGAGGGCGATCGCTCCCACCAGCCCAAAGCCCGGTATCCAGCGCTTCAGGTTGACCCCATCCAGCCCTCGGTAGACAAAGTCGGCCAGCAGTACCAGGCCAGCCACCATGTTGATCAGCATGAGGGTGATGTAGTCAATGAACATTGGGGGCAAGAAAAACGCGACGCTTTATATCCTACCGGGCGATGGGTTAAGGGTACAGAGGGTGCGATCGCCCCGGCGCGACCCTCTCAACTGGTGCAAAAGTAATCAAATATTGACAGATTGCTGACGCAAACGTAGTGACGAATACTGATCTGCCCACGATCAGTTGCTACAAACTAGTAACTTGTTCGAATAAAAAAGTTCCTGAAACTTTTGGTGGCATAGAAGTAAGACTTCCCAAAGATCAGGACTTGATTGTTTCTAAAAAACTTGAGAGTAGGCACCTAGGGTTCCGACTTGGCTGACCAAGATTGTTGATTTTGGCTCGCTGAGTGTCTGGTCCGAGAGGTGCAGCCAGGCAGTAACTAACCTGGTTCACGGAGGGATAAAAGCCCGGGAGGAACGGCGCAATTCTATAAGAATTGACGTTCTACTCCCGGGTTTTTTGTATCTACCGTTCGATAGCCATGACTCTAGGTCAAGGAGCCTCAACAATATGGAACAGAGTGTTTTTTCCTACGGCATCATTGCCTTTTTGCTCGGTACGCTGGGCATTGGGGTGTGGGCCTCACAACAAATTAAAGGCGACAGCGTCAATTTTTTGGTGGCGGGGCGCGGGCTGGCTTTGCCCCTGGCGGCGGCTACGCTGATGGCGCAGTCGGTGGACTCCAACGCTACCCTGGGCAATACCGATCTCTCCTCAGCCTTCGGGTTTTGGGCGGGGGCGGCGCTGCCCATCGGACTTTCGGTTTGTCTGTTGCTAACCGGGCTATTTTTGGCTAAGCCCATGAACCGCATGGGGCTGATTACGATCCCCGACTTTTATCGGGTTAAGTATGGCCGCACGGTGGAGGTGATTGCCGCCTGCATTATGTCGGTGAGTTTCTCGTTTTTGCTGGCGGGCAACCTGGTTGCTGGCGGCTACATGTTTGAGAATTTTTTGGGCACCAGCTACGTGGGCGGCATTACGCTGCTGGCGGCGCTGGTATTTGCCTACACGGTGTCGGGCGGGCTGTTTGCGGTGGCCTATACCGATTTTATTCAGGTAATGATTGCCCTAGTGGGAGCCTGGGCACTGCTGCTGTTTGTGGTAGCCAATTTTGGCATCACCATCGACCCCGGCATGGGGCCAGGGGCAATTGACCAACTCACCGCTGTTAGCTCTGGGGCGGCAATAAACTGGGCCAGCATCATTGCCCTGGGCTTTGGCAACATGGTGGCGATCGACTTTATGGCCCGCATTTTTGCTGCCGAAAGCCCCGAAACGGCGCAGCGAGCCTGCTTTATTGCCTCGGCGGGGACGCTGATTATCGGTATTCCGTTCTCGGTGATTGCTCTGGGGGCCAACAGCATTCTCAGCCAGGCGGGAATTGTGCCCGATGGTCCGGTACTGTTTGCTCTGCTGGATAGTGTGATTCCGCCGCTGCTGGGGTTACTAGTACTGGCGGCGATTTTGTCGGCCTCGCTCTCCACTGCTGACGGTGCAATTTTGGGCACTTCGTCGGTGCTGGCCCACAACGTGCTGGGCATTCGCCATGCTACGGCTCATGGGGCAGGAGGCGATCGCCTGCTGCTGATCACCCGCTTGATGGCGATTGTAATTACGGTGCTGGGGGTAGTGCTGGGTCTGAAGGTGCCCCAGACCGGTGTACTGCTGCTACTGGCCTTTGATATGAGCTTTGCGGGTCTAGTAGTACCGCTGATTGGTGGCCTATTTTGGGCCAAGGCCACCCGGCAGGGGGCGCTTGCCTGTATTGCGGTGGGGTCGCTGTCGCGCCTGCTGATGTTTACGCTGATGCCGACTATGTTTGGGGTCGACAACACCCTGCTGTACTTTCCCAATGGCCTGTTTACCGCCGATTTTGACGGCTTTCCTACGCTGATTAGCCCGCTACTGGGCCTGGCTGCTTTTGTGGCGGTGTCGCTGCTGACTCACAAGCCCTCAAATGCTGATCGACAGCGGGCTGAGGTGCTGGAAGAGGTGCGATCGCTGTAAAGCTTGGTGTTGATTAACCGAAGCATGACTTTGGGTAGGGGCAAACGGCCGTTTGCCCCTACGAGAGACGTTGCAGTTTTAATTCGTGCCTTTATTCATCAACGTCTGAATTTTGTTTCTCAAACTAACCTACGAAATCTGCGATCGCACCCAACACAGCTTTATTTCGCAACCGCCTCCGATTCCAGCACTGATTGCAGCGTCGCTTGAACAGCTGGCTGTGGAGTGGCTTCTTTCACCCGCAGCGTCAGGGGCACCGCAATTAAAAAACAAACCCCGCCCAGCACCACCGCCAGCAGACGGTTGTTGTCGAGCAGATGGGCCATGATCCACCCCAGGCCCAGAGAAACAATGATCTCGGGCAGCACAATAAACATGTTGAAAATGCCCATGTAAATGCCGCCTTTGCGAGCCGGTAACGCCCCGGCCAGCATGGCGTAGGGTAACGATAAAAGACTGGACCAGGCTATCCCCAAACCCAGCATGGGCAGCAGTGCCCAGCGCGGCGATGGCACAAACCAGAGCGAAATCAACCCCAGCCCGCCACAGGTGAGACAGAGCGCATGGGCAATGGGTCGGCTGGTCGCCGCCGCCAGGCGAGGCAGCACAAACGATATCCCAAAGCAAACGGCGTTGTAGGCCGCAATGCAGATACCCGCCCACTCAATCCCCTGACTGTAGAGGGGCGACGACTCATCGCTGGCGCCAAATAAGTTGTGGGCCACCGCCGGAGGAAAGTACAAAAAGACGCAGTACATGCCCAGCCAGCTAAATCCTTGAACCCAGGCCAGCTGCCGCATGGTTGCAGGCATTTGCTGAAAGGCCGTGACGATTTCTCGCACCGTAGAGCCGACTCCCAGCCGCCGCTCCTGCTGCTCTCGAAAGGCCTCCATATCGCGAGGGGGCCGCTCCTCAGTGGTAAATACGGTCCACAAGACTGTACCTAAGAAGAAAACGGCGCCGGTGTAAAACGAAATTTTGACCACCAAGGGTACGCCGCTGGCCACACTTTCTCGCACGCCAAAGACGTTGGCTAGCACCCAGGGTAGGGCAGAGGCGAGCACCGCCCCCAGGCCAATGAACAGGCTTTGCATGGTGAAACCCTTGGTGCGCTGCTTGGGCGGGAGCAAGTCGCTAACAAAGGCCCGGAAGGGTTCCATGCTGATGTTGGCCGCCGTGTCTAAAATCCAGAGCAGGCCAACGGCTATCCAAAGGCTGCCTGCATTGGGCATCCACAGCAGCGCCAGCGAGGCCAAAATGGCGCCAATTAAAAAATAGGGACGGCGACGACCCAGAAGCCCCCAGGTGTTGTCGCTGAGGTTGCCGATGATGGGCTGCACAATTAGACCGGTGAGGGGGGCCGCTAGCCACAGAATAGGAATTTGATCGGCATCAGCACCCAGGTGTTCAAAGATGGCGCTGGTATTTGCCATTTGCAGCCCCCAGCCAAACTGAATGCCGAAGAAGCCAATGCTCATATTCCAAAGCTGCCAGAAGTTTAGCTCTGGTTTTGTCTGTGGTGAAGTCAAACGGGGTCTCCAAATGTCGCCGGGGGTTGCGGTCGTCAGCAGCGACTGGCTCGCTCGCGATTTACCGGCACCCAAGTTTCTGCTACAGCTAGTTGCAACAGATAGAAGGTCTGCATCTGCCGCTAGGGCTTGGGGCTTCCCAGCGCTATTTGGCGGCAGCTCATGTGATCTCGATAAGGGTCAAGATGCAACGTCATCTGGGGCCAGCATTGCCAAACAGACTACAGATGTCCCAACTAGGGCTTGGATGTATGGGCGGCGGCGGTTGCGCCAGCTCAAATCTGTAATCCGGAATGCTTTAAACGCTAGCGCGTTTGCCGGATGCCGGAGCGGTCGATACACAAATCGTACTGCTGCCTCTATTGTGACAAAGTTTGAATCAGAGCACCTGCTACCGCAGACCGATTGACGGGGCGATCGCCCCGGTTTCCCCTAAATATTTTTCTATGGAAACGATTGAAGCTAGGTAAACTTGCTACACCGCAACGGCCTCGGCCTGCTCGCGCAGGCGATCGATCAGCTCCTTCAGACCGTAGGGGTTGACCCGGTAGCTGAGCGGGTGGGCGATCAGCCGGGCGGTGCTGTGGTAGAGCACTTCGAGCTCCATCAGGTTGTTTTCTTTTAGAGTTTTGCCGGTGGAGACCAGATCGACGATCGCCTCCGACATGCCGGTAATGGGTCCTAGCTCGACCGAGCCGTAGAGCGGCACAATTTCCACCGGCAAGTCCAGGCTCTCGAAATAGTCGCGGGCGCAGTTGACGTACTTTGAGGCTACCCGGCTGTGGGCGGGCAGATCTAGCGCCGAGCGGTAGGGGCTGTTGGTTTTGACCGCCACCGACAGTCGGCAGCCGCCAAAACCCAGGTCGGCCAGGTGAGCCACGGCGGGCTTTTTCTCGCGCAGCACGTCGTAGCCGACCATACCGATCTGGGCCTGGCCGTATTCCACATAGACCGGCACATCCTGAGCGCGCACCAGCAGCGCTTTGGCCTGCCCGGAGGGGTCGGTAATTTGCAGCTGACGGTTGGCGCTGTCTTGAAACAGGCTAAAGTCGAGACCCACAGACTGGAGCAGGCGAATGCTGTCGTTGAGCATGCCGCCCTTGGGCAGCGCGATGGTAAGCATGGTAGTTCTTGGGTAAAAAGCGGAAGGTGATCTAGAGATTTACAGCAATTTTCTCGGCGGCAGGGGAGGCAGGATCATTTGAGAAGGCCTGCCTACCCAGGGGCGTGGGAACAGGTGAATGGGCGAGGGAAAAGGATGGTCGGTGGGCATTGCCCACCCTACGGTCGGTCTGAAGAGGAGAAAGCGGTGAGAGGATGGCAAACAGCGATGCCTTTAAAGCAATCCTTCGGATCACAGGTCATCGGGCGGATCACAGGTCATCGGGTAGGGGCAAACGGTTGTTTGCCCCCACGTCTCACATCCGAAACTTTTCACATCCGAAACTTTTCGGTGACGCGGCGCATGGCTTCGTTCACGTTGTCGCGGCTGTTGAAGGCCGAAATGCGGAAGTATCCTTCGCCTGCGGCTCCGAAGCCCGAGCCGGGGGTACCCACCACGTGGCAGCTGTGCAGCAGCTTGTCAAAAAAGTCCCAGCTGGTGAGGTCGTTGGGGGGTTTGACCCACACGTAGGGAGCGTTGACGCCGCCGTAGACGGCGATGCCTGCGGCGGTGAGCTGCTCGCGAATGATGCGGGCGTTCTCCATATAAAAGTTGATCAGCGCTTTAGTTTGGGCCTGTCCCTCGGGCGAGTAGACCGCCTCGGCCCCGCGCTGCACGATGTACGATACACCGTTGAACTTGGTGGACTGGCGCCGGTTCCACAGGCCGTGGAGGGCGACGTCGCTGCCGTCGTCGGCTTTGCCCATCAGGGTTTTGGGCACCACGGTGAGGGCACAGCGGGTGCCGGTAAAGCCCGCATTCTTAGAGAACGAGCGAAACTCAATGGCGCAGTCCCGCGCTCCCTCGATCTCATAAATAGAGTGGGGAACCGCAGGGTCGGTGATAAAGGCCTCGTAAGCGGCATCAAAGAGGATGATCGAGCCGTGGGCGCGGGCGTAGTTGACCCAGGCCTGCAGGTGTTCTTTGCTGGCGACGGCCCCGGTGGGGTTGTTGGGAAAGCAGAGATAGATTAGGTCTACCTTTTCGTTGGGGATGCTGGCGGTAAAGGCGTTTTCGGCGTTGATGGGCAGGTAGGTGAGGCCACCATATTCGCCCTTTTCGTTGACGGGGCCGGTGTGGCCAGCCATCACGTTGGTGTCAACGTAGACGGGGTAAACCGGGTCGGTGACGGCGATCGAGTTGTTGCTGCCAAAGATATCTAAGATGTTGCCGCAGTCGCACTTGGAGCCGTCGGAGATAAAAATTTCGCTGGCGTCGATGTCGCAGCCCCGCGCTTGAAAGTCGTGCTGAGCCACTTTTTCGCGCAGCCACAGGTAGCCCTGCTCGGGACCGTAACCTTTGAACTGGTCGCGATCGCCCATATCTTCTACCGCTTTGACCATGGCGGTACGGCAGGCCTCGGGCAGCGGCTCGGTAACATCGCCAATGCCCAGCTTGATAATTGGGGCGTCGGGGTTGGCCTCGGCAAAGGCCGCCACCCGACGGGCAATTTCAGGAAACAGGTAGCCCGCTTTGAGCTTGAGATAGTTATCGTTGATGGTGGCCATGGGGCGTTGCGCAGTGGTTATGGGTAATGGTTACGGTTACTTAAACCAGGGTACAGCAAGGGTACAGCGCTACGGCGAACCATTACGTGCCCTAGGCCGCAAACCCTCAGTTACAGCCATAGTTGGGCCACTGTTTTTGGGTGTCACGGCAGGTGCGTTAAGGAAATAGCCCCAAACGCTACTATGGGGTGTCGCTACTACTGCCCAACCATGGTTTCCGGCAATACCTCTGGCGCGCCCCTGGGCGAAAAGCTCTACGAAGGCAAGGCCAAAATCATCTACGCCACCGACGACCCGGCGGTACTGATCACCTACTTTAAAGACGACGCCACCGCCTTTAACGCTCAAAAGCGCGGGCAGATTGTCGACAAGGGGCCGATCAACTGCGCCATTTCTACCTATCTATTTCGGCAGCTGGAGGCAGCGGGGATTGCGACTCACTGGCTGGAAACCACGGGCGATCGCACCATGCAGGTCAAAGCCCTCCAGATCATCCCGCTCGAAGTGGTGGTGCGCAACCTGGCGGCGGGCAGCCTGTGCAAGCAGACGGGTCTACCCCTGGGCCAGCGCCTGGAGCCGCCGCTGGTGGAGTTTTACTACAAAAACGACGACCTGGGCGACCCGCTGCTGACGGGCGATCGCATTCGCGCCATGGCGATCGCCAGCGAGGAACAGATCTCCACCCTGCGCCGTCTTGCCCTCAACATCAATCAAATCTTGACCGACTTCTTTGCGGGCTGCGCCATTACTCTAGTCGACTTCAAGCTGGAGTTTGGCGTCGATGCCCAGGGGCAGATTCTGCTGGGCGATGAAATCAGCCCCGACACCTGCCGTCTGTGGGATCAGTCTACCGATGACGAAACCCAGCGGGTGCTCGACAAGGATCGATTTCGGCAAGACCTGGGCCAGGTCGAAGCTGCCTACCAGCGTGTGCTAGAGCGGGTGCTGGCACAATCAACCAAGAATTAGCACCATCAATGCGGTAGAATTTGTCCGATTGCGGGGGCAGCGGCCCGCCCCAGGGCTATTTTCCCTGGCTCTAAGCCCGGGAGATGGGCCTTTCATTGGTGTGTGGACGTGTTTAGCAGGTGTGTTTTAGATGCGGGTATCTTCTAATTATTTATTGGCTGTTTTGGCGACTTCAGGGCTAGTGGGGCTGGCTACAGCTCCGGCTCAGGCCAACCCAGCCGTTCCAGAACTGCGCCAAGAATCTTCCCCTGAATCGAGCCCGGCTGTTGATTCAACCTATAGCCAGAGCGCCTCATCCCTAGCTGCCCCAGAAGTCGCCCCAGAGCCTAACTCTGCCGCAGCTACCGATACCCTCGATTTTGGCCTAACGCAGCCCGAGGTAGACAATAGCCCTGTCGTAGAGGTTCTGCAGGGAGCCATCGACAACTACCGCGCTAGCGATGGTGAGGCGACGGCAGAGCCTGCAGCCGTTTCCTTGCCCATCGCCAGTCCAGACGCGGTTCAACCGCAGAGTGCCCAGCTAGCTCAGACCCCCAGCACCCCGCGCGAGATTAGCCCCGAAGAAGCCCAGCGCATTTTAGACGGGGCCGTGCAGCGCCGCAGTCAGCCGCAGCCTGCGCCCAACCAGCAGGGGCAACCTGAAACCCCTGACGAATCAGACCCTGATAACGAAATCCCTGACGAAGCGGCGGAAGAAAGTCCCGAAACCCCCGCCGAAGAAGCTGAGGAGGCTCAAGAAGCCGAAGAGCCTCGGGTGCTAGTGGCCGAAGTGCAGGTGCAGCCTACCCAGGGAGAGCTTGATCCATCCCTCGAAAACCTCGTCTACAGCGTCATCGACACTCAAGCCGGGCGTACAACCACGCGCACTCAGCTTCAGCAGGATATCAATAGTATTTTCGCCACCGGCTTTTTTGCTGACGTCGATGCCCAACCCGAAGACACCGACCTTGGCGTGCGGGTGACCTTTGTTGTACAGCCCAACCCAGTGCTGACCGACGTGCGGGTAGAGGGCAACGAGGTGCTGCCCCAGACCGTAGTCGATGAAATTTTCGACGAGCAGAAGGGGGAAATCATCAACCTGATTGATTTTCAAGAGGGCATCTTAGAGCTGAACCAGTGGTACCAAGACCAGGGCTATGTGCTGGCCCAGGTCGTAGCCGCACCGCAGGTCTCGCCACAGGGGGTCGTAACCCTGGAGGTGGCCGAAGGGGTGATTGAAAGCATTGAGGTGCGCTACATCAACGATCTGGGGCAGTCCGTCGACGATGAAGGAAACCCTGTTCAAGGACGTACCCGGCCGTTTATCATTACGCGAGAATTTGAGACCGAGCCCGGTGAAGTATTCAACCAGGCCCGGATTGAACAAGACTTTCAGCGGGTGTTTGGGCTGGGCATTTTTGAGGATGTGGTGCCGGGTCTAGAACCGGCTGAGGATGACCCTCGCCAGGTCAAAGTCATTGTCAACGTAGCTGAGCGCAACACTGGCTCGGTTGCGGCAGGCTTAGGCTTCAACTTCACGGGTGACCTGTTTGGTACGGTCAGCTTCCGCCAGGACAACTTTGGCGGCAACAACCAAAAATTCAGTGCCGAGGCGCAGCTCAGCACACGAGATATTCTATTTGATCTGTCCTTCACCGACCCCTGGATTGCGGGCGATCCGTTCCGCACCTCCTATACCGTTAACGCCTTTGCCCGCTCAGCCAACAACCTCAACTTTGAGGATGGCCCTAACCCCATCGATCTGCCTAACGGCGATCAGGTCCGCATTCGTCGTTTGGGTACTGGCATTACCTTTAGCCGCCCCCTCGACAACGGCTGGACGGTGGCCGTGGGCACGCTGATTCAAAATGTGTCTGCTCGCGACCAAGGGGGCCGGGTTAATGCAGTAGATGCTGCCGGCAACCCCCTGACGGCTAGCCCCAGTGGGGTCGATGACCTGTGGACCTTCCCGATTAGCGCCACTCTCGATCGCCGCAATGACGCGTTTAACCCCACCAGCGGCAGCATACTGCGCCTCAATACTGAGCAGTCGGTACCCCTGGGGCGGGGCAGCATCTTTATGAACCGGCTGCGGGGCAGCTACAGCTACTATATTCCCCTCAGCCTGCTGAACTTTGCCGAGGGGCCTCAGGCGCTGGCCCTCAACATTCAGGCCGGCACCATTGTAGGTGAGGTGCCCCCTTACGAGGCCTTTGCGCTAGGCGGCACCAACTCCATTCGCGGTTACGACGAAGGGGAAGTGGGCAGCGGTCGCAGCTACGCCCAGTTCACTGCCGAGTATCGGTTCCCGCTGTTTTCCTTCTTGGGTGGGGCGCTATTTTTAGACGTTGGCAGCGACCTGGGCAGCGGCAACGCCGTACCCGGTGCCCCCGGACCATCGCGGGGCAAACCCGGCAGCGGGATTGGCTATGGGGCTGGGGTCCGGCTCTCAACTCCGCTAGGTCCTCTGCGCATTGACTACGGCTTTAACGATCGCGGTCAAGGACGTATTCACTTCGGCTTTGGAGAGCGTTTCTAATGGCTCAAACCAGCACCGCCCAACCTATCCCTGGGGCCACAGCGTCGCCCCAAGGTGACTGGAGCTATACCCAGGCTCAAACCACCCTAATGCGCGCCGTAAAACGTGAGGGTATTGGGCTGCATTCTGGAGTGACCACTACCGTCATTCTGCATCCGGCCGAACCCGGTCACGGGCGCTGCTTTGTGCGCAGCGACCTGCCAGGGCAGCCCACTGTGCCTGCAAGCCTGGCGGCGGTGAACCCAACCATGCTCTCCACCGAACTGCGCCAGGGAGAAGCGGCGGTGCGCACGGTCGAGCATTTGCTGGCGGCTCTGGTGGGTCTTGGCATCGACAATGTTCGCATTGAGATTACCGGTCCCGAGGTGCCTCTGCTCGATGGGTCGGCCCTGGGCTGGGTTGAGGCGCTGTGCCAGGCTGGGCGACAGGTTCAGGCTGAGCTTCGGCCTATCGCTCACCTCAGTCAGCCGGTGACGGTCACCCACGGCGATGCGTTCGTGGCGGCATTCCCGGCTCCGGCCCTGCGGTTGACCTACGGCATTGACTTTGAGGTGGCGGCTATTGGCAATCAGTGGTTTAGCTGGACCTCTGAAGCCGACCCCTTTGGCCCCGAAGGGTTTGCTACCGCCGTAGCTCCGGCCCGCACCTTTGGTCTGGCCCACCAGGTCGACCAGCTACGGGCCAGCGGTCTGATTCAGGGCGGTAGCTTAGACAATGCGCTGGTCTGTGGTGACGAGGGCTGGCTCAACCCACCCCTGCGGTTTGAAAACGAGCCCGCTCGCCATAAAATGCTGGATTTAATGGGTGATTTAAGCCTGTTGGGAAGTTTGCCGATCGCCCACATCGTAGCCTACAAAGCTAGCCACCGCCTGCACGGTGAGCTGGCGGCGGCGCTGTTACCGGCTCTGGTTTATGGCGAGGGTACCCTCTAGTGGCAAAATCAAGCTAGTTGCCTATTCCACCTGCTGTTCTGACCCATCCATTGTGATCGACGTAACTGCATCAAGCCCTGTGACTACCACCTTAGACCCCATTGAAACGACCCCAGCGGAGAGTACTGCGGCGAATTCCTCCAAGACCGCCTACAGTGCCGAAGAGATCTACGCGCTGCTGCCCCATCGATATCCCTTTGCCCTGGTCGATCGCATCGTCGACTATGTCCCGGGCAAGCATGCGATCGGCATTAAAAACGTTACCTTTAACGAACCTCACTTCCAGGGGCACTTTCCAGGTCGCCCGATTATGCCGGGGGTGCTGATTGTGGAAGCCATGGCCCAGGTCGGCGGCATTGTGCTGATGCAGGTGCCGGGGGTTGAGGGGCTGTGCGTTTTTGCCGGCATCGACAAGGTGCGGTTTCGCCGTCCGGTGGTCCCCGGTGATCAGCTGGTGATGACCGTCGAACTCCTGGCCATGAAGCGGCTGCGGTTTGGCAAAATGCACGGTCGGGCCGAAGTCGATGGACAGCTGGTCTGCGAAGGCGAGCTCATGTTTTCGGTGGTGGAGTCTCCGACTCCTCAGGGGAAATAGGTAAATAATGTGTCTATGTTGCAAACCCTGGGTTCTGGAGGCGGGCCGTTGACTACCCTGATTCATCCCACGGCAGTGGTTCATGAGGGCGCTCAGCTGCATCCTACGGTTAAGGTTGGCCCCTACGCGGTTATTGGTGAGCAGGTCACGATTGGCCCCGGTACCGAAATCGGGGCCCACGTGGTGATCGACGGTGACACCACGATTGGAGCCCAAAACCGAATCTTTCCTGGAGCGGCCATTGGTTTAGAATCCCAGGACCTCAAGTATGACGGCTCGATGAGCCGGGTGGTGATTGGCGACAACAACCTGATTCGCGAGTACGTCACCATCAATCGGGCCACCGATGCCGGGGCCGCTACCCTGGTGGGCAGCAACAACCTGATGATGGCGTACTCTCACGTAGCTCACAACTGCGTGGTAGAAGACCATGTGATCATTGCTAACTCGGTGGCCCTGGCGGGTCATGTATATGTCGAGTCGGGGGCACGCATTAGCGGCCTGGTGGGCGTGCACCAGTTTGTGCATGTCGGGCGCCTGGCCATGATTGGTGGTCTCAGCCGCATCGATCGCGATGTGCCGCCGTTTACGCTTATCAACGGCAACCCGGCCTACGTGCGGGGTCTCAATCAGATCGGTCTACAGCGGGCGGGTCTGACCGCCGACCCCCAGGCC
The DNA here is from genome assembly GCA_003017855.1 of filamentous cyanobacterium CCT1. GTDB lineage: Bacteria > Cyanobacteriota > Cyanobacteriia > Phormidesmidales > Phormidesmidaceae > Nodosilinea. The sequence goes on from PYER01000024.1 coordinate 34,939, forward strand.
TATCGGGAGCTGAAACAGGCCTATCGTCTGATCTATCGTTCGGGCGAATCGCCGAGTAATGCGATCGCCAAGCTGAGTCAGAGCGGTGGCAACGAGCTGGTTAGCCACTTCAGCCAATTTTTGCAGGCGGCTATCCAGCCCGAACGCCGGGGGTTGACCCCGGGCCGGCGGCTGAGCAAGCACGGCGATGACGACTAGTCTGGGAGCGGCACGAGGCATGGATCAGCCCAGCCGGAAGCGAGTTTTTATTAGCACCGGCGAGGTGTCTGGCGATTTGCAGGGGGCGCTGCTGATCGAGGCACTGCGCGATCGCGCCCGCGATCGCCACATTGCCCTCGACATTACCGCCCTGGGCGGGCCGCGCATGGTAAAAGCTGGGGCGATGCTGGTGGGCGAAACCACGGGCATTGGCTCGGTGGGTATTTTTGAGGCGCTGCCCTACCTGCTGCCCACTCTGCGAATTCAGCGCCAGGCCAAGCAGGCTCTGGATGACAATCCTCCCGATATCGCCGTTTTGATTGACTACATGAACCCCAACCTGGCGATGGGCGACTACCTAAAAGCCCAGCATCCCCAGGTGCCGGTGGTCTACTACATCGCCCCGCAGCAGTGGGTGTGGGCTTTTTCTGAGAAAGATACCCAGCGCCTGGTGGGCTGCAGCGATCGCATTCTGGCCATCTTCAAAGCCGAGGCCGACTACTATCAGGGCTTTGGGGCCGAGACCACCTGGGTGGGTCACCCCCTGGTCGATCGCTACCCCGGCCCCGCCGATCAGGCCGCCGCTCGCCAGCAGCTGGGGCTACCCTCCGAATCGCAGGTGGTTACTCTGCTACCCGCCTCTCGCCGCCAGGAGGTTAAGTACCTGATGCCTGCAATCCTCCAGGCGGCTCAGATCATTCAGGCTCAGTGCCCCAACGTCACCTTTTTGCTGCCGGTGTCGATACCGGCACTGCAGGCCAGCTTTGAGCAGGGGGTGGCCGCCCATGGGCTGAACGGGCGCGTGATTACTGAAGACAGCAAGGTCGCGATCGCCGCCGCCGATGTCGCCATTACCAAGTCGGGCACCGCTAACTTAGAGATTGCCCTGATGGACGTGCCCCAGGTGGTGGCCTACCGCATCCACCCGCTCAGCGCCCGCATTGCCCACTACCTGCTCAAATTTGACGTGCCCTACGTGTCGCCCGTGAACCTGGTGGTCAACCAGCCGGTGGTGCCCGAGTTTTTGCAGTGGCAGGCCACCCCCGAGGCGATCGCCGCCGCCGCCCTCACGCTGCTGCAGGATGAAACCGCTCGCCAAACGATGCGATCGGGCTACGCCAAAATGCGCGAAGAACTGGGGCCGCCCGGTGCCTGCCAGCGCACAGCCGATCTAATTCTAGATGCTCTGGCAGAACGCCAGCCGGTAGAATTGGCCTGAAACTGTTGAAGCGTTCCTAAAGTCACTACAATTGTTATGCTTTGCCGGAGAGAGGCCGGGCTGTCACATTCAGACAGAGCGGTCCGTGGTGATAGGAGGATCTAGTGAATATAACCGAGCTATTTGCCCGTGGCGGCATTGCCATGTGGCCGCTGCTCTTACTGTCAATTTTGGCGGTGGGCACCATTCTGGAGCGGATTTGGTTTTGGTCGCGCATTTTGACCCGCGAGCGCGAAGTCTCGGGCCGCGTGCTGGAGGCCGCCCGCCGCGACTGGCTCGCCGCCGGCGAAATTGCCCAACGCTCTAGCCTCCTGCCGATGGGGCGCTTTCTCTCGGCTCCCCTCAAGCTGCAAACGCCTGACCCCGAGGTGTTTCGCCTGGCCCTAGAAACCGCCGCCAACGAAGAACTAGCCATCATGGGTCGGGGCGACAAGATTTTAGAGGCCGTCATTGCCCTGGCTCCGTTGCTGGGTCTGCTGGGTACGGTGCTGGGTCTGATCAACTCCCTGGGGTCGATTCAAATTAGCGATCTGGGCAGCGGCGACGCCACCGCCGGTACCTCCCTGGGCATTAGCGAGGCGCTGATTAGCACCGCCGCTGGCCTGATTATCGCCATTACGGCACTGGCCTTTTACCGACTATTTCAAGGGTTTATCTTTGGTCAGGCCAAAATGTTTCGCCAGGCGGGCAGCGAGCTAGAGCTGCTCTACCGCCAGAGCTGGGCCAAGCGCTACGGCCTGACTCCGGTATCCGAGCCCCTGCCTCCGGTTGTCCCCAATGACCCCAATTCCTCTGCTGCCGACGCTGCGCCTTCGACGGAGATTCCCTCGCCATGAAAGTAGACCTGCTCGACACGCCTTCCCAGGACGTACGCCTGGAAATTGTGCCGCTGATCGACGTTATTTTCTGCATTCTGACGTTCTTCATTCTGGCGGCGGTGGGGCTGACTCGCCAGCAGGCCATTGATCTCGACCTGCCGACGGCCGACACGGGGCAGCCGCTGCCCGGACAGGTAGGGGAGGGGGCCGATCGCCTCTATGTCAGCGTCGATGGTTTGGGCCAGGTCTATCTCGATCAGCAGCCGGTCACCCTCGACTTGCTCACCGATGTGCTGCTGCAGTTTAACCAGGTCAACCCCGGCGGGCTGATTGTGCTCTACGCCTCCCGCGATGCCCGCTACGAAGATGTGGTCACGGTGCTCGATCAGCTGCGGGCGGTGGGGGGCGATCGCGTTGCCCTAGCCACCCTGCCCCGCGATACCACATTGGGCCCCGGAGAAGCCGACCCCAGCCTGCAAGACCCCAACCTGCTGCCGGAAGGGTTTCCCCAGGATGGCCTGAATGGATTTCCCCAGGATGGCCTCGATGGTCAAGAACTACCCCCCGGCTTTGAGCAGCCTGGTGGCGATCCCTTCGCCCCCCAGTCGCCGCTCTTCCCCAGCGAACCAACGTCACCGCTGCAGCCCGCCCCCAGCCCAGAGCCGCAGCCTGATAACTAGTACTTTGGCGAGGTGGTTTTGACCCGTTCAATCCAAAGAACAAGCTAAACCCGCCTAGAAGGAGGGACAAAACTCAGCCCTAAGATAGATACCAGCAGTCCGGCTTTCCAGTTTGATGAGGAAGCCTGGGTTGGCCGGTACTGAGTCGCAGGGCTCAGATTGTGCATAGACTGCAATAGATTGCATTAGTTGTGCGGCGAGCCTGGGAGCGATAGATTTCCAGGCTTTGTTTTGCGTAATAGATCTTTTTTAAGATGGTTAAACCTCAGCCGCAAAAGGCTGAGTCTGATTCTGTTGGCCCTGGTCGTTACGGCTGGGGCGCTGCTGTTTGGGGCCTATGTGCGAGCTCAGCAGCCCGTCACCATCTCCTTTTTGCTGCGGGCCGTAGAGGCTGATCAGATGCAGGGGCTGGCCGACCAGTTTATGGCCGAAAATCCCGACATTCGCATTGAGATGGTGCGAGGCCCCAACGCTGCCGATGCGGTTGAAAATCTCTACACCACCTCTTTTTTGCTGGGTGATTCGCCCTACGACATCCTCTTTTCGGACGTGGTGTGGATTCCCAAATTTGCCGCCGCCGGGTGGCTGACGGATCTATCCGATCGCGTCAGTGAAGCCGACCTGGCCGATTTTCTAGAGGCCGATGTCGCCGCTGGTGTCTATCAAGACGGCTTTTACCGCATGCCCTTTCGCTCTGACATGGGCATGCTCTACTACCGTACCGACCTGCTCGATCAGGTGGGGCTACAGCCCCCAGAAACCTTTGGCGAGCTGATTGCGGCCTCTGAAACCATGCAGGACCAGACCGATGTGAACTGGGGCTTTGTGTGGCAGGGGTTGCAGTACGAGGGGCTAGTCACCAATTTTGTCGAACTGGTGGCGGGCTACGGCGGCTTTTGGATTGACCCAGACACCCTGGAAGTCGGCCTCGATCAGCCCGCTGCAATTCAGGCCACCGAATTTATGAAAGGCGTCATTGCCCAGGGCATTTCTCCCCCCGGCGTGACGAACTACATTGAGGAAGACGCCCTGCGTCAGTTTGAGAACGGCAATGCGGCGTTTATGCGCAACTGGCCCTACGCCTGGGCCGAGGCTAACCGCGACGGCTCTCCGGTAGCGGGCAACATCGCGCTCAAACCCATGGTGCACAGTGCCGACGAGCAGCCTGCCGCTTGCTTGGGGGGATGGGGTTTTGGCATTTCTGCCACCACTCCTCACCCTGAGGAAGCGTGGCGGGTGGTGGAATTTTTCACCAGCCCCGGCCCGATGAAAGATTTCATCACCGAATTTGCCTACGTACCCAGCCGCCGCGCCCTGTTTACCGACCCAGAGGTGCTGGCGGTATTTCCTCAGTACGAACAGCTGCTGGAGGTGGCCGAAACCGCTGTGCCACGCCCGCCAGTGGGGCAGTACGCCCAGGTTTCAGACATTCTACAGCGCTACCTGAGCGCCGCCATTACCGACCAGATGACCCCTGAAGCTGCTATGCAGGCGGCGGCGGGTGAGAGCCGTCGGGTTTTGGGTGTGGATGGGTAGATGGGTAGATGAGTAGATGGGTGATGGTCCCTGAGCGGAGTCGAAGGGGATGGGTGGATGGGTGATGGTCCCTGAGCGGAGTCGTTTGTCCTGTGGACAGGCTTCGCCAACGAGTTAGCGTCTCCCGTAGGGAGAAAGGGGGTGGATGGATGACAGTTCAAGGGCTTTGACCCTGGGTTGGGTAAAGGTAGAGGTAGAAATTTGTGAAAACTGTGACTAAAGACTACATTCGCCAGCGGGAACAGCGAACCGGCTTACTGCTGCTGCTGCCAGCGGCGCTGCTGCTGCTGCTGGTCTATGCTTTCCCCATTTTGCGGGCCTTTTGGCTGAGCTTTTTTACAGAGAACCTCAGCAATAACCTGGAGCCCGTGTTCAGCGGCCTGGACAACTACGCGCAGATGGCTCAGGACGGTCGGTTTTGGCAAAGTATGCGAAATACGGCTGTTTTCACCGTATTCACCCTGATTTTTGAGCTAATTTTGGGCCTGATTATTGCCCTCTGTCTCGACCAGGCCTTTCGGGGACGGGGCTGGGTGCGAACGATCGCCATTCTGCCCTGGGCTTTGCCCACCGCTCTAATTGCCCTAGCCTGGCGCTGGATTTTTAACACCGAGTTTGGCGTCTGGAACGACCTGCTCATGCGACTACAGCTCATCGCTGGCCCGATCAACTGGTTAGGTGAACCCCTGTGGGCCATGGTGGCGGTGATTGGGGCCGACGTGTGGAAGACGACTTCGTTTGTGGCAATTTTGCTGCTGGCGGGGCTGCAGTCGATTTCCCAAGACCTGTACGAAGCCCACGCCCTGGATGGGGCTAGCCCCTGGCAGAGCTTTCGGCAGATTACGCTGCCCCTGATTGCGCCGCAGATTGTGATTGCCCTGCTGTTTCGCTTCGCCCAGTCCTTTGGCATTTTTGACCTGATTCAGGTGATGACCGGCGGCGGCCCCGGCGGCGCGACAGAGATGGTGTCGATCTATATCTACGCCGCCGTAATGCGCTACCTCGACTTTGGCTACGGGGCCGCCCTGGTGACGGTGACGTTTCTGGTGCTGGTGGCAGTTGTGGCGCTGACCGCGCTCTACATTTCGCGCCTAAGGGCCAGTACTGAGTGAGTTTATTTTGGATTTTAGATTTTGGAGCAGAGACTGCTTAACTCCAATTCCCCAATCCAAAATCCGCAGTCCAAAATCCGCAATAGTTCGACAATCCCACTACAAGTCTAAAATCCGCAATAGTTCGACAGGCTCACTACAAGTCCAAACTCTAAAATCCCCATGACCACCGTTCCTCAAACCACCCCTGCTCCTTCTCGGTCCAGCGATCGCGGCATTCCCTGGATGCGGATATTCCTGTGGGTGGCGATCGCTTTTACGGTCATCTTTAGCCTCGCACCGGTGCTGTGGCAGGTGTTGACCTCGATTAAAACCAACGCCGCCATCACCGCCGACTCGGTAGTGTACTTTCCCGGCCTCGACCAGCTCACCTTTGACCACTACTTAAATTTATTTCGGCTCAACCAGTTTCACATCTATATGTTTAACAGCGCCCTGGTCGCCATTGTTTCCACGCTGCTGTGCCTGGCGCTGGGGTCGCCTGCGGCCTACGCCCTGGCCCGCCTGCGCATACCGGGAGAGCAGGTAATTTTGGCGCTGGTGCTGGTGGTCACCCTGTTTCCCTACATTCTGCTGTTTTTGGGCCTGCTTGAGGTGGTGCGAGCCTTTGGGCTAGCCAACAACTACCTAGCGCTGATTATTCCCTACACCGCCATCAACCTGCCCCTAACTATTCTGGTCATGCGCAGTTTCTTTCAACAGCTGCCCAAAGATTTAGAAGACTCCGCCCGCGTAGACGGCTACAACACCCTGCAAATGCTGGGGCGCATTGTGCTGCCCATGACCCTGCCCGCCCTGGTCACCACCGGCATTCTGGCCTTCATCTTCGCTTGGAATGAGTACCTGTTTGCCCTCACCTTCATGACCCGCGAGGAGATGAAAACCATCCCCGTCGCCGCCGCCCAGCTCGGCGGCACCACCCTGTTTGAAGTACCCTATGGCCCTCTGGCCGCCGCCACCGTCGTTGGCACCTTGCCCCTGGTGCTGCTGGTGCTGTTCTTCCAGCGCCGCATTGTGCAAGGACTGACC
>PYER01000245.1 GCA_003017855.1 filamentous cyanobacterium CCT1
GCTTGGTAGCGGTGGCCAGGGGAGCAGGCTGGGTTAGAGCCGTCAGGGCAACCTGGGCCGAGGCAAAGCGGTCTTCCACTAGGGGATCGATGAGCTGGTCGAGCCAGTCGGCAAAGGCGTCGGATACCGATACGTAGGGGCGAAAGTTGATCCGCAGGCGCTCCTGGGGCAGGTCGGCGGGCGACTGATGGGTGAGCAAAAACAGCAGCGTGGCCCCCAGACCGTAGAGATCGGTGGCGGGTACGGCCTGGCCACGAAACTGCTCGGGTGCCATATAGCCATAGGTGCCAACCACCGTGCTGCCCTGACCGTGGCAATAGACGGCCTGCACTGCGCCAAAATCGACGAGATAGATGTGGCCGTCATCGCGGCGAATAATGTTCTGGGGCTTAATGTCGCGGTGAATGACGGGCGGATTGAGGCCGTGGAGATACACCAGCACCTCCAGCACCGCAGCGGCAATGCGGCGGGCTTCGGCCTCGTCGACCCGGCCACCGGCCTCAACCCAGTCGGCTAGGGAGGTGCCGTCGGCCAGGTCTTGAGCTAAATAAAACCAGCGGTTGTCGGCGGTGTCGACCTGAAAAAAGTCGATGTACTGCGGAATAGCGGGATGGCTGAGGGACTTGAGAATGCGAGCCTCGCGCTCAAACAGCTCAATCTTTTTCCAATCCTGCAGGCCGCGCAGGGAGAGGGCTTTGAGGGCAATGGTCTGGCCCGTCGCCAGCACTTCTGCCGCGTAGGTGGTGCCGCTGCTGCCCTGGCCCAGAGGTCGCAGAATGCGGTAGCGATCGTCAATGATTTCGCTGCTGGCTCGGGCGAAGGTCATAGTGGGGGTTTAGGTTTACAATGGCCTATGCCCATTATGCCGCTAGCCCCCTCATGCCGCGGGCTCCATCGTGCCGCTGGTCCAGACTGGCCGTCGCCTGAGCGCACTCCTTCGTCGGGAGAATCCGGTCTTTTGCAGGCCTAATACCTCTGTTTACCAGGGCTGAGAGAATAATCCTGCTGGTTTAGCTTCTCTGGGGGGCCAGGGGCCACTAGACTAGTGGCAGTTGTTTAGCCGAGATGCAGTCGTTGAGCGATGCGCAAACTACACCGCTTCCCCTCACGGTAGACCGCAGAGAGCTGCAAGAGCTGGTGCGATCGCAGCTACAGGTACTGCTGGAGCAGGGCAATTTGCCAGGGGCCAAAGCGCTCCTGGTGCCGGTGCAGCCTGCCGATATTGCCGAGGCCATTGAAGAGCTGCCCGAGGCCATGCAGGCGATCGCCTTTCGACTGCTGAGCAAGGGCGAGGCGATCGAGGTCTACGAAAACCTTGACACCAGCATTCAGCAGGCGCTAATCGAAGACTTTAAGCGCCAGGACGTGCTCGACATCGTCGATAAAATGTCGCCTGACGATCGAGCCAGGCTGTTTGACGAGCTGCCCGCCAAGTTTGTGCGCAGCCTGCTGGCTCAGCTCAGCCCTCAGGAGCGCGAGGCTACAGCCCAACTGCTGGGCTACGAGGCCGGCACCGCTGGGCGCATCATGACCCCGGAGTATGTCGCCCTTAAAGAAGGCTGGACCGTACTGCGCGCCCTTGACTACATTCGCAGTCGCGCCTTCGTCAGCGAAACCATCTATTACCTGTTTGTCACCGATGCGGCCCGTCGCATGACCGGTATTCTCTCGCTGCGGCACCTGGTCACAGGGCAGCCCGAGCAGACCATCGGCGACCTGATGACCCGTGAGGTGATCTCGGTGCGCACCGACACCGACCAGGAAGAAGTGGCCCGCCTGGTGCAGCGCTACGACTTTTTGGCGGTGCCGGTGGTCGATACCGAAGACCGCTTGGTGGGTATTATCACCGTCGATGACCTAATCGACGTCATCGAGGCCGAAACCACCGAGGATATTTACACTCTGGGCGGCGTGCAGAGCGGCGGCGACAGCTACTTTCAGTCAAACCTGTTTGATGTGGCCCGCAAGCGGGTGGTGTGGCTCTCGATTTTGCTGGTCACCAATACCGTTACCACCGCCGTCATTCGCAGTCAGGAAGATATCTTGCAGCAGGTGGTGGCCCTGGCGGCCTTTATTCCGCTGCTGATTGGCAGCGGCGGCAACGTGGGGGCGCAGTCGTCGACCGTGGTAATTCGCGGCCTTAATACCCAAGAAATTGGCCCCAAGCAGGCGCTTTCGGTGATTCGGCGGGAGGCGATCGCGGGTACCGTGCTGGGCCTCATGCTGGGGGCCGTAGTCACAGTCTGGGCCTACCTGCTGCAAGGCAACCTGCCCGTCGCGATGACCGTGGGCATCAGCCTGGTGGCGATCTCCATTCTGGCCTCGACCGCCGGGGGTACCCTGCCTATCTTGTTTGAAACCATCGGGTTCGACCCAGCCCTGATGTCAGCTCCGTTTATCACCACCATTGTCGATGTGCTGGGCGTGCTGCTCTATCTCACCCTGGCCCGTCACCTGCTGGGGCTGGCCTAGGGCAAAGGCTTTGGGTGTTAGGTGTCAGGTGTCAGGTGTCAGGGAAAAAGCTAATACCTAGACCCAAACCTCAAAACCCAAACCCCAAAACCCATCCCTCCGTCCATTGTGTTAGCCTCGCTACCTATTTGTCTTAGGATAGAAGCATAGTGGCTGGGTTCTAGCCCACAATCTGATCACGGAGCTGTACTTTTTATCCGCTTCTCGATACAAATGTTTACAATATAGGTGCGTGGCTTTGGCGGTTGTGAGGCCGCCTGACCCCTACGCTCAAAAGACGTCATATTCTAATAAGCGCATTTCACTTATTGGTTTTAGTTCAAAACTAGCTAGCCCAAAAGCTCAGCCACCGTTCTGCGTTTGTAGCCTCAGCCATCCCTAGACACCATTTTGGGATTATGGATTTAAACGGTTCGCCTACCCTGAACAACCCACCGCGCTCAAGTCCTGATCACCCCGAGCCTTCCGTGCTGCAAAAGATCAAGCAAGACCTCAAGAACGATCTGATCGCCGGACTGCTGGTGGTTATTCCGCTGGCCACAACCATTTGGCTGACCATTACGATTTCTGCCTGGGTAGTGCGTCTGCTGACTCGCTTTCCCAAGCAGCTGACGCCTTTTGATGGCCTCAACCCGGTTCTGCTGAACTTTATTAACCTGCTGATTGGCCTGTCGGTGCCGCTGCTGGCGATTTTGATTATCGGTCTGATGGCGCGCAACATAGCGGGGCGCTGGCTGCTGGATGTGGGTGAAAAGGTGGTGCAGTCGATTCCGCTAGCGGGGTCGGTCTACAAAACCCTGCAACAGCTGCTGCAAACGGTTTTTCAAGATTCCAGTACTCGCTTTCGTCGGGTGGTGCTGGTGGAGTATCCCCGCAAGGGCGTTTGGGCGATCGCCTTTGTGACTGGGGCGATGACTGCCGCCGCCGCGCCCAGCCCCTCAAACATGCTGAGCGTGTTTGTGCCTACCACTCCCAACCCCACCAGCGGCTGGTACGCCATCGTGCCTGAAACCGACGTGGTGAACCTCTCTATCTCCATTGAAGACGCCTTTAAGGTGCTGCTCTCGGGCGGTATCGTTGGCCCTAACCTAGCTTCGGCTGTGCCCGCCGATCGCGCCATGGCTCTGGTCAACGAAGGCGATGCGCCCATTTCCCTCGGCCAGGGCGACGCTGAGGTGGACCCCGAGCGGGCTGACTACCCTCAGCAACTTTCCGTCTTGTCGATGGAAGAAGATTGTTAAGATATAGCCTGGCTTTAGCCTGCTCGCCCCCGGCTGCGCCTAAATGGCCGCTGGTGCATTGCCGCCTGGGCCAAAACTTTACCGCCGCTTCTGGGAGACATTGACTATGCAAGCTCGCCGTATGGCCCGCGAGTTGGCCCTACTGGGCCTCAGCCAGCTTCCTGAAAAGCCTGGCAAACTAGTCATGCAAGACTTTGAGAAGCTGCTGCTGGCCGCCGTTCAAACCCTGACCACCGAAGCTAAAGACGCCCTCGAAACTGCCTCCGATGAGCTCAAACGGGGTAACCAGCACTTAGTCGATAGCGGCACCCGCGCCAGCGATGTCGAAAAAGGGCGGGCCATGGTCGAAGCGGCGATCGCCCTCACCCAGGCCGCCATCAACCGCTTGGCCCATGCGGTCGAGCTGCCTGAGTTCATTCGCCTCAGCAACCAGTCTGAGATCGAAGCCTTTGCCCTGGAACTGCTCAGCAACACGGCCAAGCACCAGGCCCAAGTCGATACTATTCTCGATGAAGCAATGGTCGCCTGGAACCTCAAGCGCCTGGCCCGGATCGATCGCGATATTTTGCGCCTGGCCGTGGTTGAAATGAACTACCTGGGTACCCCTGACCGGGTCGCTATTAACGAAGCAGTAGAGCTAGCCAAGCGCTACAGCGACGAAGATGGCTACCGCTTTATCAATGGTGTGCTGCGGCGGGTGGTAACCCGTGGAGAGGCGGCAGAGGCAGATACCGAGGAGAGTGAGGCGACGGTGGATGGTTCGGTGGTGTAGGCGAGTGGGTGAGTAGGTTGGTGGATGGGTGACGGTCCCTGAGCGGAGTCGTTCGCGTTAGCGTCTCCCTTAGGGAGAAAGGGGGTGGATGAGTGGGATGGGTGACGGTCCCTGAGCGAAGTCGTTTGTCCTGTGGACAGGCTTCGCCAACGCGTTAGCGTCTCCCGTAGGGAGAAAGGGGACGGACGGGTGGGTAGACCCGAGGCTTCTGGTGTGGATTGGCGAACCTGGCTAGGCCCTCAGGACGATACTATTAAAAACAGTAACGACATCCGCAAGGTAGCTCTGATATGTCTGGGTTCAACTGGTTTCAGCGCAGTTTTGACAAGTCTAAAGGCGCCGAGGCCGACGCTAAAGCCGCCGAGGCCAAAGCTGCTGATGCAAAAGCGCCTGAAACTGCAAAAGAGGCTAGCCCTGCTGGTCCGCAGCTCTCGTCAGAGGATTATCTGAAGTGGGCTAAAGCCGCCTACCAGAACATTCAAAAGCAGCAGAGCGAAGCGAAGCCCGAAGAAAAGCCGGAGAAAAAACCTGAGCTAGCCGCCGCGGTTGAGGCGGAGGAGATGGTTACGGCCCCGGTGGCAGAGCCTGAGGTGGAGGAAACGGCTGCGGCTCCGGTGGTAGAGCCTGAAGCGGCTCCGGTGACCGAGGCCGAAATTGCTGAATCCAAAGTTGCTGAACCAGTAGCCACTGACGCTGCGACGATCGCCGCAGCGTCAGCCCCTATCGTACCTCCTGAAGCCGCCGCCCCTACTGCTGAAACCACTGAAACTACGGCAGTCGAAGCTACGGCGGACGAGTCCGAGCCCAAGCCCAAGCCCGCCGCCCCTCGCCCCTTCTGGGCCCAGGCCGAAGCAGAGCGCCAGCAGCGTTTGGCCCAGCTCGAAGCCGATGCCATTGTGGAGCCGGAACCCGAACCCGCTCCAGCGGCCGCCGTGGCCACTCCTCCTGAGCCCATCCTTCCCGATATCGACCTCGACGAAGCCTTTCTCTGGTCGGCAGAAGTGCTGGCGGCCCAGGGGCGACGCCCCGACGATATTTCGGCCGAAGAAATTACCTGGCTCAACAAGCTGCGCCAGGGGCTCAACAAAACTCGCCTCAGCCTGGTCAACCAGCTCAAGGCCATCGTCGGCCAGGGGCCGCTCAACGAGGACGCGGTGATGGAAATTGAGGCGCTGCTACTGCAGGCCGATGTGGGGGTCGCCGCCACCGACAAGGTGATCGCAGCCCTGCAGGAGCGCATGCGTCAAGAAGTGCTGCCGCCCGACCAGGCGATCGCCTACCTGAAATCCATTCTGCGCGACATGCTCGACGCTCCCCTGGGCGACACGCATAACCTCACCTTCACCCCCGAAAAAAACAGCTTCAACATCTGGCTCATGACCGGGGTCAACGGGGCGGGCAAAACTACCACCATTGGCAAGCTGGCCCACATTGCCAAAAAGTCGGGCTATAACACGCTGATTGCCGCCGCCGATACCTTCCGCGCCGCTGCCGTAGAGCAGGTCAAAACCTGGGGTGCTCGCAGCAATGTAGAGGTCATTGCCAACCCGGGGCAGAATACCGACCCAGCGGCTGTGGTCTACGACGCGATCGCCGCTTCCCAGTCCCGCAACATCGAGCTGCTGCTGGTTGACACCGCCGGACGCCTGCAAAACAAAAAAAACCTGATGGATGAGCTGGCGAAAATTCGCCGCATTGTCGACAAAAAAGCCCCTGATGCCCAGGTCGAGGCCCTGCTCGTACTCGACGCCACCCTGGGCCAAAACGGCTTGCGCCAGGCCGAGGTCTTTGCCGAAGCCGCCAACCTCAGCGGTGTGGTGCTGACCAAGCTCGACGGTACCGCTAAGGGTGGCGTGGCCCTGGCCGTGGTTGAGCAGCTCGGCCTGCCGATTCGCTTTATTGGCGCGGGCGAGGGCATCGAAGACCTGCGGCCCTTCTCCAGCTACGAGTTTGTCGAAGCCCTGCTGAGCGGTTGAGGCTAACGCTTAATCGGCTGTCGCTGCCCCCTTGCCCGAGGGTGTCCGTTTGGGTGAATATCCCCAACGAAAGACGCCAGTCGTGTTGGCAGGGCATAGCCTTTAAACGAGGTTACCTGTTCAGGGATGGTGGATGTTCCGGTAGTGGATAGTCCATTGAACCAAAAGCAGTAACCTCAAGGCTTTGACCTCAAGACGTTGGGCAAAGGAGGCAACTGTGGTTAGCTCCATTCACCCCACTCAGATCGACATTCTCACCGCTACGGCCCATCCTCTCGATGGCAATGGGGCAGACTACGACCCGCTAATGGAGCGGATTGGCGACGCCCGACTGGTGTTGGTCGGCGAAGCCTCCCACGGTACCCACGACTTTTACTACGAGCGGGCCGAGATTACCAAGCGGCTGATTGCCGAGAAAGGGTTTACCGCCGTCGCCGTCGAAGCCGACTGGCCCGATGCTTACCGCGTCAATCGCTTTGTGCGCGGGGTTGGCGATGACCAGTCGGGCGAGCGAGCTCTGGCTAACTTCCGCCGCTTTCCCACCTGGATGTGGCGCAATACCGATGTTTTGCGGTTTTTGATGTGGCTGCAGCAGCATAACGGCTCGCAGCCTGCCGCAGTCCCCAAGGCGGGCTTTTACGGGCTAGACCTTTGCAGCATGTACAGCTCTATCGAAGCCGTAATTACCTATCTCGACAGCGTTGATCCCGAGGCGGCCCAGCGAGCCCGTTCCCGCTATTCTTGCTTTGACCACTTTGGCGAAGATAGCCAGAAGTACGGCTACGTGGCCGCGCTCAACCTCTCTCAGTCCTGTGAAGACGAGGCGGTGAGCCAACTGCTCGACTTGCAGCAGCGCATGGCTGACTACGCCCAGCGCGATGGCCGCATCCCTGAGGATGAGCACTTTTACGCAGAGCAAAATGCCCGCCTGGTCGCCAATGCGGAAGAGTACTACCGCAGCATGTTTCGGGGGCGAGTGTCGTCCTGGAACCTGCGCGATCGCCACATGGTGCAAACCCTCGATGCCCTGATCAATCACCTCAGCAGCGGTACGGCTCAAAAAGTGGTGGTTTGGGCGCACAATTCTCACCTGGGGGATGCCCGCGCCACCGAAATGGGCCATCGGGGCGAGCTAAACGTGGGGCAGCTCGTGCGCAGTAAGTACGGCGATGAGGCCGTTCTGGTTGGTTTTAGCACCTACACTGGCACAGTGGCGGCGGCGACGAACTGGGGCGACCCGGTGGAAATCAAGCGCGTGCAGCCAGGCCTACCGAATAGCTATGAGGCCCTTTTTCACGAAGTTGAGCACCCGCGCTTCCTGCTGCTAATGGATGACGACCAGGAGGCCACTGATCTCTTGCAGCCGCCCCGACTGGAGCGCGCGATCGGGGTGATCTATCGTCCCGAAACCGAGCGCCACAGCCACTACTTCGAAGCCACATTGCCCCAGCAGTTTGATGCCATCATTCACATCGATAGCTCCCGCGCTGTTGAACCGCTCGATCGCACTCAACCGCCCGCGCCTGAGCCAGAAACCTTTCCCTCCGGTTTGTAGCGCATAGCATGACAGGATTTGGCCTGGCGGTAGATACCTGCCGATGACCGACGAGTAGTGTCTGAACCGTTTATGGGCGAATGCAAGCGGCTAGCTGTAGCGTTTCTCGACCTGGAAATTCTGCCATAATAGAGAGCAATTATTAAAATAAGTAACGAGGGGTTAGGCTATTGCTGCCGCTCGTTTGTGCTCTTGGCTGCAAAGTTGAGGGGTTTTTGTGCTTTCATTTGGCATTTCACAGGCAGACGTCTGTGCGAGTCTGGTTCTACCTTCCCTGTCGCGGTTCCTATGGCTTTCTCTTCGATTACCCGTGCCCTGCAGCGATCGCCCCTAGCCGGTGAGCTGCTGACCAAGCTCGACCAGCAGGGCCGTTTGGTGCTCAACGGCGTCGCTCGGTTGCCCAAGGGGTTAGTGTCTTCAGCGCTGGCCCAGGCTCAGCAGCGGCCTTTGTTGGTAATTACCGCCACCCTTGAAGAAGCCGGACGCTGGGCTACTCAACTCGAAGCGATGGGCTGGGATACAGTCCACTTCTACCCCACCTCTGAGGCCTCGCCCTACGACCCCTTTGATCAGGAGTCGGAGATGACCTGGGGCCAGCTTCAGGTGCTGGCCGAGCTGCTGGCGCTGAAAGGAGAAGAATCGGCGATGCGCAAGCTGGCGGTCGTTGCGACGGAGCGAGCCCTGCAGCCTCATCTGCCGCCCGTTTCGGCCCTAGAGCCCTATTGCCTGCGGCTGGAGCTGAAGCAGGAAATTAACTTTAAGGAACTGGGGCAGCGGCTGGCTACCCTCGGCTACGAGCGAGTGACGGTAGTCGAAACCGAGGGCCAGTGGGCGCAGCGGGGCGACATCATCGACGTGTACCCCGTCGCGTCGGAACTGCCTGTACGCCTGGAACTCTTTGGCGACGAGCTAGAACGGCTGCGCGAATTTGACCCGGCCACCCAGCGATCGCTTGATGCGATCGACCACCTGGTGCTCACCCCCACCCAGTACGGTCCGGTGATTATTGAGCACCTGCGCGACCAGGGCAAGCTCGATGACCTACTCTCCGAAGCCGCCCAGGAAGGTTTAGACAGCGGCATTCTCCCCGAAGGCACCCGCCGCTGGCTGGGGCTGGCCTTTGCCCAACCCGCCTCCCTGCTAGACTACCTGCCCGAGACTAGCCTGATTGCGGTGGATGAGGTCGATCAGTGCCAGGCCCACAGCGATCGCTGGCTAGAGCACGTTGAAGACCACTGGCAGGAAGTCAAGAATCAGGGAAATGGAGAGGCAGGTGAGGGTGATGGGGCGGAAGACTCATCCACCCATCCACCCATCCACCCATCCACCCTCTCCCTTCCCAAGATCCACCGCTCCTTCACCGACGCCCTCAGCGACGCCGACCTATTCCCGCGCATCGATCTGTCCGAAATTGCCGAGGCCAACAATGGTCTAAACCTGGCCAGCCGCCCAGTGCAGGCGATTCCGCACCAGTTTGGCAAACTGGCGGAGACAATTCGCAGCGAAACCAAGCGCAAGTATGCCGTCTGGCTGGCCTCGGCCCAGCCTTCCCGCTCGGTGGCGCTGCTGCAGGAGCATGACTGCCCGGCCCAGTTTATCCCCAACCCCAGGGATTTCAATGCGATCGACAAGCTGCACGCCCAGCACGTGCCGGTGGCGGTGAAGTACTCGGGTCTGGCGGAGCTGGAGGGCTTTGTGCTGCCCACCTTCCGCATTGTGGTGGTGACCGATCGCGAGTTTTTTGGTCAGCATACCCTGGCGACGGGCGGCTACGTGCGCAAACGGCGGCGGGCCGCCTCTAAACAGGTCGACCCCAACAAAATGAAGCCGGGGGACTTTGTCGTCCACCGCAGCCACGGCATCGGCAAGTTTATCAAGCTGGAAAGCCTGGTGCTCAACCACGAGACCCGTGACTACCTGGTAATTCCTGTCTCTTATACACATCT
>PYER01000246.1 GCA_003017855.1 filamentous cyanobacterium CCT1
TCTGTCTATTGTCTACTATCCTCACCTCCCCATCTTCCTCACATCCCCATCCTCATGACCCTATGGCTGGGCTTGCCACTGCTGAATCGCCTCCTGGGCCTGGTCATAGGCGCTGGTGTCGGGCGGCACCAAGCCCGCCGCAGAGATCGCACCGGGCAGCTGCCCAGCGGCGGCACGGGCGCGGGCAATGGCGAGAATATCGCGGCTCCACTGGTCGATGCGGCTTTGGGCGATCGCAGACTCAGGGTAGTCAGGGGGAATTTGCTGAGCGATCGCGATCGCGGTCTGAAACGAGGTGGCCTGGTCAGGCTGCAGCACGCTCTGGGCCTCCTGCAACAGGCGACGGTTGACCTGGCGCTGCTCCCACTGCTGAATCCGGGCCTGGGCCAGACCCCAGGTTTCGCCCTGATCTTCGGGCACCAGTCGGGCGGCGCTGATCGCTCCATCTAAATCCCCCGAGGCGGCCCGGCCCTCGGCCAGATCCACAATCACCTGGCTCCAGCGGGCAATGTCGGCCTGAGCCTGGTCATAGGCGGGGTCATCGGCAGGCACCTGGCGAGCCTGCTCAATGGCATCGTTAAACAGCGATGCCGACAGCGGCTCAATTAGCCGTCGGGCCTGGTTGAGGGCGGCTTCTCCAGACAGGCTGGCGTTGGCGTAGCCAGTTTCGGCCTGGTTGACCAGGGCCTGATAGTCGACCGGACGCTCCACTTCAGGAATTTGGTTCAGCCAGACCAGCGCTTCGCCAAACTGGCGCTGCTCCAGGGCCGTTCTGGCTCGGCTCAGGGCTTCAGCGCCGCTCACAGCCGTACTTGGAAACAGCGGTTCGCCCGCACCACCCGCCGCTGGGTCAGGGGCCTCAGCAGCCGGAGCCTCCTCAGGCGGTGGGGTTGGCTCCACCGCAGGCGGGTCGGCGGGAACCGTAGCCGGTTGCCCCCGAAAGCTATCCTGGTTGCGCCACAGCACCCCCAACAGCAGCAGCACCGCTGCCGCCAGCAGACCCAGCTTCCACCAGGGGACTAAATCATCAGGATCAGAGGCAGGGCTGGAGTCTGAGCCAGACTGGGTCGGCGGCACCCGGCTAGGCAACTCACCAGGGGGCAGCAGCCCAGTTGCTGGCGGCTCGACAGCAAGCCACGGCCTCGATGCCTCACTCGGCAGCGGCTCCGCTGGGGCCAGACCAGGAGAAATGGGCACGGCTGGCTCTGGGGCGGGCAGGGGCATGAGTAGCTCTGGCTCAGGCGGTTCAGGAGGAGATCGGTATGGCTCAGGCGGCAGACCAACCGGCATTTGACCCACCAGACTGGGGGGCACAAGCATGGCGTACTGCTGGCCTGAGGGCAGCACCGCGACGGGGTTTTGCACTGGCCGCCAGTGGTGCTGGCACAGCTCGGGCACGCGATCGCGCAGGTAGTCGACCAGTTGCGCCAGGGTCAAACAGCCGTGAAACCGCATGCCCTCGATCAGCGCTTCGGTAAAGAGGCCGTGGCGCACCGCCAGGGTTTCTTGAGAAAACTGGTCGGGCTGACAGGAGAGCACCAGAGGGATAGCCAGATCTTGAGCCAGGGCCAGCGACGGAGCCCCTAAGCCCTGACTGCCGGGGGTTATAGCCAGGGCGCTCTGGGGCCGATTGATGTCGAGCATGACAATAGACTGGCGCTGCCCACCCTGGGCCAGCCGCTGCAGCAGGGTTTCGACCAAAATGCCGGTCTGCTCGATCTGGTTGGGGTCAGCGTCGATGGGCAGCAGGTAGTCTTGCCCCTGCCACTGCACCCCATAGCCGCTAAAGAAAAACCACACGGTGTCATCGGGACCAGCGCGATCGCAGCTCTGAGCCAGCCGCTGCAGCAGCACCTCCCGGGTAGGGGCCGCTGCCCCCTGGTACACCATGGGCGAAATATCGGTGAGCAGCGAGCAGTACTCGGCGGGCAGCCCCACCTCATTGACCAAAAAATCACGCAGTTCGAGGGCGTCGAACTGAGCATACATTAGGGGTTGAAGCGATTGATATTGATTGATGCCGACGATCACGGGCCAGTGGCTTGCCATGCCTTTCGGGTGCCTCCGGAGGGCGCAGATTGCGCTAAAAATTCACCTGCCATAGTAGCGCCTGCACGGTTAAACGGAAGCCTGGGCTAGCAATTGAGGTCAGCGACAATTCTTAATTGACGATTGGCGGCTCTATCGCTACAGTTAAGGCACTTTTTGGGCATCCTGCGAGGATGTGTGGAGCAGCAGGCTATGACCTTGTTTGACTGGAACTTGAAGTGGAATGCAGGGCGCGATCGCCCCAGGCGCAGCCTCAGCCGAGTAAGGCTGGCTCTAAACGGCGATCGCCAGGCTAAAGCAGTGTCTGTGGCGCTGGCAGCCCTAGTTGGCTTCGGCAGTGCGGCGGTGCCCACGCTGGTAGCCCCTCCCGCCGCTCAGGCTTATACCTCGCGGGTCAACGTGTTTCTGGTGCGCGAGCAGGGCGAAAGCTTTGACACCCTGGTGCGCCGCTCTGAAATTGTGGCCCGCGCCGCCGTTCAGCGCAGCTTTGACGCCGACCCGCTGATGACCGATGTCATTGTCACAATCATCGGCGACAACCAGGGCGTGGCTGTCCCCATTCTGGCGGTGCCGGTCAGCCGCCGCGAGTGGCAGCTCAGACCCGATGTGACCCAGTGGGCCAACTACTTTGAAGCCGCGAGATACCTGGTAGACAACCAGTCCTCAGAACCACTTTAAAGCAAAGATTGCGCAGGCACGCCATCTTGTCCTATAGTTGAAAGGTTGTGAAGTCTTAAGTATCTGTCATGGCGGTTCCCAAGAAGAAAACCTCCAAGCAAAAGCGTGACCAGCGTCGCGCCACCTGGAAGCGCACCGCGGCGCTCCAGGCTAAGAAAGCTATGTCCCTGGGCAAGTCTGTGCTCACCGGGCGGTCTACCAGCTTTGTCTATCCCACTGATGAAGAGGACGACGACGAGTAAAGTCGGCGCCAGTTTTTCTTATTCATTGTTGAAGAGACTTCGCCAACAAATTCGCCTAGGGCAGGTTTGCCCTCAACCGGCCTGACCTCCCATAGAGCCTACGCTCCCTTTGACTCTGCTCAGGGAGCGTATTTGTTTGGAATACTACATTTTGTAAGCAGGGTAGAGCGTTTACCCTGCTGCTTGAGTTAGCGTGGCGGCAGATATAGCGATCGCCAGCATAGTAGGACAGTCCCCCTGCTCTTCTGAGCCGATGGCTATCGGCCTATGGCGCTGCCCCTAGGGTTTGCCAGTAGCAAGACTGGGTATTCTAGGCGCAACGGCCAGTGTCATACCTCCTACTTCTGCTACCACCATGAACCAGCTCGACTCGAACCCAGAATCCCGCATGTGGGCCATGCTCGCCCACCTCAGCGCTCTGTCCGGCTTTGTGATTCCCTTCGGCAATATTATTGGGCCCCTGCTGATCTGGTTGGTCAAGCGCGATGAGATGTCCTTTGTCGCCGATCAGGGCAAAGAAGCGCTCAACTTCAACATCTCCATGACCATTTACATGCTGGTGTCGGGGGTCTTGATCTTTGTGTTAATCGGGATTCCGCTCATCATTGTGCTGGCCATCGCCTGGCTGGTGCTGTCGATTCTAGCGGCGGTCAAAGCCAATGAAGGTGTAGCTTACCGCTACCCCCTCACCCTGCGGCTGGTGAAGTAAGGCATAACGGTCTGTCAAAACTAAATTTGTAGGTTAGGGGGCGCGCTAGCAGAACCCAACAAGGCTGACTGCTGTTTGGTTCCACCGCGTTTCATCCAACCTACAGGAACCCTAATTTTTAGTCTTAACGCCGCACTAGCCGTCGCCAGGACGCTTAGGACAGTCCATGGGTTCTGGAGCATGGCAGTAATCGGTCATGTGCTTCACTAGCTTCAGAAGCTCTGCGCTCTGTTCACCTACTAAACGGCTATGAAAGTGCCCGAGCCGAGGCCTTACTCGAACCGGGAACCCCACCTCAGCTATTTTCTGACGCTGCCTGCTTGATTGGTCATAGCGAGTTTTTTGGTGGTTTTGTCGGTTTTGTTTTTGGTCGGGCTGGGGCAGCACTACAAAGCAACAAAGACTTTAAAGGCAGAGGGCAAACCAACTCAAGTTTTAATCGTCAAACGGGTGCGGCCTCGTCAGGCTGAGGAGCGGCAGTACTAGCTCCTGCAGTCTGCCAAAGAAGGTGCGTTTAGGCATAGGTCAAATGCAAAATATCCTGTAGGAAAGTATGTGGACGTGCGTTTTGACCCGCCACAGCAAACTCCGAGAGCCAACAGACAGCCCACTTTTTAACCTCAGGCTCGTTAATAGTGCGAGGTAAGCCGAAAGATCCGTTCTACAAGCTCTATTTCTTCAGCATAAAAGACGATTTTGACGACTATGGGCTGACCCACTCAATTTGTTCGCTGGTGCCGGCTTTTTTGGCGGTCAGGGTCGTGCGGCCTCCGCTCAAGGGGCAGAAATAGACGCGATCGCTCATAGCAGAACCAGCCCGGCCCTGGCTCCGGCGATCGCCGCCTCGGTGCGACTCGTCACGTTCAGCTTCGCGAAGATAGCGCTGGTGTGATACTTCACCGTGTGCTCTGAGAGGTGCAGGCGGCGGGCGATCGCTTTGTTGCTCAGCCCGTCGGCCAGCAGGGTCAGCACCTCGACCTCGCGCGGGGTCAGCGCCTCCGGCTGTTCCAGCGCGTCCCTGCGATCGAGGGCAGAGTTGAGGGTGAGCAGGCTGCTAAACACGCTGGGATGAATGGCGATCAGCCCCGCCACCGCGGCATCGAGAGCCGCCACAATTTCGGCCCCGCTGGCCTGAGCGGGCAGCAGCCCCACTCGGCCTGTCTGCAGCAGGTCGGGCAGGGCGATATCGTTCCAGTCGTCGAGCAGGGCGACAACGGGCAGCTCTGTATCGAGAAAGCGGTCTAAATCGGGCAGTCCATCTGCGGACCAGCTAATCAGGGCGCAGTCGGCGGCTGGGGCCATATTCCAGCCCAAGACAGTCCCAGAAGCAGCCCCGGCAAACGATGGCGTCGCGGCAACGACCTGCCACTTGGGCTCAGCCCCAGCCTCGCTCTCCTCAGCGATTAGGTTCGCCAACCCGGCCTGGGTAACCGCCGATGGGCTGATCACGAGCACCCGCTTCATGCCGCCTGCTCCTGCGTTGGGGGGCGACCCACCGTGAGGGTACAAACTAGGGGTTCTCCGCCCTGACTCACGTGGATCACCAGAGTTTGATCGGGTATCAAACAATCTAGCCAATCCATCAGTTCGCCGGGGTGGCGAAATAGCCGCCCGTTGATACCAAGGATGCGATCGCCCGCTACCAGTCCCGCCCTGGCCGCTGGGCTAGCGGGCACGACCTGAGCGACTTCCCACTGGGGCAGCCCTCCGGTCGCGATCGCCGCCCTCGGATGCACCGTAATGCCCAGGTAGGGCTGGTCGTGCTGAGCGCCCAAAAACCGCTGCACCAGAGCCGTCGGAATGGCGTGCCCCCGACCAGCGGCAATCAGTGTGTTGAGGCCAACCACCTCGCCCGCCAGATTAGCCAAAGGCCCGCCCGAGTAGCCCAGTGCCAGGGCAATATCGGCCTGCACCCAGCGAGGAATCGCCGGTTTGGCCGCCACCATGCCCAGCGCCGTAGCGCCTACCTCGCCCTGGGGATTGCCCACCGCCAGCACCAGCTGCCCCACCCGCAGCGCCCCAGCATCGCCAACCGGGGCCGCCCGCAACCCCGTCGCCCCGACCTTGAGAGCAGCTAGATCGAGCCGCTGACTGTAGCCAACCCGATGGGCCGCGAGCCGCCGACCATCGCTCAGGGTGACCCAGACCCGGCGGTGGGGTACGACGTGGGCGTTGGTGAGAATCAGGCCCGACCCGTCCCAGACCACGCCCGACCCCATGGCGCCAGCGGCCCCCTGAATCAGCACCGTGGACTGCTTGAGGGGAGATGCGATCGCCGCCAAATCATTGCTTAAACCTTGAAGGTTCATCGTATCCCTCCCTGGGGCTGTGCGCCCAAGGTTACCGCCAGGTCGAGGGGTTGACCGCCCCGCAGCAGGTGTAGCGACACCATCTGCCCCACTGGGCAGTCGGTCAGGTGGCCGTAGACCGACTGCAGGTCTTGCACCGGCTGACCATCCACCGCCAGCAGAATGTCGCCAATCAGCACGCCGACCTGCTCCGCTGGCCCCTCGGCATCGAGGCTGACCACCAGCAGGCCGGTCTCACCCGACTGGGTTTTGGGCAGAGCTACGGGCTGTAGCCCCACGCCCAAGTAACCCCGACTCAGGCTGCCGCGCTCCAGCAGGGTGGCAACAATGCGGGTCAAGGTTGCAGTAGGGAGCGTGACCACCCGGTTGCGCGGCCCGTTCAGGTTGAGCCCCAGCACCTGCCCTGCTGTATTCACCAGCGGCCCCCCCAGCAGGTTGGGGTAGAGGTTAACGTCGGGGCGAATCAGGCGATCGATCGATCGCCCCTGGGAGGTTTGCCACGGCCCGCCCAGATTGCCCACCAGGCCCAGGCTGGCGCTGACGCCGTATTCCCACGACTGGCCCACCGCCAGCACCACCTGACCCACCCGCAGCTCAGCGCCATCGCTGGCGGCAGGCAGAGGCAAATCGGTGCGATCGAGGCGAATAATGGCCAGATCGAGGGCGCGATCGCGGCCCGACACCTCCGCCTCAATTACATTGCCATCGGGCAGGGTGAGGGCCAGGCGGTTCGATCGCCCCAAACCGTAGTCGGCGGTGACGATTACCCCCGGCTGCCAGTGCAGGCCGCTGTAGGCTCGCCGATGCCCCTTGACAGCGACCAGACAGGGGGCGATCGCCGCCACCGCATCGGCCAGCCCGTCCGACAGGGCGCTCAGCGCTCGTGAACTCGTTTCATCGGTCATACCAGACTCCTGGAGATAGCTAAACGGTTGCTATCTCCTACAGTGCAGGAGCCTGGGCCAGGTCAACCCCGGACAAATGGGTAGTCTTAGGTCGCCAGGGTGTAGCGGTAGACCGCCGCTGCTGGGGTCTGCGTTGGCATGGCCTCTTCGTCGAGCACGTAAACTGTGCCCCCCTGCAAAAAGGTCTGCACCGCCGCCAGATCGAGCAGGTCCTGGTCGTGGGGCTGGGGCTGGTCATGCTGCTGCAGCTGACCCGAGTTGAAATCAAACTGGCCCCAGCAGTGGGCATTGGCTTGGGCAAACAGCACATCCACCTGGCCGCGACAGGCAGCGGGCAGCAGCTCGCTCAGGCGATCGCTGGCCTGGTCGGTGCGTTTGAGGTTGTTGTAGTGCACCATCGCCTGCTGGTGAGACTCATTCAGCAGAGCAGAAACCTTCTCCCAGGCGGCCTTGCGCAGATCGTCGGGGTTGGCCACGTCCGGGTTGCCCGAAACGCCCTCTTCGAGCAGGTGAGGGTAGGTATTCACCTCGCGGTAGATCGGCTGCAGGTAGTCAACCGATGCAATCACCAGCGGTGCATTTTCCTCGTTGAGGTAGGGCTGCAGCCCCTCGTTTACGGTGCGCAAGAAGCGCTGAATGTTCTCTTTGTTGTCGTCGGTGCCAACGCCGTGGCCGTGGTAGTTGGGCACGCTGCCCGAACCGCTGACATTGTGAAACTGCAGCTGGGCCTGGGGGTCGTCATAGCGCAGCGCCTCATCCAGGCTGGTGGGCACCCGCTCTAGCTCAACTTCGCTGATGTGGTAGCGGGTGGCCTGAAACAGCCGCACCTGGTTTTGGCTGAGCGCCAGCAGGTAGAAGTAGCGATCGCTCGAAAACAGCGGCAGCAAAGGCTTGAGATGAAAGCGATCGCCCACCACCACCAGCGACTCAAACTCCAGCGGCAGTCGGTACAGCTCCATGTCATCGGCGGTCAAAAATAGCGCCAACCCCTGGCTCTGGTGTCGCCAAAAGTTGTCGTCTTCGAGCAGGTCAAAGCCGGGCTGAAGCAGCTGCTGCACCCCCCGCTTATCCATACCCGCTTCTAACAGTTTGGTTTCTGCCTCACCAAGCAAATTCTTGAGCCGAATCGGGTCTTGCTGAATCTCAGGCCCGGCTACGTGGGTGGGCAGATAGATGGAAGCGGAGTAGTCGCTCGCAGACTGGCTCAACCGCTTGAATTCTGATTGGGATAGTAACGGCATAATCTCTTTAGCGTTCGTCTTATTGGCACCCTAACGAACAGCCTGGGAACTGCCTTCTATCGATTGGACTGTCATCCGCAGGACTTTAGAAACGCTGTCGATTCAACCGGGTGCATCCCAGTTTTGTAAATGTGCTGCGTTATCGATTTAGCAGAAGAATTATGCCTGTCATTCCCGCGGAGGCGGGAATCCACTGGGTAGCAACTACTCTCGGTGGATACCCGTTTGCACGGGCATGACGGACCAGCCGTCCATAGGATCCATAAATTTGCAGATTCGAAATGCACTCATTTGACCCAAAGGGTTGAGTGAAGCCTGCGTGAATGTTGCTTTTGCTGACGCCAGTTGTCGAAAGGATCGCGGCCTCAATACAAAGGATCACGGCCTCAATACAAAGGATCGCGGCCTCAACATAAAAGATCGAGGGCTCAACATAAATGATCGCGGTCTCGATATAAAAGATCGCGCTGCCGTACTAAAAGATCGCGGTCCCGATATAAAAGATCTTGGCATCAATATAAAAGATCGCGGGCTCAACATAAATGATCGCGGGCTCGATATAAAGATCGCAGCCTCAATGCAAAGGATCGCGCTACCATACTCAAGGTGAAATAGCTGAGAGGAGCGTTGTGCGGCAATATACCAAGGATATGGCGGCTGAATGTAGCCCTCACCACAGCCGCAGCTCAGCAACCAGGGCTGGCACAGCGCCATCACCCCCGCAATGTAAAGGTTCACGACGGAGACGCACTCTGTAGCGGTTTTGACTTGCCTGGGCGATCGCAATAGGCTAAATTTCTCATTTAAGAGCTGTGTGCGAGCAGCTTGATTCCCAAAATTTGGTCGAGCGCCACTGGAAGGAGATTAGGCCCTCCAACCAGCGGCTGACCCCCAAGGCTGAAACAGGCAGTCTCGGAGGCTGAGTAGCATTTTACTCTTGGCCGCTCCGAACCGCACGACCCCTGGGAGCGGCCAAATTTTGGTTTCCTACCCATCCATTCCTTTGGAGGAAACCCTCATGTTGTGTTTGCCATATTTGGTGTCGTCTGCCCGTCGAGGACAGGCGACCAATCCGCTGATGCTTACCAATTCAGCAGCCCAGCCAGGGCGAGAGCGATTGCGCCATCTGGTAATCGGTTCGCCCGACGGGGTGCGAGGGGCGATCAACCACCTGCACCTGCTCCGCTACGCCGAACAGCGAGAGTGGAGCCAACTGGTAACAATCCCGGAGTCGGGGATTTTGATTACCCCAGAGCAGGGAGAAGTGTTTAGCTACTTGCTGCGCTGGCGACAGCTGGGCTGATCTAAAAGGGACCGGGTACCTCCAAGACACCTGGTCCCTAAACCCGTGGCTCCATCTCAAACAGGCATTAGGTATGCTTAAAGCAGGCTAGCTCCTCAGTCCCTACGATTAACCATTGCTGACCTCTACGAAAATTATGAGCCCAACTCTACAGCGTATGTTGAGTGATTTGAGATTGCTCAGCCTAGAAGAACAATGGAAGCTAATGAGCTACTTAGTCAATTGGCTTCGTCCTGGGGTTTTAGGGGCTGACCAAACGCAGCCTGAGATACCACCGGGCAAGAATGCTGCCGATATTGATGCGATATTGCAAGCCACTCAGGGATGTTGGGGAAACTCAAGTGTTGAAGAAATCGATGCTAATCTCCACCAACAGCGGCAGTTAGATTGGCAACCTCAGGATGTCGGCTAATGAAGCTGCTCTTTGACACCAATATTTTTATCTACCATTTCAATAACCACAATACTTCGGACAGAATGCAGGAGCCCTAGCGACCGTTTAAGCGGCTATAACCCCGTAATTTAGGAGCGTCTGGT
>PYER01000247.1 GCA_003017855.1 filamentous cyanobacterium CCT1
CACCCCGCACCCCGCGCCCACGCACCCCTCCCATCCTCTCGCTTTCCTGTTAGCCATATCCCTCCACTGGGCTTCCTAGGCATAACGAAATTTTTCAATCTTGTGCATCCAATAATTCGGACTGTCTGGCCCAAATCTCCCTGGGTGCGCTGGGGAATCGGATTTGGGATTGGGCTCCTGCTGTTTGTGGGGGTCAGTAGCCGGTTTCACAGCGAGGCTACGCTGCCCACGCTCGCTCCCCTGCCGCAGGACCCGTATATTCGGGCGTATTTCAACCAGAACCAGGCGGCGACCTATACCGACCCCTACCGCAGCATCACCCGGCATGGGGATAATCTGGAGCAGGTGGTGATCGATGTGATCGCAGCAGCCCAGTCATCTATTGACATAGCGGTGCACGAGTTTTCGCTACCGGGGATTGCCCATGCCCTCAGCGAGAAAAAGGCTGCTGGGATAGAGGTGCGCGTGGTGGTCGAGAACACCTACAGCACACCGATGGCAGAGCGGGGCAGCCCAGCGGCGATCGCCCAGCTTGATGAGCATTACGAGGCGAAGGCCAGCGACCTGTATGCCTTCATCGACGCCGACCAGGACGGGGTGCTGAGTGATGGGGAACTGCGCGATCGCGATGCCCTGACCATTCTGGCTGAGGCCAACATTCCCCTAATCGATGACACCGCCGATGGCAGCAAGGGCAGCGGCCTGATGCACCACAAATTCATGGTGATCGATAGTCGCACCGTTGTAACAGGCTCGGCGAACTGGACCTTGAGCGAACCCTTATCTTTAGTCCGATCTCCGAAAGCCCTGTTCTACAGTTCTTTCACCCTGTAGACATGTCTACAGGGTGAAAGGCTGGCTCGTGGGGAAAACAGCTAAATCCCTCTCTGCTAGATCAATTGAGGCTGCTGCTGTCAGTTCACAAGAGTTGCTGATGGGAGTGAGCAAAAATGTTTTTGGCTTAAGCCGCCCAACAGCCCTAATAAGCCAGCTAACTCGGTCCCGTCAGACGCCTTCATTTGGCTTAAGCCAACACACGCTCTCGCATGAACGGCTCGCCAAAGACGCTACGCCCCATGTCTATATTTGTCTTTGGCAGAAGCCCTAAGACACCTCTATAAAAGGACTTTCGCGTTGGGGCCTGTCTATAAAATGGATATGGAAACAACACAACTCAATGAGACATATGTGAAAAGAGTGTGATGCTCTTCAGGATATAGTACGTTTGGCCCTATATCCTTGCTAAATAAAGGGAAAACTAAAAGAGGATGGTATAGACTGGTTGCTTTTAGCAACCGGTCAAAAGCGAAGTCAAGGTTGATACAGGCACGCTGTAAATACAATGCTACTAGAAATCACTAGAGGAATATTCTTAACCCGCTTCCAAGTCTCAAAATGCTCATATAAATGTTGAACGTACCTATACTAGCCTTTTGTCCTGAAAACTTTTAGATGAGCTAGTTTCATCATAGCTGTATAAATGACTCAAAAACAAACCTGTAAAGCAAAGATGATTTTATGAAAAATCATCCATCTACTGTGCTTAATGCCATATGCCCATATTTTACAATGTTTCCACTGGGTTTCCCCTTGGAAGTCTTGTCAAAGGCTAATCCAAAAGATTCTGTTCTAGACCCATTCTGCGGGAGGGGAACAACTCTCTTCGCAGCAAGGATGTCGGGACTGAAGGCATTTGGCATAGATAGCAACCCAGTGGCTGTGGCCATCACAAAAGCAAAATTATACTCCCCACAAAGAGAATCTATAAAGCAAAATTTGCAGAGAATTTTGCAATCTAAACAAGATTTTGAAATTCCAAAAGGAAAGTTCTGGGAGTTGGCTTATCACCCTCAAACCTTAGAAGAAATCTGTAAAGTCCGCCAATCGCTTCTAAGCAACCCTGATAATTGCCAAAGAGCCTTCTTAAGAGGTTTAATTCTTGGAGCTTTACACGGCCCAATTCCCAAAAAAATTGAGAACGCCAGCTATCTTAGTAATCAGATGCCGAGAACTTTTGGGCCAAAGCCTGAGTATTCAGTTCGGTACTGGGAAGAGAATAATCTTCGCCCAATTCGTATTCCTGTAGAAAGAGTGGTGGAGAGACGTTTAGATCATTATCTTAATGGCCAACTACCAAAAGCAACTGGCGGGTTCGTGCAATTTGGAGATTCCAGAAGCTCAACTGCCTTTGCCAAAATTTCCAATGTTAAATGGATTGTTACATCACCTCCATATTACGGCCTCAATACCTATGTCACCGATCAATGGATTAGGCATTGGTTTGTAGGAGGGCCAGATAAACCTGAGTATTCCTTTAACAAACAAATGACTCACTTGTCACCTGAAGGTTTTGCCAAAGATCTAGCTAAGGTTTGGGATAACTGCGGGCAGTCAGCTAGAGTCGGGGCATTGATGTATATCCGATTTGGAGGACTATCTTCTAGAAAAGCATCTCCTAAGGATGTTTTGGAGAATTCTATTAGTTTATCTAAATATAACTGGTCAATATTGTCCATTAGAGATGCAGGTTCTGCGGAATCAGGTAGAAGACAAGCAGTGCAAATGGGCAGCGCTAAAAGCAAGTCAAAGAGCGAGTTTGATATGATCTTAAAGTTGAGCTAATAGAATGATTGAACCAGAGCAGCTTCCTTTCTTAATAGATGAAATTGACCAGGCTAGCTCAGAGGAAATTAGCCGCCTCAAAGAGCTTCGTCAAGAGATTACTAGACTGGGAAAAGCAAGACATATTAGAGATTTTAGTGCCACTGCCATCAGTCTTGTCGCATCTGATGGTGGGAATAATCGTCTACAGTTTGATCCATTTGAAGTTCAAATAATTCGAGTTGTAGATTCTTATGGTCAAGAAGCATGTTTGAAGGTTGTTAGTCGCTATAAAAATATTGCTACGCTCTCCAGAGAGCAAGTGGATGAGGATGGAAACCCACTTTCTCCATTAGGAGAATTGATGATAGATCTTGGAGTCTCAACACTTTCTGAGCTTTCTCCGATGCTCAGACCCAGAAAGGATAAGGAAACAGGCAAAGAAACCCTCAACCCAAGTTGGGTACTTGTTTATCGAGATCTCTGGGAATGGGCTATTTTATATGACAAGTTTAAAAAAGGTTACTTTGCAACAAATACACTAATAGTGATTGATGGATTACTAAGATCAAAGGTCTTTTCTGGCGACCTTTTTATTCAAATGATAAAAAAAATACAAGAATACATAAAAACAATAAAGGCAAAACAAAGAAGAGATGTTTATTTGGTGGGAGTGGCCAAGAGATCAAAAGTGCTTGATCGCTATCGCCTAGCAATGATGTTGGAGGGAATAATGCGGGAACCTCGCCCGGTTTTTGTCAGAGTTCCTCAAGAAATTGAAGAACTTTCATATGATTGGCCAGAATATACGCGTAGACCAGAAGACGATGTAGAGGGGAAGGAAAAGGCGAAATTTGTTGGCGGCTATCTTTTTCTTGCAAAGTTTGGTTCTCGGCCTGGAGATCACATTTGGCCCGTGGATATTTTGCTTGGGCAGCAAGACAATGCGGAAAAAATTCTTGCTTATTTGAAGAGCGATGCTGAAGAGGGCTTCCCTATTCCTTACTATCCAAACTGTATACAAAGGGCTCATGAGCATTCGGCATTAACAGGGATTGACATGGAAATCTTGCAATTGGAAATTATAAAATCTTTGCTTGGCAATATGCCAACAAGTGCAGATGTCGAAAGTTTTGAAGAGTTTATTCTAAATCCAAAGGATCCTGCTGGTGCCCGTTATGAATAACCAAAGTAATTTTTTCGCTCACCCTGTTGGAGTGTTTCAAGGCTTCTCAAACTCTGGCTTAGAGTTCCATGCAGACATCATGCTTCCTTATCAGCCTAATTTTCAAGTTCGCCCTATGCATGGCAGCTTCTTGCTAGTTGAACTAGAGAATGAAGATGAAGCGGTATTAGGAAGAATTTCATCTTTGCAGAGCATGGGGCGCTTGTCTGGATCTGGCGGGGCCGAATATGCCATCAGAACACTTCAGAGAAGCTCTATTATTCCTGAAAACATTCGTGAGGATCACCTTCGTTATAAGGTTGATATCCGTGTTTTAGGGGTGCTTCGATATGTGAGTGGAGAAGTTGTTTTTGCTCCTTCTCATAGACGTTTGCCTCATGTTGGCAGTCGTGTTGCATTCCCTCAAGAAGAAGTCTTGAGAGAAGTTTCTAATGATAGAGATGAGTTTGGTAGCCCCATTGGCCATCTAGCTATGGGTGAGTACATTTATGCTTTAGGTGATGCCAAACACGAAGTTCAACCTGATGTTTGGCATCAAGTAATAGAACCATCTATTACGCCTAGATTCGATATTTCTAGCATGGTTTCTCGAAAGACCTTTATATTCGCAAGAGCTGGTTATGGTAAATCTAATCTGAATAAATTACTATTTTCGAAGCTATATTCCCTTCCAGAACCTCCTTCAATATCATGGAAAGATAGCGAATCAATACCAGTTGGAACTCTAATTTTTGATCCTGAAGGCGAGTATTTCTGGCCAGATAATAACAACAGACCTGGTTTCGCTGATGTTCCTGAATTGTTAGATAGGCTGATGATTTTTACCGACAGAAAACACCCATCTAGTTTTTATGAGGCCTTTAAAGTTGGCCCAGCAAAAATGGATCTGTCAAGAATGCCAGCACAAGAAGTTTTAACTATGGCTCTTCCAGAGGACAGAGACGCTCCTGCCTGGGCCACGAGGATAGCAAACCTTAGTATAGAGAACTGGGCAGAAGCAATAACCTTAGTTCACCAAGATCGCTTTTCCACTAACTTAGATGAACTTGCAGAAGCTATGGGTCTCACACCCAAGAAGAAGAAAGGAGAAACAGAAGGTTGGGAACTTAACGAAGTGCAACTTAATGCCGTAAGACGAGAGCTTGCAAACATAGTCAGTAAATTACACGAGCCAGGAGCAGTAACTTTCGAGGCTATATTAGAGGGTCTCAAAAAGGGCATGATTGTTGTTTTTGATCTGTCGCAGCTTCCTCCTTCGATGGCAGAAAACATCACTCGAACTATTATGAGGCGAATTTT
Organism: filamentous cyanobacterium CCT1; assembly: GCA_003017855.1. Classification (GTDB taxonomy): domain Bacteria; phylum Cyanobacteriota; class Cyanobacteriia; order Phormidesmidales; family Phormidesmidaceae; genus Nodosilinea. The sequence goes on from PYER01000247.1 coordinate 5,087, forward strand.
TAAGTATAACCAAAATGCCTTCACTGAAGTCGGGAAGAACCCCATACCTACAATTGCTGTACTTGAAGAAGCTCAAACTGTATTAGGTGGAACAAAATTATCCGATACTGATCCTATTGTGTCTTGGGTAAAAGAAGGTAGAAAATATAATCTTGGCGCAGTTTTAGTGACTCAGCAACCCGGTGCTATTTCAGATCAAATACTTAGTCAAGGAGACAACTGGTTCGTCTTCCACTTAGTATCCGGCTCAGACTTGTCAACCCTGAAAAGAGCAAATGGTCACTTTTCTGATGATCTTTTGCAGAGTCTACTTAATGAGCCTATTAAAGGACAAGGAATGTTTTGGTCATCTGAATCTAAGCGTTCTTATCCTATTCCTATAAGAGTACTTCCTTTTGACAATATAGCTCCTGAATTGAAGTCTAACGAAAAGAGAATAGAAGCAACTCTTCCTAATCAAATTAGAAAATCTCTGGTCAAAGATATTTATGGAGACAATATCGGTGGAAACGTTGTTTCTCAGGTTCTCGAAGCTGGTCTAAAGAACCTTTCAAATAAAACTTCTTTTATGCAAAAAGTGCGTGATGGAGCGCTTCATGATAGCTACTTTGCGATGCAACTAAAAGAAAGTCTTCCAAATGGCAATCAAATATTTCCTGATGACAAGCAATGTTTTATCGCTTGTAGGCGAAAGGTGAAGGATTTTATGATAGCGAATTTTGGTTTAGAAAACGAAGGCTGGAAATCTGAAAAACGCAATTACAAAGGCAAGATGGCAAATTTTTATAAAGTTATTGAATAGCTAAAGCTTCCATTTTTAGCTGCTCGTCATAACAGGTTAGGTCTTAATGAGGCTTAAAGCGCAGACTGGTATGGGGCAAAGATTACCTCCTAAAAAGCCCTACCTCTCTAGTTTAAGGCCTGACCTAAGCCATTAATCAGGCCTTAAACAGTTCATCATTTCAACCAACTTCTCTTTGGTTTTAGCCCATTGGTCATGAGACAGGTTGCTTAGGTTTACCAGAATTGAGCTGTAGTCCACGATAAACAGGAAGTCATTCTCAGAAATTGTCGCGGGGAACCAGTCACCCTCGACAGCATATTTCTTCTGAAGGGCTTCCAGGTCAAAGGTCGCGGTCTCAACAGCAAAGGCATACAGCCCATTGAACTCGCTTCCCATTGTCAGGGAGGTAAGCTGAAACTGAATACTCTGAGCCGTTACCAGTGGCTCAGGTACCTGCCGCTGGTTCTCGCCTTCGTGTGCAGTAGCAGCAAGACTTGCTATCTCCTTAGCCGCAAACTTCAGCCGATTCTGAGCGTCCTTGACGTAAGAGCTGAAATCGACCTCTATCCCCCTTGACTTCAGCTCTGAGTCTAGGCTCTGAGTCACCAGGTTTAAGGACGTACTGAGCAGAGCTATATCTGTCAGCCTCTCAAACTGGGCCTTCTCCAGCATGGTCTCCTTAACCAGCTCACTGAAAGCGGCATCAACGACTATGTTGTTATGCCGCTCCTGGTTGCGCAGCAAGTCAATCAGGCTGTCGAACAAGTAAGCCCCATTGGGAGAGTACAGAAATTTCATAACAAAATCTCCGTTATATAGGCTTGGTACTGGCTGGTGCTTAGAAAGGCTGTCGCTACCAGAAGTCCCCTGATAGGCCGTGTATTCAGCTCCAAGCAAGCGGAGGCATAAGAAGCTAGGCGAATTACTTCTTCGTCTATAGTTCGCTTGAGGGCTTCTAGAGAGCCTGTGGAGGCTTTAGACTCCACTAAATAAATCACTCTTTTGGGTGCATCCATAACTCTACTGGGTGTATCCATAACAATGTCTGGATAGTCTTGGATGGGCCGGGCTAGCTTGCGACACCGGTACAGCCGCTGAGCTAGGAAACCGGCAACCCCTTCCCCAATGCCTGCTATCGCAGTCTTACTCGGAGACACAGTTTGCCGCTCTTGGCGGTTGTAGAACAGTGGTGGATACCCTGGCGCAAGAAACTGACCGCTGCTGTAGTTGAACCACAGGCTCAGATCTTCAAGAGGGTTGAAAATGGCCTGCTCTGAAAACCCTCGAATGCAGAATTGCAAAACCTCTTCTTCAATAGTGATCGCCTCGGTAGGCTCATACTCTACTAAGCACTGGCTAAGGTCCTGCTGCAAGCGCACTTGAAGCGCACGGCGACTGGCTGAGGCTTTAGCTAAAGCTTGGTGGGTAGATGTGAAAGACACCTGACGCCGAAGGATAGAAATTGTGATCACGTTAGCAAGGCCCAATAAGACTTAGAACTGTCCGCTGTTGACGTACTGAGAAGAATTGCTTGAGAAATGGGCCATAGCCCTGCTCAGTAGCTCGTGTTCCCAGATCAAGCAGTAGTGGAGCCAAGCACTAGAGAAACCATCGTCATCTGCCCAGATGAGGTAGCGCCAATCCCATTGGCCTACATCCTCTAAAGGAAGAGGAGCTGCTATATGGATCCATCCCCTTTCACAAGAACTGAGAGATCGACTCTGGCTATCATCTGCAACCCACCAGACCCGGTCTCCGCAGTCAAATTGGGGGTCAGGTAGTGGCTGTGGCTGTGCCCGATCACCAACAGCGAGGATTGCTTCAGTCATTGTTTTCCAGGCTTGGTGGTAGTCATCAAATCCACGCATGAGCAATGGAGTAGTGTAGATACTCTCATAGTCTACATTTAGACCCGCAAAGTCTGTAGACTCAAAGTCTGCAACCCACAAACATTGGGTTGTGGAAAAAGAACTAGAGCAAGACCTCAAAGCCCGCTTCGGCAGGGCGATCCGCCGCCGCCGGAGGGAGTTGGATATTTCGCAGGAAGTCTTAGCTGAGCGGGCTGACCTGCACCGAACCTATGTCTCAGATATCGAGCAGGGTAGCCGAAACCCATCGCTGGTGAACATTGTTCAGCTAGCGATGGGACTAGAGATCACGGTGGCGCGTCTCTTTAAAGAGTACGGGGTGGAAGACAGCGCTTGAAGGCAAAATTTTTGTGTAAGTAGAAATACTTGCGATGTGAAAGAAGTTGTTGTATATCCTCTGTACCCGCCCCGCTTTGTAGTCTCGCCATGGGTTCTCGAACGCCACTAGGTCACGTAGACGGACTTTGCCACCCTCAAAACTGACCTCACTGACACCTTATTTCGTCTCAGCACAGTCTAAGCGCTGTTGGGTCGAATGCCTAACCCTCATCCCGGTCAGGGCCGGTAGTCACCCTCTGCATCTTGAAACGATTCGTTGGTACTTAAGCATAGGTTGGCCTTCTCGAGTCCACCACTGATACGGCTGTAAGCTTTTACGCTCAGCCGTTCTGCATGACTTTGTCGAATCTCGAGCAGACCCACCAAGCTCTTCTGTCGGCGAACTCGCCATCGGGCGGGGGCAGTCTGCTGGTTAACAAAAAAAGGGCTACTCGAGGGCTGACATCCTCCAGCATCTACGGTCGTACCGTGTGCTAAATGCGTTCTAAAATATCGGGCCCCTCTAGGTCGCTGTTGCGGTACAAAGATCTCTGCAATCTCGGCTGTACAGGCTTCTAAGTGCTCTTGGTCTTCAGGGGTCATGGCGAGTTATCCCCTGGGCTACCCTTGCACTCTCCCCCTTGGCACTATTTTCGCGTAAGTGGGATGCTCCCGTCGTCGGCTTACTCCGACCGATCTCATGCTCTGCACTTAGCTACCTCATTCACCCTTGCTATTCACTATTCACTTTGTCACCCTGTGAAATGTCGGTTTACAACCTTCAAACAAAGTATTTACTCAACTCATGACTTCTGAAGTGCTTGGTACTCCTTAATACGACTAAGCAAACGTCCCCCTAAACTCTACTGATAGCGCTTAGACATTCCGCAGAACACTAAATAAATCGCGCAACTATGAGTTTTAATTTGAGACTCTCACACTACAGAGGCTCTTGACATAAGCCATTAGTACTATTATATTAGCAGTAATGAAGTTTTCTTCATGCAACTAAAAGGGTTGCAAAAAGAAATTATTGATCTTCGTACTGTAAGCGGAGCATCAGAGATTTATACACAAAAATTAGTGTTCTCTTAATTGAGTTCTCAAGAAAAATTGAGAATGCCTCATTTTGTATTGAGGGCATCATTTTCTTTGGTAAAAGGCATTATTACCTAGTGTTTTTTTGTTGGAGTGACAATCTAGGAACTGTACGCCTCCTTACATAAAGCCTTTTCCCATTGTTACTATAGTTCAAGTTTAAGCTCTGCTCTACCATTAATCCAAATTCTCTTAATTTGTTGAGAGCATTATGTCTTCACACAAATTTTATCTTAATTCAAAGACTCTGCTTTTATCATTTTCTGTGGTTTTTACTGCAGTAAGTCAGGTAGAAGCTAGTCAAAGCTGCTTGTCTGAAGACAGTGAAGTTAATGTATCTGACAATTTCGAGTGCTTAGAACCCCATGCTTTTGTATCGCAGCCAACAGTGTCATCAGGAGTACAAATCGCTTCTTTATCTAGGGGTAATGCTGCGGTAACTTTTTCAAACTCGACCTCAAACAGGGCGTCGGTTGCATCACCATTGGTTGTAGAAGTTCCTACTCAGCCCTCAAATTCGTCAACTTCAGCAGTTCCGTCGCTAGCTAGGCCTAGTGCCACTCAAGCCTCAACTTCAGCAGTTCCGTCGCTAACTAGGCCTAGTGCCACTCAAGCCTCAAATTCGTCAACTTCAGCAGTTCCGTCGCTAGCTAGGCCTAGTGCCACTCAAGCCTCAGCTTCAGCAGTTCCGTCGCTAGCTAGGCCCAGTGCCACTCAAGCCTCAGCTTCAGTAGCTCCGTCGCTAGCTAGGCCTAGTGCCACTCAAGCCTCAACTTCAGCAGTTCCGTCGCTAACTAGGCCTAGTGCCACTC
>PYER01000248.1 GCA_003017855.1 filamentous cyanobacterium CCT1
GTCCCTGCCCTCGGGTTCCGCCGCAAATCAACCCGCAAAAGTCGGTAGGATAGGAGCAGACTCATGTTCTTCCCGATAAGACCTATGGATTTGATTGCGCTCCAGGGCTGGCTCGACAACGCATCCTTTTCGGTGCTGTTTATCGCGATGTTGCTCTACTGGTGCGGTGTGGCCTTTCCGCGCGCGACGCTGCTGCCGGCGCTGGGCACCGGGGCGATCGCCGTAGGCAACCTCACCATTGCCGCCCTGCTGGTCGCCCGTTGGATAGAGGGCGGCTACTTTCCCATGAGCAACCTCTACGAGTCGCTGTTTGCTCTGGCCTGGGGTATTACCGCCATGCACCTGGTGGCCGAGCGCATGAGCCGCAGCTCGCTGGTGGGGGCCGTTACTGCACCCATTGCCATGGCAATTTCGGCCTTTGCTACCCTGTCGCTGCCTGGCACCATGCAGGGCTCAGAGCCGCTGGTGCCCGCCCTCAAGTCCAACTGGTTGATGATGCACGTCAGCGTGATGCTGCTCAGCTATGCCGCGCTGCTGGTAGGGGCACTGCTGGCGATCGCCTTTCTATTAGTCACGCGGGGCCAGGCCGTTGAGCTGAAGGGCAGCTCCGTGGGCACCGGCGGCTTTCGAAACGTCAAGCTCCACCGGGCTGAAGCCCAAGCCGCAGCGACTGCAGCTCTGCCCCAGGCTGTATCAGTCTCTGCTGGCGGTGCCGCCGTGCTTGAAAAGCCTGCGGCTGCTGCTGTTAAGCTCTCGCCCCAGCGGCTCACCCTGGCCGATACCCTCGACAATATTAGCTACCGCATGATCGGCCTGGGCTTTCCCCTGCTGACCATCGGCATCATCGCCGGGGCGGTGTGGGCCAACGAAGCCTGGGGCTCTTACTGGAGCTGGGACCCCAAGGAAACCTGGGCGCTGATTACCTGGCTGGTGTTTGCAGCCTACCTCCACGCCCGCATCACCAAGGGCTGGCAGGGGCGTCGCCCGGCGATTCTGGCGGCGACCGGATTTGTAGTGGTGTGGGTGTGCTACCTGGGCGTCAATATTCTCGGCAAGGGTTTGCACAGCTACGGCTGGTTTTTCTAGGGGGTTGCTCACGTCGGGTGGACAGCCTCGGCTCAAAGGGCTGAAGGCACGGTTACGTCAGGCCGTCAGGGCCTACAGAACTTTCAACGGGTTAGCCAACCGCTCCAGGGTGCTGGGGAAAGCGACCCGACTCCGTCTATGATGAACCGTCGGAGCATACATCGTATCCAGCTGTTAAAGTGCTAGATCAATTCAGGGCTGCTGTTACGGCTCACTGTTGCGATCGCGCCTAAGCCATGTTTACACCACAACCCACATCAATTACCAAGAACCGACGTCTAGGGGCCTGGGCGCGATCGCTCCTGGGGTTAGGGCTGGGCCTTTTCCTAGCCCTCGGCTGGAGCACCCTGGCGATGGCTCAAATTTCTAATCCCTTTGGGCCGGGCAACAACAATCTGCCCCCGGCTGGTGTCGAGCGGATTGGCCTGATTGAGGTCACCTCGGTTTCCCTCGACGGCGTTGCTTTGTTCGATATTGCCTCTCCGGTGGTGTTTAACCGCAACGAAGCGGGCGCTGAGGTGCCGGTTGAGGTGCGCGCCCGCCAAATCGAGACCAATCTCATTCAAGTGGTCAACCGAGCCCTAGATCTGATTTATACCGACGACACCGTCGATAGCGCCTCCCTCGATGTCGCCATTGAAACCATTCGGGGGCAGCCGGTCCTCTTTGCGGTGGGGGCTGGCCTGGCCGAACCCAGGGTATTGCTCACCATTACCGATACCGATGCCCAGTACAACGGCGTGTCACAAACCGAGCTGGCCGAGCGCTGGCAGGAGGTGCTGCGCGAGGCGCTCCGCGAGGCGGTCAACGACCGTTTGCCCGAGGCCCGGCAGCGCCAGATTCGCAAAGCCCTCTGGATTCTGCTGGTGGCCATCCTGCTTACCCTGCTGCTGACGGGCATCTGGCAGGTGCTGGGCTGGCGCAAAAGCTACCTGGAGCGCAAGCAAACCGCCCAGGCGGGCATGGCTGTTCCCCCGGACGACGAGTTTCCCGCCCAGCAGCTGCAGTACCTGTTTCGCTACCAGATCACCCTCGAACAGCGGCTTCAGGTAGTCGCCTTTCTGCGCTGGCTAATGTTTTGGGGCATTGCTTTCGTGTGGATTGCGGGCATTGCCAGCGGACTCTATATTTTTCCTCAAACTCGGAGCTACGCCTTTGGGCTGTTTTCAATTCCGGTGCTGCTGCTGCTGACCTGGTTTTTGACGGGCTTGCTCAACCGGCTGGCCAACCTGGCCATCGAGCGAGTGGCCCAAGCCTGGAGCAAAAATGAGCTGGGCGACCTCGACGAAATGCAGCGCAAGTCAATGCGCCTATCTACCATTACGGGGGCACTCAAGGGCCTTAAGACGACTGTTATCTACGCCCTGGCTACCCTGCTGGTGCTGCAAACGCTGCGCGTTGCCCCGGCCTCCCTGCTGGCCTTTGGCGCTGTAGCCGCCCTGGCTATTTCGTTTGCGGCCCAAAGTTTGGTCAAAGACGTGGTCAATGGCTTTTTAATTTTGCTGGAAGACCAGTACGCGATCGGCGATCTCGTCACCACGGGCACCACTACGGGCATTGTCGAAAACCTGAACCTGCGAATTACTCAAATTCGCGGCGAAGACGGTCGCCTGGTCACCCTGCCCAACAGCCTAATTGCCCAGGTCGAAAACCTCAGCCGCAGCTGGTCACGGGCCAATATTCTCATTGACGTGGCCTACGGCACCAACGTCGATGAAGCCCTGCGGGTGGTGCACGAAACGGCCAACGCGATGGCTGGCGACCCCGAATGGGGCTACGCCATTCTCAACCCGGTCGAAATGCTGGGGGTCGATGCAATGACCCATGCGGGCCTCACCATTCTGCTGTGGATTCGGACCCGGCCTCTGAAGCAGTTTTTAGTGGCGCGTGAGTTTCGCCGTCGCCTGCGCATTGCCTTTGATAAAGCGAACATTGCCATTGGGGTGCCGCAGCAGGCATTTACCGGGCTGGCCAACGGTTCAGGTAATGGGGGCTACGACGATGACGGCGGCAGCGATGGCGCTGCCCACGCCTCAACAAAAAGCGGGGCTATTTAACCCCGCTAGTAATTGCATGATGAGTACGATATGGTCCTTCGACCTACTTGAGCTTTTGCTTGATGAAGGCCAGCATCTTGCCGAGCTGTCCTTTGAGCATGGCTACCTCACCCTGAAGCTGCTTGACCTGAGCCTGAAGCGCCTGGAATTCGGCGGCGCTGACGTCGCCACCCCCGGTGGCTGCGGGTGCGGGTGCGGCTGTCGCTGCCGCTACAGGGGCAGTAACCGGAGTGCGGCGCGGCTTGCGAGCCTTGACCATAGCCGCTTTGATCGCTTCAATCAGTTCTTTTTGCTCGAAGGGCTTTTGAATGAACTCAAAGTACTCAAAGGGTTCAGTAATTTTTTCGGTGACTTCTTCTTTGCGGCCCGACATCAGCACCAGGGGAATGTTCTGCAGGTCGGGATTGGCCTGAATTTCTTGAAATACTTCCCACCCGCTCATGCGGGGCAGCAAAAAGTCGAGCATGATCAGGTTTGGGCGCTGGCTGCGAATGGCATCCATGCCTTCAACACCGTCTTGGGCCTCAACGACTTCAAAGTTGCCCTGGGGCAGCATGTCGCGCACCCGCATGCGGATGACCCGGCTATCGTCGATGACCAAAATCTTATGATTTGTCACGGTTGACTCCTCTTGCGGTGTCGAAGGGCTTGGTAGACGTGAAATTAGTATAGTTCAGGTTTTTAGAAAGTCCGTGCCAGAAACGAGAATCTACCTCAACCTGGATTCTCTGGCCGGATCAGCCCGCTCAACCTGACCTAAGAGTATTCCACCTAAATAAATGTTCCCCATGAGATCGCCAACTCGGCCCGTTGAGCCTGCTGCCATAAAACTCTGGATCAGTATTTAGCTGGAATACGCTAAAGCTGGATTAAGAGTTCCCCTAAATCCTCTCTGAACTGACAGCAAACTCAGGATTCTGGCGGTAAAGCGAAAAAGTTGGCGCCAAAATACTCAGCGGGCTATCGCTGGAGCAACAGGTGGGCGGCCTGCTTAACCAGATCGAAGGGCAGGGGGGTGGGAGGCAGGGCCGCCAGACGCACCACGCACTGGTGTGGAAACAGCTCGGTGGGTAGGTCAAGCCCCGGTTGGTAGCGGTTGTGGACAATGTAGCGCTGGGCGATGCCGCGATCGCTCAGGGTCTGATTCAGCCGTTTGGCCTCAGCCAGAATGGCTGACTGATTTTGCACCACGCCAATGAATTCGGTGTGCTGGGGGTCTTTGAGTTTTTCCTGAGCGGCCAGCACTCGCTGGCGCAGGCTGCGCAGGCGACCCATAAATTCCACCCGGCCCACCACATCCTTGTATTTAATCCACAGCTTAAAAATCCAGCCCAGCCAGTCGCCCAGGGCGGTGGGCATCTCCAAAAACCGCAGCAGGTGGCCGGTAGGGGCGGTGTCGAGCACGATTAGCTGGTGCTCGTTGCGCTCCAGCAGATCCATCACCGTAATCAGCGAGAGCATTTCGTCGATGCCGGGCAGGGCCTGGGCCACCACCTGCCGCCAGGCATCGGGGCCGTAGGCGAGCTGAATGCCGCCAGCAATGTCGCCATCGCCCGCCATCATGTCAGCTAATTCCCAAAGGTAATCGGCACGGAACTGATCGAGCACCACCTCGGCGCTGACCTCCTGAGCCTGCAGGTTGGGCCGTAGCCGGGTGGGTTCGTGACCGAGGGGCTGGCCAAGGGCGTCGCCCAGGGAGTGGGCCGGGTCGATTGACATCACCCGCAGGTCGACATCGGGGTGAAGCTCAGCTAGGCCCCAGCTGAGGGCCGCTGCGACGGTGGTTTTGCCCACGCCGCCCTTGCCGCCCACCACAATCAGCCGTCGCCCCGCCGCCACCAGGTCTTCTATGCCCGGAGGAATGGGTGTGGTCCACGATGTTCCAGGGGGCGAGACGTCAGCTGTGGATGCCCCAACGATTGCCAAATCTAGCGGTTTGACCTGGGGCATCAGAGTATCGAGGGCGGCGGCACCCACAGGTTCACTCGGTTGAACGGGCACCCACAGCACCGGCTGCCCTTGAGCGATCGCCTCAAATTCGGCCAGCATCTGGCGGTGACTGGGAAAGATTTGACCGCTTTCCTGCATCACCCGATTGATTGCCAGACCGCCGAGGGGAACGCCCAATCGCCCTAAGGCGATGATGAAGCGATCGCTCTCGGCCAGGCTCATGGGCTCTGGGATGCCTACAACCCAGCAGGCGGCGCGATGGTGGTCTTGAATGAGCGATCTTCCCTGCTCAAGATCGCGGCGCATGTCGGCAATAAACTGGTCGGCTTCGTCGGGGGTGTAGCGACCGGTCAGGGTTTCGGTCAGGGTGCGGTGCTTCTGCTGAAACTGGCCCAGGGCTGCCAGCAGCGTATCGAGAAAATCCATTAGGGCGAATAGGCTGAGGGTGTGGCCGCTGGGGGCCATATCGACCACCACGCGATCGGCCTCGCGATCGCGCAGTATCCGCTGAATCTCCAGCAGTGCCATCAGCTCGTCGAGGCCGGGCCAGCCCATGTCCCACACGGGGCTGAGGTCGTCGCCCTCGACAAAGCTGCCCCGCTCCACCAGTAGCTCAAGCACAGTGCCGTAGTCGGCCCGAAACTGCTCTAGTAATGCCGCGGCATCGAGCGCGCGCATCTGCAGATTGGGCAAGTCGCGCAGGGCCGCAGGGGTATTATCCACTGGAATTTGCAGCACATCCCCCAGGGAGTGAGCCGGGTCGGTGGAGAGCAGCAGCACGGTTTCGTCGCTGCGCTGCCGGGCCAGCTGCCGGGCAAACCCACAGGAGAGCGTCGTTTTACCCACGCCGCCCTTGCCGCTAACCATAATGAGTTGTTGAGGCGATGACGTCAGCATAGCCAACCTGACAGACTGTTGAACCTAGGGTGCCCAGAGCTACCGTCAACGCTGGCCTCACCATAAAACTTAGGGATTCAGGAATTTGGTGTTCTCGAACAAGGTTTTCTCGGGCATCTATCCTGCCTGACTCTGACAAATGGAATAGATAGGAAGGGATTGGGACTTTATAGTTGACTAGAGAGTTTAAACTAAAGATGGCTCTACTTTGAGGATCCGCTATGGTTGTTGCAACCCGGCTCAAAATCGGCGATGTAGCCAAGCAAACTGGCGTTGCCGTAGGGGCACTGCGCTACTACGAAAGCCTCGGCCTGCTCAGCTCTGAGCGCGGCGATAACGGCTATCGCTACTACTCGCCCGAGGCCGTGCATCAGGTGCAGTTTATTAAGAAGGCTCAGGCCCTAGGCTTTTCGCTCGAAGATGTAGGGGATGTGCTCAACGTGCACCAGCGGGGCGATGTGCCCTGTGAGTTTGTGCGATCGCTCTTACAGGACAAAATTCAGCAGCTCGAAGCCCAAATTCAGCAGATGATGGCGTTTAAGGCTGATTTGGAGCAGTACCGCGATCGCTGGGCCGAGTCACACCCTCGCCCGCAGCCGGGGGACATTTGCCCATTGATTGAAACGGTACCGCTGGGAGCTTAGTCGGAGGGCAACCTTTCAGTAGGGCTAGAACCCGTGAGCTAGAATGGGACACTGGATCAACTTTCACCTTCAAGGGTGATTTCACCCGTGCACTCTCATTAGCGGTTTGGGCGCAGCATTTCAGTCATGGAAAGAATTGTAGTCGGGCTCTCCGGCGGCGTAGACAGTTCGGTAGCGGCAGCCACCCTGCACCAGCAGGGTTACGACGTGGTGGGCCTCACCCTGTGGTTAATGAAGGGCAAGGGCCAGTGCTGCTCAGAGGGCATGGTCGATGCCGCCAAACTCTGCGAAGACCTGGGCATTGACTACCACGTGGTTGATAGCCGCGAGGTATTCGAGCGCGAAATCATCAACTATTTAGTAGAGGGCTACGGCAGCGGCATTACGCCCTTGCCCTGCTCTCAATGCAACCGGGCGGTCAAGTTTGGGCCAATGTTGCAGTATGCACGGGAAGAATTAGGGGCAAGTCGCATCGCCACGGGCCACTACGCCCGCATTACCCAAAACTTAGAAACAGGCCGCTACGAGCTGCGCCGCGCCGTTGACCCGGCCAAAGATCAATCCTATTTTCTCTACGACCTGACCCAGGATTTGCTGACCGCCTGCGACTTTCCGCTGGGTCACCAGACCAAAACCGAAACCCGCCGCATTGCCGCTGAGCTTGGCCTGCATACCGCCGCCAAGCCTGACAGCCAGGATCTGTGCTTGATCGAGCACCACGGCTCGATGCAGACCTTTTTGGACAAATACCTGGCTCCCAAACCTGGCGACATTGTCGATACTGAGGGCCGCATTCTGGGCCAGCACACCGGCATTCACCACTACACCATTGGCCAGCGCAAGGGCCTGGGCATTGCCGCGCCCAACCCGCTCTACGTGGTGGGCTTTGATATGGGCAAAAACCATGTGATTGTGGCCGATCGCAGCGATGCCCACTGGCCTGATTGCACTGTGCAGCGGGTCAACTGGGTCTCGATCGCCGCTCCCCAGGAGCCCATGCCGGTATCGGTGCAAATTCGCTACCGCAGCGAGGCTGTGGCGGCAACGCTGGTACCCCTACCCTCTGGAGATGGCACAGGCGATCGGGTGCGAATTGTGTTTGACGAGCCGCAGTTTGGCGTTACTCCAGGTCAGGCGGCGGTGTGGTACGACGGCGATCGGGTGCTGGGTGGCGGGCTAATTGAGGCAGCGGCTGTGCCTGAGATGGCGGCAACGACCTCGGATATCCGCATTTTGAGTCATTAAAGCGATCGCTATGGCAGACATCACCAAAGACCAACAGCACCCACAGTACAAGACCGATCGCCAGGTGGTGAGCCAGCTTTTGGCGGGCGACGCCACCGACTTGAACCTGGTCGAGCTGGCCCGACTGATGATTCGCTACGACGGATTTCCCGGTGCCCGCGACATTCAAGCCGACCTCAAAAAAGCCCTAAGTCGCTGGCAGCTCACCGAAAGCGAACTGTTTGAAAAAACCCGCGCCATTCACCAGCAGGGCGATGTCTACAAAGGCCTGGGCAGAGGCCGCGAAGACTGGAGCTAGAGGGAAGGCAGAACTCCAGCTCTTGAGAAGAGTTAGATGTAGCAAAGTTAGGGAAATGCGGAGCAACTTTATGACCCCATCCACCGCAACAGCACTTTGTACGTTTGAAGACTACATTGCGTATGATGACGGCTCTGAGAATCGCTACGAGCTAGTTGATGGGGAGCTAGTTGCAATGTCACCGCCTGTTATGGAGCATTTTTTAATTGCCAAATTCTTAGAACAGGCATTAGATATCGAAATTAGGAGACTTCAGCGTCCTTGGCTATGTTTTCGTGAATCAGGTGTAAGGACTGGGCTACGAAAATCACGGCTCACTGATGTGTCTGTGGTCACACTCGATCAGGCTCAAGAACTAAAAGGCAGATCGGTTGTTTTTTCAACTTCTCCCCTGCTGGTGATAGAAGTCGTTAGCCCTGACTCTGTTACCCGCGACTACCGCTACAAGCGCACCGAATACGCCGCTCTAGAAATTCCTGAGTACTGGATCGTTGACCCGCTGGAATTTAAGGTGACGGTGCTGGTCTTTAACGAAGGGCTCTACGACGAAACCGTATTTGTGGGGGATCAGCCGCTGGTATCGCCTACGTTTCCAGAACTGGCGCTGACAGTGGATCAGATTTTGGCGGCAGGGGAGTTGCCCTAGGGCATAAGCTCAGAAACCGGGTTTCTGCGGTGAGTCTAGTGTTGACTGATCACCTGCCGCAAAGAAACCCGGTTTCTCTCTACCGCACCCCTTTACCGCCAGCGGTATACTAGCCTGCTATGAGTAATTTGAAGCCTAATCGGGGTGCCATCGCCGCAGGGCACGCCCTTACCGCCGAAGCCGGGGCCGAGATGCTGCGCCAGGGGGGCAATGCCTTTGATGCGGCGATCGCCGCTGCCTTTGCCTCCTGCGTCGTAGAGTCATCGCTGACCTCGCTGGCGGGGGGTGGCTTTTTGCTGGCCCACACGGCGGCGGGCGAAAATCGGCTGTTCGATTTTTTCTGCCAAACGCCCAGGTCGAAGGACGGAGAGCGATTCCGGGACGGAGACTCGTTCCGAGTCGGTTCCCGAACGCTTAGCGAATCGCTCGACTTTTACCCCATCCACGCCAACTTTGGCGATACCACCCAAGAGTTTCACATTGGCCTGGGATCAATGGCGGTGCCGGGGGCGATCGCCGGGCTGCTGCACGTTCACCAAACGCTGGGTCGCCTGCCCCTGGAGCAGGTAGTGGCCCCGGCCCAGCACTGGGCGATTCAGGGGTTCGAGGTCGATGCCTTTCGGGCCTACAGCTTTGATATCCTAGCGCCTATTCTCACCGCCACCGCTGCCGCCAGGGCGATCTATGCCCCCCAGGGCGACTTGCTGAAGGCGGGCGATCGCCTCCATCTGCCAGACTTTGCGGCCTTTCTGCACGACCTGGTGCGCCACGGGGCCGACTGGTTTTACCAGGGTGAGCTGGCCCATGCGATCGCCCAAGACTGCCAGACCCAAGGCGGCTACCTGAGCCTGGAAGATCTGCAAAGCTACCGAGTAATCGAGCGCGAACCCCTGAGCGTGGCCTACGGCAACGACACTATCTTGACTAACCCGCCCCCCAGTTCGGGCGGCACGCTAATTGCCTTTGCGCTGCACCTGCTGGCGCAAACATCGACTGCCAGCACTCCCCACAGC
>PYER01000249.1 GCA_003017855.1 filamentous cyanobacterium CCT1
GCTATATGATCGGGGGGAGGACAATGCTTGGATGGGAGGTCAATTGTGCGTGAGATTTTGATTAGCCTGGGGGTTTTGGCGGCCTGCTGTGTGGTGCTGCTGGTTGCTCAGTTTACGGGCTCTCAGCCGGAGGCGATCGCTTCTAACCTGAATCGCGCTGAGGTGGCTGAAGCCGCTACTACTCTGGATAAGCCCGTGGCGCAGATTGCCCAGGCTGCCGCTGATTTAGCTCCCGAGGTTGCCCCTGGGGCGGCTGTACCCGCAGACGAGCTGGTGACTACTGACTCGGGTCTGCAGTACGTCGATGTGGTCGAGGGCACCGGGGCGATGCCGCAGCCGGGGCAGCGGGTCACGGTGCACTACACCGGCACCCTTGAAAACGGTACCAAGTTCGACAGTTCTCGCGATCGCGGTCGGCCTTTCACCTTTCAAATTGGCGTTGGTCAGGTGATCAAGGGCTGGGATGAAGGGGTCGGCACCATGCGGGTGGGCGGTCAGCGCAAGCTCATTATTCCCGCCGAGCTGGGCTACGGTAGCCGGGGCGCGGGCGGGGTGATTCCGCCCAACGCGACGCTGCTGTTTGATGTTGAGCTGCTGCGCATCGGCTAAAAAGCCTGGGGTGCAGACAGAACTGGGTGCGATCGCGCAGTTTGCGATCGCACCCAGTTCTGTCTTTAAAGCTCCTCGAACCAGCTGAAACGACGGCCGGCTCTAGCAGCCCGACTCCAGGGACTGCTGAAAATTGCGCAGGGCACGCTGGGTCTTAGGCCCGGCTACGCCGTCTACAGGGCCAGGATCGTAGCCGCGTTTAGCCAGCTGCTGCTGCACCTGCCGAGTGCCTTCGGTCAGGCTTTCGTCGAGTTCTTCAAGCAGCTCTAGGGCCTTGTCGCCGGGGTTGGCGGTGTGGGTCAGATCGAGCAGCTCGCGTAGCCGCGACTTCAGATTTTCGTTGACGGAGGCATAGACCCGAGTGGCGCTACCCAGCCCGATGGCGTGGTCGATAAAATGGTCGGCTTCGTTGATCCAAAAGTCGAGGCGGCCATCGGTTTCGGCCATGGCCAGCAGCTGATCGAGGCGCTGACTGTCGGCATCGCTCAGGCTGGGGCGGGCCGCTAGCTGGCAGTACTCGCGCACCAGGGCCAGGCAATCGGCGTCAGCAATTCCTGGAATTTGAGGCGTTAACGATTCACCCATAGTCTGACTCGCGTGTTTCGGTACGGTATCAATACGATTTCAGGGTTGGATCTGTAGTTTACTCGCTGGGTGGCCGGGGTAGTGAGGGGGAAATCCCCCATGGACCCTAGTGCCCAGCCATTTTGTGGCCGATGTCGGTCACGTCAGCTTGCTCGATGGGGCTGCTGTAGACAAACTGCCCTTCGCTCATCACCAGAATGCGATCGCTGAGGGCCAGCAGCTCGTCGAGGTCTTCGCTGACCAGCAGCACGGCCACCCCCCGGTTGCGGGCCTCGACGATGGCGTTGTGAATCTGATCGACAGCGGAGAAATCGAGGCCAAAGCAGGGGTTGGCGGCAATCAGCAACTTAATATCAGGGGAAGACAGCTCCCGCGCCAGCACCGTGCGCTGCACATTGCCCCCCGACAGGTTTTGCACGGGAGTTTCGGGGGAGGGGGTTTTGACCTTGAAGGTCTCAATCAGCCGCTGGGCCGCCTGGCGGATCGCGCCCAGCCTCAGCCAGCTCCAGCGGGCCTGGGGCGGGCGATCGAAGGTGCGCAGGGCCATGTTTTCGGCCACGCTCATGCCGGGTACGCAGGCGTTGCGCAGGGGTTCTTCGGGCAGGGCGCAGACGCCGTGGCGCACCATTTCGGCGCGGGTGGCGCGGTAGGGTTGGCCGGTAATGCAAATTTGGCCTCCGGTGGGCGATCGCTGCCCCGCCAGCACCTCCACCAGCTCCCGCTGGCCGTTGCCTGAGACCCCGGCGATGCCGACAATCTCGCCGGTCTGCACGGTCAAGTCGAGGGGGCCAAAGGCGGTGAGGCCGTTGTCTTTAAGGGCCTCTAACCCCTTGACCTCCAGCACCGACTGCCGCAACACCGCGTCGGTTTTAGCCACGGTTTTGGTGGCGCGCTCGGCCCCCAGCATTAGTCGGGCCATATCGGCTACGGTGAGGTCGGCGACGGCTCCGTGGCCCGCCAGCTGGCCCTTGCGCAGCACCGTCACCTCATCGGTAAAGGCCAGCACTTCGCGAAACTTGTGGGTAATCAGCAGCACGCTGAGATGGCCCGCCTGGACCTCCTGGCGCAGCAGCCCCAGCACCTCGCCGGCCTCGTCGGGGGTGAGCACCGAGGTGGGCTCATCGAGAATGAGAATGCGACTCTGCAGGTAGAGCTGCTTAAGAATTTCGAGCTTTTGCTTTTGGCCAGCCGCCAGCTGGCCCACCGGCAGATCGAGGTCGACTTGAAAGGGCGATCGCGCCATAAATGCTCGCAGGGCAGCATATTCCTGCTTCCAGTTGATTACCTGAGCGCGATCGTAGCGGCTGAGCACCAGGTTTTCGGCCACCGTCATGGCGGGCACAGAGGTAAAGTGCTGGTACACCATGCCAATGCCGCAGCCGTGGGCGTCTTTAGGGCTCTTGATCGGGTAGACCCGGTCGTCAATCAGCACCTGCCCGGCGGTGGGGGCGTAGAAGCCCATAATGCATTTCACCAGGGTGCTTTTGCCGGCCCCATTCTCGCCCAGCAGCCCGTGAAAGGTGCCGGGCTTGAGGGTGAGGGTGACGTCCTTGAGGGCCACTAGGCTGCCAAACCGCTTGGTCATGTTCACCACCTTGAGTTCGGGGGGTGGGTCGAGGTGCAGCAGCGGTGGGGCAAGGGTGGTCATGGCAAAGGCTGTGCGATTGCGAGCATCATACCGCTATCCCCTGGCGCAGGGCTGTTAGCAAAAGGTCATTTTCGGCCTCGGTGCGCACCGCGACCCGAAAGTAGTTTGCCCCCAGTTCGGCAAAACTCAGGCAGTCGCGAATCAAAACCTGGTGGCTGCGCAGCAGCCGCTCCTGCAGCAGCGGAGCCGGAGTCGCGGTCTTGACCAGCAGGTAGTTGGCGGCCCCCGGCAGCGGCGACAGCCCAGGCACAGCCTGCAGTCCCCTAAACAAAGCTTCTCTAGCCGGAGGCAGCCAGCCCCAGGTGCGCTGCTGAAAAGCCGTATCGCTTACCGCCGCGATCGCCGCTGCCGCCGCCAGAGCATTCACGGGCCAGGGGTCACGCCAGCGCTGCCAGCGACGCAGGCGATCGGGGTGGCCCAGGGCATAGCCAATGCGCAGACCGGGCAGCGTGTAAAACTTAGTCAGCGATCTGAGCACGACCAGGTTGGGGTAGCGGTCTAGATGGCCAATCAGAGACGGCTGCTGGTCAGGGAGCACAAAATCCATAAAGGCTTCATCCACAATCACCGTGGCAAACTGCTCCAGCAGCGGCTCTAGCTCAGCCAGCGTAAACAGACGTCCGGTGGGGTTGTGGGGATTGTTGATCAAAATACCGGTGGCTTGAGGCCCGGGCCAGGACGCCGCCAGATCGAGGTTACCCGTTCCCTCCAGGGACAACGACTGGGGTCGGACGACAACGTCGAAGGCCGCCAGAGCGCGCCCGTAGTCGCCAAAGGCGGGGGTGAGCAGATGGCAATCTGTGCCTGCTTCCGCCAGATCGCGGGCGGCCCAGGTCAGCAGTTCGGCCGCCCCATTCCCCGGCAGCACCCAGTCGGTGGGCAGCTGGTGATAGTCGGCCAGGGCGTGACGCAGATCGCCATAGGCGGGGTCGGGGTAGTGGCGCAGCTGCCCCAGCGCCTCGGTCATGGCCTGCACGACCGAGCTAGGCGGCCCCAGTGGGTTAATACTGGCCGAAAAATCAAGTAAAGAATCGGGGGAACAGTCAGCGATCGCCGCCGCCCAGGCCAGGTTTCCCCCGTGAACAGGTCGATTTGAAGGTGTGTGAGGTGACGATGGTTGAATCAAGCGGTGCTTACTTAGCCACCTTCTCTTTGAACAACTTGCCGGCCGAAAAGGCAGGCACCTTCGTCGCCGGAATCACCATGGTGTCTCCGGTTTTAGGGTTGCGGCCTTCCCGCTCTTTGCGCTCGCGCCGTTCAAAGGAGCCAAACCCGACTAGGGTGACTTTCTCGCCCGCCGCTACGGCTTCAATAATGGCGTCGATGGTGGCAGAAATAACGAGATCTACCTCCTTTTTGGTCACGGGTTTGTCGCTACTAGAAGAGGCCTTCTCAGCCACCGTATCAACGAGTTCAGCTTTGTTCATACCTGTCTCCTATGGGCAAAAAACATTGGGGTCCAGTCGCATTCCAGTGGTAGGCCCAGGGCGAAAACAACCGCACCGGCAGCCAGAATGGCTGAAACCCCTGTCAATCCAGAATTTCACTGCCTCATTCTAAGGGCAACCCCCAAAAAGTGGATCGCCAAAAGCTTTAATTTATGTGGATTTCGGGGTTTTTTAAGAAAGTTAAACAACTGCATGCCCCAGGGATCTATGGAGTAGACCCCTGGGGCATGCACTAAACGCCTTGCTGAATAAGGCATTCATGGATTTTGGCTGCTTTAGCTCGCCGGGCTGCTGGCCCAGTTAACCCAGTCCTGGGGCTTGAGAAAAACGTCGTACAGCCGTGCCTCTGGGCTGTCGGCAGCGGGGGTGTAGCCGTACTCCCAGCGCACCAGCGGGGGCAGCGACATCAGAATCGACTCGGTGCGCCCGTTGGTTTGCAGGCCAAAGATAGTGCCCCGGTCGTAGACCAGGTTGAACTCCACATAGCGGCCTCGGCGGTACAGCTGAAACTGCCGCTGATGATCGCTGTAGTCGGTATTGTGGCGGCGCTCCACGATGGGCACGTAGGCGGGCAGGAAGGCATTGCCGCAGTCGCGGGCGAAGTTAAACAGATCGTCCCAGCTGCGCTGAGGCAGTTCGCCAACCGCTTGACTGGTTTGGTCAGCGGTTTTGCCGCTGTCAGGCCCCCGGTAAAGCATCCCCTGCCCGTCCTGGTAGTCGAAGAAAATGCCGCCCACGCCCCGGGTTTCGCCCCGGTGTTTAAGATAGAAGTACTCGTCGCACCAGGGCTTAAAGACCGAGTAGTAGCTGGGGTTGTGGCGATCGCAGGTCTGCTTCAGCGTCTGGTGGAAGTGCACCACATCCTCGTCGAAGGGGTAGTAGGGGGTGAGGTCGATGCCGCCGCCAAACCACCACACTGGCCCTGCCTCAAAGTAGCGATAGTTGAGGTGCACCGTGGGAATAAACGGGTTGCGGGGGTGCAGCACCATCGAGGTGCCGGTGGCGTAGAAGCGGTGGCCCGCCGCCTCCGGGCGCTGCACCAAAATTGACGGCGGCAGGTGGTCGCCCCACACTTCAGAAAAGTTTACGCCGCCCTGCTCAAAAATATTGCCCTGCTTGATGACGCGCGATCGCCCGCCGCCGCCCTCGGGCCGCTCCCAGGCGTCTTGCTGAAACTGGGCACCGCCGTCGAGGGCCTCAAGCCGCTGGCAAATGCTGTCCTGGAGCTGCTTCAGCATGGCGCTGACGCGATCGCGAGAATCTGCTGGAGGAGCGGTGGTAACGGGCTTAGAAACAGGGGTAGTGGTCATGGCATCGGGAAAACAATACGTTATGTCGGCACCGGGTTGAATATGTCACACTGTGGAATGGCTTTTATGCGGAGCTTAGGATCCATTTTTTTGCCGCCGCTGGATTTTTCCGCTCTGGCAGCAGCCTAGCAGCAGCTCTTGGTGAGCTACAGGCTCAGGCAACGTATGCAACGGTACCAAGTTTTCTCACGCTACCGTGAAACCATACCCAACACCCAAATCATCCACCAGGTTGAGAGAAATGTTTAGAAACGCAACGCTCTGTAACGAAAGCCACGGCTAGCCAGCCCACCTGTCGCCTAGCGACGTCTTGTTCCTTAACCGCCATGATTCTTTTGCCCATGCCCCTAATTTGCCGCTGCTGTCAGGTGTTGACCTGGGGTCCTCATCCTGGAGGCTGCTGCCGTGTTTAGAGCCTGGTCATTTCCGCGCCCGTTTCTCACCCTGCTGCAGCTGATTCAGCACTGGGTGCAGGTGCAACAGCAGCTCGAAAAGTCTTACCTGGCCGTGAGCAGC
The DNA here is from genome assembly GCA_003017855.1 of filamentous cyanobacterium CCT1. GTDB lineage: Bacteria > Cyanobacteriota > Cyanobacteriia > Phormidesmidales > Phormidesmidaceae > Nodosilinea. Next base: position 6,117 of record PYER01000249.1, read on the forward strand.
GCCTCAGTAGACGTGCTCTGGCAAACCATTATGAACCTGGCCGATGTCTCCTGGCATCCGCTGTTGACCAGCACCAACGCTCCCCGAGGGCTGAAGCCCAAACCGGGGCTAATCTACCGTGCCTTTACTCGCTTCTGCCCGGTGCCGGTAGACATATTTGTGGAGCGGGTGCTGCCCCACGAGCTGATTAGCGTGCGGGTGCTGCCCATTCCTGGGCTGGAGGAGCGGGTCACCTATCACCTCAAGTCCACCGTGCGGGGCACCCAAATTTCCTACTCGGTGACGCTGCGGGGGTGGCTGTCGCCCCTGGCCTGGTCGCTGCTGCGCCCCTACGCCGCCAGGGTAGCCTCAGCTCTGGCCGAAGCGGCCGAGCACCCCGATCTTTTAGATGGCCACAATTCTCGCTCTCAGGCCTGGTGAGGTGCTGTTCTAAGCACTTGTGCTCAATGGGGACGGGGCGGCTTAAGATAGTGAATGGCCTACGTTGACCTCGCCTGGGCGGGGTGGTGGGCATGGCCCACCCTACGGCATCCCTAGATAGTGATGCCCCAAGGGGTTGCCAATGCTGTCCACCTTTCTCGCTGAACGTTGCCCTGTATCTGGCCTAACTCTCCCAACTCCATGAGCCTAACCCTCTCCGAAGTTTCTGTTCTAGACGTGCTGCGCCCGGTACAAGACCCGGAGCTGCAAAAGAGCCTGGTGGATCTCAATATGATCCGCAACGTGGCGATCGATAACGGCACCGTCAGCTTTACCCTGGTACTGACCACCCCGGCCTGCCCCCTGCGGGAGTTCATCGTCGAAGACTGTGAGAAGGCCGTTCGCACGCTGCCGGGGGTGGAGACCGTGAAGGTGGATGTCACCGCCGAAACGCCCCAGCAAAAGGGGCTGCCCGATCGCACCGGCATTGGCGGCGTCAAGAATATTATTGCGGTGTCTAGCGGCAAGGGGGGCGTGGGCAAAAGCACCGTGGCGGTGAACTTAGCCGTCGCGCTGGCCCAGGCTGGGGCCGCCGTCGGCCTGATCGACGCCGACATCTACGGCCCCAACGCGCCCATCATGATGGGGCTAACTGAAGCTCAGGTGGTGGTCAAGCAGGGCGAAATTTTAGAACCTGCCTTTAACCACGGCGTCAAAATGGTGTCGATGGGCTTTTTGATCGATCGCGACCAGCCGGTGATCTGGCGCGGCCCCATGCTCAACGGCATTATTCGTCAGTTTTTGTATCAGGTGGAGTGGGGCCAGCTTGACTATTTAATAGTCGATTTGCCCCCCGGTACCGGCGACGCCCAGCTTACCCTGGCCCAGGCGGTGCCGATGGCGGGCGCGGTGATTGTCTCGACCCCTCAGTCGGTGGCAATTTCAGACGCGCGGCGGGGGCTGAAGATGTTTCAGCAGCTCCAGGTGCCGGTGCTGGGCATTGTCGAAAATATGAGCATGTTTATTCCCCCCGATGCGCCCGAGAAGCGCTACGACATCTTTGGCTCCGGCGGCGGCGAGCTGCTGTCTAAGGAGCTGGGGCTGCCGGTGCTGGGCTGCATTCCATTAGAAATGGCGGTGCGCGAGGGAGGCGATGCGGGCATTCCAATCGTGGTACAGCACCCCGACTCCGAGAGCGCCAAAGCGCTGCGGGCCATGGCCGAGCAGGTGGCGGCTAAGGTGTCGATCGCGGCCCTGGCGTAGGAATGTTCCCCTCGTTGTACCCTCTAGGGCGCACGATGTAGCAACCAAGTAGGCGTAGCTGAGATGAACCCATTTTGAGAAACCCTGGTTCAAAATAGGGATCTCGAAGGGGTATTGCAGTGCAATGCCCCTATCGGGCGTAACGAAACAGGATGCGGTGTGAGTAGGAGGCCATAGCCATGTTTGTAACCGACGTGCAAAAGCAGTGGCGATCGCTGCTGGCTAACTGGCAGGGCATTGATTGGGTGCTGCTGGCGCTGCCGGTGGCCCTGACTGTCTTTGGGGCGATCGTCATCCACAGTACTCAGCTCAATACAGCAAATACCAGCTATGGCATCAACCATGCGGTGCTGGGGGCACTTGGCTTAGGAGTGGCGCTGTGGATTGCCCGCAGCCGCTATGAGTACCTGCTCAACTGGCAGTGGATTATCTACGGCGTGGTCAACATGCTGCTAGTCGTGGTGATGTTCTTTGGCACCGTGGGCGGCGGTGCCCAAAGCTGGCTGGGGGTGGGCGGATTTTATGTGCAGCCCTCAGAGTTTGCCAAGCTGAGCATCATTATTACCCTGGCCTCTCTGCTGAGCCGCCGCGATGCCTCAAGCCTGTGGGGAGTGGCCAACGCGCTGGCGGTGCTGGCGCTGCCCTGGGCGCTGGTGTTTATTCAGCCCGACCTGGGTACTTCGCTGGTGTTTGGATCGATTACCCTGGCTATGCTCTACTGGGCCAACTGCAACCCCGGCTGGCTGGTGCTGTTTGTGTCGCCCCTGGTGGCGGCTATATTGTTTCACCTGGTGCTACCGGGCTGGCTGGTGTGGAGCCTGGGCATGGGGCTGATTGCCTGGTTTACGCTGCCCTGGCGCTGGTTTAGCACGGTGGTGGCAACGGCGGTCAACCTGGTGGCGGGCAAGCTGGGCGATATCCTTTGGAATCTGCTGCAGGACTACCAAAAGAACCGCCTGGTGCTGTTTCTGGACCCTGACAAAGACCCCCTGGGCGGCGGCTATCACCTAATTCAGTCGCGGATTGCGATCGGGGCGGGCAAGATGTTTGGCCAGGGCTGGGGGCAGGGGACACAAACTCAGCTCAATTTTATTCCAGAGCAGCACACCGACTTTATTTTTTCGGCCATTGGCGAAGAGTGGGGCTTTGTCGGTTCAATGGTTGTAATTTTGGCCTACTGGTTGATCTGCTTTCGCCTGGTGATTATTGCCCAAAACGCCAAGGACGACTTTGGCTCGCTGCTGGTGATTGGCGTGCTGTCGATGATTGTGTTTCAGGTGGTGATCAACATTGGCATGACCATCGGCCTGGCCCCGATTACGGGGTTGCCGCTGCCGTGGCTGAGCCACGGGCGAGCGGCACTGCTGACAAACTTTATTGCCCTGGGCATGGTGGAGTCGGTGGCCAACTTCCGCCATCGGCTAAAGTTTACAGATTAGGGCAGCATTTGGGGCGATCGCATGACTTCTCCATCACTATTCTCACTGGATGAAACCTACCGGCGCTTGAACCTGGCACCAGAGGCGATCGCTCAATTCTGCAAAAAGTAGCAGATTTGGAGCCGTCTTTGTTTGGTTCTGTATCTGATGTTTTTGCATTAAGGGCCAGGTGCCTTTGGTGCTGCGACCAATAACGCTACGGCTATAGAAGGCACCCGACCCCTTAAAAGCCTCACTCCACCTGTCTGTCGCGCCGCAGAAGACTGAACACCTCGCCTTGCTCTGGGGTAATCAAAATCCCGGACGGTGGGATTGTTACGAACTGGCTCCACTCGCGCTGCTCGGCGTACCTGAGCAAATGCAGGTAGTTAATGGCCCCTCGCACTCCCTCTGGGGTGCCAATGACCAGGTGGCGCAATCGCTCTGGCCGAGGGCTGGGGTTTGCAAGGCGTAGGGGATCGAGACCTCCGAGTTCTTCAAGAACTCGGAGGTCTTGGCGGGTAAAACACAACATAATCGGGTTCCTTTCCGGTGAAACGACGGGGAAGAAACCCAAAAACTTGGCCGCCCCAGACATGTGCA
>PYER01000250.1 GCA_003017855.1 filamentous cyanobacterium CCT1
CCTTTGGAGTGGCGCGTCAGCGGCATGGGACGTTGCCCTGAAAATAACCGAGGGCTGAGCGGAGTCGTTCGTGAAACGTCTCCCGAAGGGAGAAAGCCCGTTCCCTTTCTCCCTACGGGAGACGCTAGCGCGTTGGCGAAGCCTGTCCACAGGACAAACGACTCCGCTCAAGGATCGGCTTGAAGTGTTTTCATCGTTTGGAGTGACGCGCCAGCGTCATGGGACGTTGTTTTGAAGAAACGCTTAAGCAATGGCTATGATGCTAGATGCTAACTGGCCATCGCCCCCTGCCCCACTGCGCTACTGGCGATATCCATTACTGCTCGGCTAAACCTCAGCAAAAAATTCCCTTGACTTAACAGGATCAGGAGTCATGGTTTTGTCGCCGGGCTGCCAATCGACGGGGCAGACCTCATCGGGGTTTGTTTGCACGTGCTGAATAGCCTGCAGCACCCGCAACGTCTCATCGACCTTGCGGCCAAAGGCCAGGTTGTTAATGGTGGAATGCTGCAGCACTCCATCGCGGTCAATGATGAACAGCCCTCGCAGGGCCACCCCGCTGTCGGGGTCAAGTACGTTGTAGGCCGCGCTGATATCTTTCTTGATATCGGAAACCAGGGGATAATTGAGGTCGCCCACACCACCCATCTTGCGGTCCGTTTGAATCCACGCTAAGTGAGCAAATTCGCTGTCTACAGAGATGCCCAAAATTTCAGCGTTGAGGGCCTCAAACTCACTGTAGCGATCGCTAAAGGCAGCAATTTCGGTAGGGCAGACAAAGGTAAAGTCGAGGGGGTAAAAAAACAGCACGACATACTTACCCCGATACTCAGACAGCTTAACAATCTTAAAATCCTGATCGACTACGGCGGTGGCGCTGAAGTCAGGGGCCATTTGGCCGACCCGCAAACAGCCGTCTCTCGTATCAGTCATCAACTTACCCCCTCAAGGAGCGGTAAAAATGGCTCAGGCGTGATTTGAACACGCGACCAAGGGCTTATGAGTCCCCTGCTCTACCACTGAGCTACTGAGCCGTGGCTTGTAGTTTTGCCAACCAAAGACACGCTTATTGGTTAGCCAACAGTTAATGAATCTATCACAGAATAGACAAGATACCAAGTCGCCAGGAACAATTTTGGTCTGACCTCGGCTGAGGGCAAAAACCTGTCGGAGTAAAAAGCGAGCCAATGATCCTATTGGCTCGCCAACAACTCACAACCGCATCGACTAGCGGCTTGGCAGATAGGCCATCGGGTTGACAGCCCCACTGTTAGGAGGATGAATCTCGAAGTGAAGGTGAGGACCAGTGCTATAACCAGTACTACCCATTTCAGAGATCTGCTGCCCCTGCCTTACCTGCTGCCCTTCGCGCACCAGCAGACGGCTGTTGTGGGCATAGCGGGTCATGCTGCCGTCAGCATGGCGAATATCCACCAGGTTGCCGTAGCCCCCAGAGTTCCAACCCGATCGCACAACCACCCCTGAGGCCGCCGCTACGATAGGCGTGCCCACAGGTCCGGCAATGTCGATACCTCGGTGCATACGACCCCAGCGCCAGCCATAGCCTGAGGTAAAGGTGCCCTGGGTAGGCCAAACGAAACCGTTAGACAGGCTGGGGGCCTCAGGCAGAAACTCATCAGCCCCTGGCATCATCGGCATGTTGGGCGTGACGGTCTGCCCAACCGGCAGGTTAGGCGCAACCCGATAGGCGTCGGCCCCTAACGGTGCCGCAGCCAGCAGCTGACTGGGGATAGCGGCACTGTTGGGCCGCTCAGTAGCAGCCTGCGCAGGTTGCTCAACAGGTTCAACCACCGGGTCAATTGCCGCAATGGCCTGAGCCTGATCCTTAGCGGCGTCGGTGACCGTCCACTGGGCCTCGGCAGTCTGTGCTCCCTCTCTAACCGCCAGGGCTGTAGCACTGGCTGACTCAGCCCCACCGCCAACCGCTGGCGTAGAAAGAGCCGCAGGCTGGGGAGAATGGTACTCAAGCGATACCCTTGCTGGCGCAGCGGCACCGGTGCGACTGCGCTCCAGCTCTTGACGGGCCTCACGAATGCGAGCATTTAGCTCGTTGCGATCGATGAGAGCGCTGTTAGATTCACGAATGCGAGCTAGATGATCACGGATGGCTTGCTCACGAGTAATGGGGGCAGCCGCCAAGTCGCTTGTCGATGAACGAGAAGGCTCGACAGCTTCAACCACCTCAGCTGGAGCCGACGCCACTGGAATACTAATACTGTCGCCAACCAAAAGAGATTCAGGGCTGTCTACGGTATCGTTGTGGCTGAGCAACTCATCCAGAGTGACGCCGTTGCTTGAGGCAATTGACCAGAGCGTGTCCCCTGGCTTCACCTGGTAGGAGCGCAGCGCGCCAGAGCTGAGACCTGCCTCCGACCCTGACGATCGCACAGGCAGAGCCGCTAGGGTGAGGTCTTTCTTGCCGGTCGCGGCTTGAGCGCTAGGAGCGGCGGGCACAGGGTCAGCCTGGCGGTTGGCAACGGGCACTTCGCCTTGATTGTGGAGGGGCAGACTGGCCTGCAGTGCATCAACCGGGTCTACCTCGATAGCAGGTTGAGCGGGAACCACAGCCTCAAGCTGAGTTGTCTGCTGGCTAGAGGGAGTGCTTTGAGCGTCAGCTACCTGCCAGGTTTCTTCTGATTCAGCAGAGACAGACTCGGAGGTCAGCGCCTCAGAATCGACCAGTTCAGGAGCGACAGCCTCGCTGCTGGAGATCGTCGCCATTTCATCAAGCTCAGCGGCATCAGCATCGTCTAACGCCAGCTGCTCAGAATCCGAGTCGACTAAAAGCTCTTCAGAAAGCTCGCCGTCTTCGTCTAGAGACAGCGCCCCATCCTGCTCCAAAACCTGCTTGAGTTCAGCTACCGAGGGCACATCGCCAGTGGGCAGCAAGCCACTAGCAGCAGCTAAATCACCGCCAACACCCCCGGTGACTTTGGCTTTCAGGGCCAGGCGAGAGGTTGTGGCAGCGGCGGTCAGGTTATCCATGCCCACGGATGGCACTCGAATAACCTGCCCAACTCGCAGCGTGTCATCGGCGGCGATGCCATTGACGGCCTTAATAGCTTGAACATCGGCCTCGTGCTGAGCCGCAATTTTCCAGAGGCTCTCTCCAGGCTCAACCTTGTGATAAGTCGACGAATTAGTCGCTTGGGCTGGTACCAGTTCAGGCGCCTGGCCCTGCTCACGATTGGCAGCGGGCAATACGGTCAGGTGAGAGCCGTCAGCAGCTAAGGCTAGCTCGGGTTCGGTGAGCAATGGAGCAGAAGCTCCAAACGATAGGGCCAAGCCCAGCATGGCTGCCGAAGTTTGCACTCGACGATAACCTCCTGAAGTCTCCAATTGAGTGCCACTCGAACTAGGGGGCTGACAATCAACTTCAGACTCTTTGGGAACTACGCGTTTCAAGGAACGACCTCCTGTAAACCAGCGCTTAACAGCTTGTAGAACACCTTGTCAGCCAGTCGACAGGGAATTGACCGAGGGGCAAAAACCCTGTCTTCAAAGGAACTGTAAGGCAAGCCGTTAGCAGAAGAACAACAACGGATCGACAGATTTACGCCTTGGCTTGGTAACAATAACCCGCTTTGGCAACCTAGGCAAGTTTACATGACTTAACACGAAAATCAATACCCAGGCATTCTCTGCCATTTCCCTGAACACTAGGCTCGTGACCGGGAACTTCACGTGCACAACATAAACGTTTAACCCTAAAAAAAAGTATTTGGCAAGGGTATTGCTATGCCCCTGACCGAGAAAATACATCGTGCGCAACCCTGCTCTGGCCAGGGATAAATGGCCGCTAAAGGGCATGAAAAGTCCTGATTTACAGGCAAATCAAGGTATCAGCCAAGCGCTTTAGCAAGGTCTTACAGACCAGCACAAAACCCAAACCAGGGGTGTGCCAACCAGGTCATATAAATTTCTTATCTTGGTTGCCCCGAATTTGTATCCTCGACAACCACTTATTTTTTGAGGCTTTTTTTTGGGCAGTATGTCGTTAAATGGAGCCTAATTTTGCCAGATAAACCTTAAAAATCACCGCTATAAGCAGGGTTGAGACTGCACCTTCAGCGGCATTAAGCGAGGCTATTCCATAGCTTCATGGCTATTGAACACTGCTAACCACGGGCGAAACCTGCCTCAAATATCGCTGAAGGCATTGGCTTGGTTGGAGCAGGGGGAGACAGGATGGCGATCGCGTTGGCAAAAGCAAGCCCAGCCGCGGAGCCTTTTCAGAGCAGGGCAGAGTCAGGGGGGGCGGCGCGCAACTGACGCAAAGCCTCAAACAGGGCAACAGCGGCACTCACCGACAGGTTCAGGCTCCGCACGATACTGCGATCCATAGGAATAACGGCGGTTTCATCGCAGCTAGCCAGGATATGCTTGGGCAGCCCCTCGGTTTCGCTGCCAAAGAGCAGCCAGTCGTCAGGACGATAGACCATATCTGTATAGCTACATTGCCCAGAGGTACTAAAGCCAATGGTGCGCCCTCCCTTTAGACGCTGCTGAGCGTGAAAAGTTTCCCAATCGGGGTGCAGCGTGAGGTCAACCTGGGGCCAGTAGTCTAGACCGGCCCGCTTGAGGGCGCGATCGCTGAGGTCGAATCCGAGGGGGCCAACCAGGTGTAGCGGCGTTGTTGTAGCAGCACAGGTGCGGGCTATATTGCCCGTATTGGGCGGGATTTGGGGATTCACCAGAACAATGACAGGCATACGAACCAGAACTAGAATGAGGGCCTTACCCTCAATGGGTTAAGGGTTATCTACGGTAAAGGAGAAAATGTCCAGGGGATATAGATTTTATTAATACATCCTTCGGTAGTTTCACCCTGTTCAGAAATTGAGCTGTGCAGTGGGGGATCGGATTTTACTGGAAAAGCTTTCCTTATGGCACCTATAAGCAATTTCTTACTCCTAGCTGGCCGATGGTAACCCTAGGCTGCGCAGGGTTCGCAGAGTTCCTGGGCCAGGAGCGCCTCGGTGGTGGCAACCTCTGCGATCGCGCCCTGCACTACCTGGGCCACCGACTGCCCGGTACCGTACTGCCGCAGCCAGCGCTGAGCTTCGTTGCCCTCCCGCAAAATTTTCTTGACCGGGCTGAGGAAGCAGCTCAGGCCGTTGGCCTTTGCGATCGGCCATACCTCTTCATAGAGCTGCTGCACCCACTGACGGGCCAGGATGGGACGACCGTCCTGCCAGTGGCGCAGTTCGGCATCCAGGCTGTGTTTGGCGACGGCGGCTTCGTTGGTGTCAGTAAGGGCGACTAGCTCCTCATTGCGACGGTCCGCCGGAAACTCACTCAGGAGCAGCGGATCCAGTTCAGGGTTTTGAATGAGCTGAATCAGCCGCGCTTCGAGCAGGGCGGTGACCGCGAGCAGCGCCACCGGGTCGCTAATCAGGTCGCAGATGCGCAACTCCAGCCGATTGAGATTGTAGGGGCGGCGATCGCCGTTAGGCCGCACAGCCGACCACAGATGGCGCACGTTCTGCATTGTGCCCGCGGCCAGCTGAGCCTCCATCCACTGAATGTGGTGGGCGTGGCTGGTGAACAGCGGCACCAGGGCCGGAGTTTTGGGAAACACCTGCCAGCGGCTGGAGTGAGAGCCCGTGACCTGACCGCCCAAGAACGGCGATGAGGCGGTCAGTGCCAGGTACAGAGGAGCTTCGACCCGGACCAGGCGGCAGGCCCGCATGAGTGTTTCTGGATCTGAGATGCCGATGTTGATGTGCACGCTGGCGGTAACCACGGTGGTGCCGTAGGTCTGCTCGATGTAGCTGTGATAGGGGTTGTTGGGGTCAGATCGATAGAAGCGATCGGTTGACCCCAGGGCCAGGGTACTGCCGGGGACCAGCGTGTAGTTGCCCAAACCTTTCAAGTAGCGGCGCAGCTCGTGGCGCGGACGCACCAGCTCGCACAGCAGTTTTTCGTACTGGCAGAGGGGTGGTGTGGTGTACTCCACATTGCGGCTGTCGGGCTCGCGCACAAAACCGTTGAGGTCAGCCACAATCCGATCGGAGAGACCGACAATTTCCCCAGCCGGGGTGCCGGTGTACATCTCAATTTCAAACCCTTTAGACAGCAGCACGGCATTCCTCGCTGGAGACAGCACACTATATAGATAGTTCAGACTTAATCGGCTCTCAATCATCCTATCGACAACCTGCCACCCCTTGGCGTCGAAAGGGTCGGCAGCTAGGGTAGGGCTGTCGTAGCGAGAGCGATCGCGCGATTGGCCGCAAAGGCGCGGGCAATCGTGTCGCAGCGCTCGTTGCCCACATCGCCCGAGTGACCGCGCACGTACACCCACTGCAGGGGGCGATCGAGGGTCTGGTTGACCTCGGTAGTAACGGCGTCCAAAACTTCCCACAGATCGCGGTTGAGCACGGGCTTTTTGGCTGAGTTCACCCAGCCCCGCCGCTTCCAGCCCGCGATCCACTGGGTGATGCCCTTCAGCACGTATTCGCTGTCAGTATGAATGGTGACGGGCGTGGTCTGGCCGCTGTCGCGCAGCAGGGTGAGTCCGGCGATCGCGGCCTGCATTTCCATCCGGTTGTTGGTGGTTTGGGCCGCCCCGCCGCCCAGCTCGTGCACGCTGCCGTCGGCCAGGTACAACACAGTCCCCCAGCCGCCGGGGCCAGGGTTGCCGGAGCAGGCTCCGTCGGTATAGATTCGCTCAATAGTGGCCATATTGATCGGTACAGTCCTCAAAAATTGCAGGTTAACCCCTGTAAGGTCCAGGGGCTGGGGGGGCATCCTAACGCTAAGAGCAATGGTCCGTCCTGGACACCATAGCCAAGGTCATGGGCAGGGTGCACCTACCGTCGTCTCGCTCCCCCAAGATGAGTTACCCCCATGATGCTACGAGAATTGGAGGCCTTTGAGGCCTGCTGGCTAGATCTTAAGGATGTTTACCCAACTAGTGGGGGAGACAACATGCTGATTGCCCACGCCATGGGCCAGTTAGTTGATCTCCTTGAGAAGCCTGCCCAGGTGGAGCAAGGCCTGCCTGACCACCTCAAAATTTTGTTTCGGCGGTTGGCCCTGGCCTACTTTCAGGGCTACTTTCCGCAGCGGGTTCAGCCGACTATGCTCCCGGTGGCTGAGGTACTGGTGCCGCCCGCTCAACCCAGCGATCGCCAGCGCCGACAGGACATTTCGGCCGCGGTCGAGCGGGTGAAAGCGCTGGCCCAAAAGACCCAGGCCCGCATGTGCGCAACCCGAGGGCACCTCAGCCAGTGTGCTATCTCTGAACTGGAAACGCTGGTGATCGAGTTTCCTGAGCACTGGCAGCCGGCAGCCACCGGAGTCTAGACGAGGGGCTGCTCAAAGTACCCAGAGACGGGGGCGGGCGAGGTATCTTAGTGCTATGGCTTACGAACCTCTGCACCACAAGTATCGCCCCCAGACCTTTGGCGCTCTGGTGGGGCAAGATGCGATCGCGACCACCCTGGCCAACGCCCTGCACCAGCAGCGGATTGCCCCGGCCTACCTGTTCTGCGGCCCCAGGGGCACGGGCAAAACCTCCAGCGCCCGCATTCTCGCCAAGTCGCTCAACTGCATTCGCCAGGACCACCCCACCTCAGCCCCCTGCGGCACCTGCGAAACCTGCCGCTCAATTACCAATGGCTCGGCCCTAGACTTTATTGAGATCGACGCCGCCAGCAACACGGGCGTTGACAACATTCGAGAGCTGATCGAGCGGGCTCAGTTTGCCCCGGTGCAGTGTCGCTACAAGGTCTACGTTATCGACGAGTGCCACATGCTGAGTACGGCAGCGTTCAACGCGCTGCTTAAAACGCTAGAAGAGCCGCCCAGTAATGTGGTGTTTATCCTGGCGACGACCGACCCGCAGCGGGTGCTGCCGACGATTATCTCCCGCTGCCAGCGGTTTGACTATCGGCGCATTCCCCTAGAGCCGATGATTGGCCACCTGCGCAAAATTGCTGATTTAGAAGAGATTGCCATTGACGACGAGGCCCTGCGCCTGGTGGCCCAGGTGTCTCAGGGCGGGCTGCGCGATGCCCAGAGTTTGCTCGATCAGCTTAGTTTACTGGAACCGCCAGTCAGTGCTGATGCCGTATGGGATCTGGTGGGGGCAGTGCCCGAGCGCGATTTGCTGTCGCTAGTGCAGGCCATTCTCAGTGACGACGGCACCACCGTACTCGACAGCGCCCGCAAGCTGATGGACCGGGGTCGGGAGCCGCTAATTGTGCTGCAAAACCTGGCCGGATTCTACCGAGATTTGCTAATTGCCAAAACGGCGGGCGATCGCCAGGACCTGGTGGCAATTACGCCCCCCACCTGGGCTGACATGCAAACGTTGGTGCAAAACCTGGATCCAAAGCTTCTTTTGCTGGGGCAGCAGCACCTGCGCGCCGCTGAGGGACAGGTGAAAAACACGACCCAGCCGCGACTGTGGCTGGAGGTGACGCTGCTGGGGCTGCTGCCTTCTACCCTGGCGGGGCAGGCGGCGGGAGTATCTATAGGTACGACGGCGATCGCCTCTCCGCCGACGACAGGCGCGATTGCCAAGCCAACCCCGCCCGTTAGTCCATCATCACCGCCCGCACCGCCCGCAGCAGCCCCAGCGGAATTTCCCTCACCAGTAGTCGAATCGACCAACGGTAGCACTCCTGAGCCACCCAGTTTTGAGTCAGCCGAAGGAGCAACGCCCGCAAAACAACCCCCGGAGCCAGTCGCCGCATCCGGCTCAACGCCGCACAACGGCCAGAATGCTCCACCTCCCGACTCCGGCACTACCCCAACGCCTAACCTGGAGCAGATCTGGCTTCAGGTGATTGCGGTGCTAGAGCCCTTGGGCACCCGTGCCCTCATGCAGCAGCAGGGCAGCCTCCTCTTTTATGATGGCGTTGTCGCTCGGGTGGGCATCAGCTCTAGACCATTGTTTAAGATGGCCCAAGGCCGCGTAGAAAACGTTGAAGCGGCCTTTCAAAAAGTGTTGAACCAAAAAGTGCAGGTTTCCCTGGAGGTGCTGCCCGACCCAAAGCCTGAGTCTCCAGCCCCCGCGATCGCCCAGGCCCCAGGCCAGGCCATAGACCAGCGACCAGCCTCCGTTGAGCTACCGCCTGCCCCACCACCTCCTGTTTTTGAACCACCCGCCCCCGCTGCCCAGCCTGAGGTAACTCGGCCAGGGGTGAAGCAGCCCGAGGCGAAGGAGCTAGACACCCCGTCGCTGCCAGAGATTGCCAGTGACTTCGATCGCGCCGTCAAAAACTTCGCCCACTTCTTTAATGGTCAGGTGGTCGACTTAGACGACGGCCCTAGCCTCAGTCCGACACCCCTCAAACCCTCTGAGGCAGCGGCGAAGCAACCCTCCCATCCCGATAAGGATGTACCGTTTTAGGGTTGATTGAACATTTTCAATCCGCAGGATTGACAGGCATTGGACTCTTCAAAAGCTCTACTGAACTACCACGATGCGAATGCCGTCGTCAGTTTGATTTTGGCTGATGCTCCTGATGACGCCTCGAGGTTCGTACTCAATTGACACATCATCAATGCTCTGGAGCTGACCCTGGCTAAAGTAGCTAGGGCTTCCTGAAAAAGGCTAGGAGGCTTGTAGGTTGGAGTGTTCAGAGTGGATCCGAGGTGATAAAGTGCAAGAA
>PYER01000251.1 GCA_003017855.1 filamentous cyanobacterium CCT1
AATTAGCACCGCCTCTCACCAGCGCTTAAGATTTTGTCATGAAATGCCTACAGAGAAGCGCATCATTCCCTGATTGAGGGCGACCCCAGCCCGGTGTTTCTGCATCTACCCCCTAAACCACCCCACAAGCTTTCGCCCCATCTCCCCTCAGCGAAGGCCCTCGGGGCACTTCGCCTACCTAAGGAGATTTTTCCATGGCCGATCTCATCGTCAACTACTCCCTCACCAGCGCCACCGCCCTCGCTAACCCTGACGGCACCCTGCCCGCCATTCTCACCAATTGCACCGAGGCCGCCGGGCCAGGTGCCACCGCCCTGGGTACCCTCGACAAAGCCCTCCACTTCGACACCGGGGCCTCCATTCAAACCACCCTGTCGCCGGGGGCCATTACCCCCAACCGCTTCTGCATTCGCGTCGCCTTTTCGGCTAACGGCCCAGTCACCACCCGGCAAAACCTGGTTGAATGCACCGCCCTGCCCTTTGCCATGTTTCTAGAGCCCGGCAGCGCCAGCGATCGCTTCAATCTAGTCGTCGCCGTGGCCAATAGCCGGGTCGATTGGGCGATCGCCCACACCACCAACCGCGTTGCCCTCACCCTCAACACCTGGTACGTGGTCAGCCTCGTCTACGACCTCGACACCCTTGCCCTCATGGTCGACGGCACCGTCCACGCCGTCACCGCCTTCCCCAGCGGCGGCCTCAAGGCGGGCAGCGGCGACAAACTGTGGATCGGCTCCTGGGTCAACGGCCAGCGCTGGCCCTTCAAGGGCGACATCGCCGCCGTGCAGGTCTACAGCGACATTCCGGCTGACCTGGAAACCGCCCTCGACGCTAAGCGTCCCACCCCCGAGTGGTTTCTCACCCACAAGTACAACGCTATTCGACCCACGCTCAACCTGGGCAATAAAACCTCAGACTTTTACTTCGACAGCGCCACTGGCAGCCACGTGCAGCCCTTTGAGGGCGGTCTGATTGCCTATACCGAAGCCCACGGCGTCGCCTTCGAAATGCACGGCAGCATCCACGCCCTCTACCAGAGCGACTCGAACCTGCGCCGCAGCCTCGGGGCGCTCGCCAGCGACGAGATCAACGGACGGAGATCGGGGTCGCGCAAGAGCGTGTTTGCCCAGGGCTGCATCTACTGGTCGCCCCAGACTGGCGCGGTGCCCGTGCTCGGTCGCCTCTACCTCGACTACGAAATGCTGGGCGAAGGCGGCAGTGCGATCGGCCTGCCTACCGCCGCCCAAACTACCGTGCCCGGTGGGGTAATGCAGCAGTTTCAGGGGGGCCGCATGTATTACCGCAGCGGGGCCTCTAACACCTTTGAGGTGCACGGCTCCATTCTGGCCAAGTACGATGCCACCGGGGGCGTCACCCGCTGGGGCTTCCCCGTTAGCCACGAGAGCGACGTGCGCCGCGATAGCCAGGTGCTCGGCAAGGTCAGCCACTTCGAGAGCTGCACGATCTACTGGAGCGGGGCCACCGGGGCGCACATCATCTACGGCGACATTCGCCGCAAGTACCTAGAGGCGGGCGGTCCCCAGGGGGCGCTAGGTTTCCCCACCAGCTCAGAGGAAGACATTCCCGGTGTGGCTGGCCCCGCCCGCTACAACACCTTCCAACAGGGCAGCATTCTCTGGTTTAACGGCCAGCTCCACGTCTGCTACCCCTTCCGGTTTTTCGTGGGCCGGGTCGACACCAAAGAAGAAGACCGCGACATTCTCGACCTCGACGGCCAGAACGACATCTACTGCCGCATTGCCATCTCGGTGAATGGCCACCGCGTCTACGACAAAAAGCTGCCCGAGGGCGACAAGCACTTCAGCAGCGCCAACATCAAAGACATAAACTTCAACGTGCCCTATGCGGTGCTGCCAGGCGACCCCAACCTCAACGTGCAGTTTCAGGTCGAAATTTGGGAGTGTGACTCGGGCAACCTGTTCGGCGGCGACGACGACCTGCTGGGCCGCTTCACCAAAGACCTCAACATTCGCAATGCCTGGGGCCTGCGCGACAACGCCAACGGCATTTTCAGAGCCAGTAACTTTGGCCCCTGGATGAACTTTATGGACTGGTCGATTAAGCCCCAGCTGGGAGCCAACACGCCCCTCGACTTTTTCTCAACGATCAACCGAGGCACCCCCACCGTCGATTTTCGCGAGTACGCCGCCGCCTTTGGCGATGTCGACCCCGACTGGGAGCTTGACTTTGGCCTGATCGACGACGGCCTCAAGGCGCTGTTCTACGAGCTGGTGGTCAAGGGCGTCGCCGCCGGGGGCAACTGCTTTGGCATGGCCACCGAGGCGATCTACGCCTACAAAGACATGAGCCGCCTCAGCCGCCCCCTCAGCCGCTTTGGCAACTGGGCCGAGGTCGAGAATGACTTCAACGTGCGCCACACCTACCAGGTGGGGGCCGATGCGATCTGGTGGTTTGTGGGCCAGTTTCTCAGCGGCAAAACCCACAACCCGGTCAGCGTCTTTCAAGACACCTGGGATGCCCACAACCGGGGGCTAAACCCGGTGATCTGCCTGTCGCAAAACTACGACTTTAGCGGCGCGCCCCACTGCATCACGCCGATCGCCTGGCGCAATACCGGCAGCGAAATGCAGATCGACGTGTTTGACCCCAACTCCGCCAGCAGCATCAAACGCATCGTTATCGACCCGGCCCGCAACACCTTCCGCTATGAGAATGGCCGGGTCTACGAAGGCGGCGAGTGGAGCGGTGGCCGCCTGCACTACATGCCCTTCTCGGTGCTCAACCACCGCCAGCGGACGCCCGTGTGGGATGCGATTATGCTGCTGTTGGGCGGCGTGGTGCTGATTTTGGGCGACAGCGCCGAAACCATCAGCCTCACCGACGAAAACGGCAACAACCTCAACGCCTTTAAAGACACCTCGCGCAAGGTCGAAAACCTGTCCGGCAAATTTGTGCCCTTCCCCGGTCTCTCGGGCAACAACCCGATCAAAGGCGAGCTGTTGCTGGGCATGAAACCGAAGCGATCGCGCCTGCTGCCCATCGACAGCGTGCTGCTCAACAACGTCAGCGACCTGGGCCTCAATGCCAATCTGCGCCGCAGTCTGGGCACGACGCCAGCGGCCAGCGTCAACCCCAGCGTTAACGCCAACCTGAATGTTGACCTAGGTGCAGCGACTCGATTCCGCGATCGCGCCGCCCTAGAAGCTCTCCAGCGTGCCCAGCAGCCCACCGACCTCGACAGCTGGGTGCACACCCTGCGCGGCGTCAGCGCTGGCCGGTTAAACTACTACCTGAAGCGGCCTTTGCAGGCCTTACAGGTGGGCGGTGCCATTCGCGCCAATGACCGGGTCACTATGTCGGCCCATCGTTTGCAAGCGATCGACAACGAGTTCAAAGTGGTGGCTCAAAACGCCAACACCTACACCCTGTCGGCGGTGTCTAAGCTGGGGGCCGGGCGCGACTTCGTCAAAGTCACCGTCGAGAACGTACCCGCCCAGGCCAACCAGGAGCTGAAGATCAACCTCCAGCCCGGCCTTAACACTATGGATGTGGTCGCCAACGGTGCCCCCTTTAATGCCACCGTCACCTACGAAGGGCGCGTCAACGACAAGCCCCTGCGCCGCCAGTACACCGTACCCATGGCGCAGGGCATGCGGCTCACCGCCCCCAACCTCGAAGACGCAGGCACCCTCAAGGTCAGCGGCATCGAGCGGGTGCTGGGCGAAGTCCGCGCCACCCAGCTCATTCAGGGGCGATAGGGACGGCCTGTTTCAGCAGGGTTTACCACAGGGTTAAACCCTGCTGCTTCCTCTCCTTCCTTTTATAGGAATAGATTCCAATCCCAAACCAGCGATGGCTGAAAAGCCATCGCTGGTTTGGGGCAAGCGTTCCAATCTGTAGGGGCAAACGCCGTTTGCCCTTTACCCACCAGGTGCAAGTTCTGAGCACCCCCTCGCCAATTAACTACAGCCGAGCTGCACAACCGGCGAGAGAGCGATGCGCTACCTCTGCCGATCGCCCTACTGGTCCGATCTTTGCCGATCGCGCCTCAGCAGGCTAAATACCTCCCCCTGCTCGGGCGTAATCAAAATCCCCGATTGGGGGATAGTCACCAACTGGCTCCAGGTGGCCTGGTCGGTATAGCGCAGCACATGCAGCAGGTTGATGGTGTCGCGCACCCCCTCGGGCGAACCGATCACTAGATGGCGCAATCGATCTGGCCGAAGGTTGGTGTCGGCAAGACGCAGGGGATTGAGACCTCCAAGTTCTGGCAGAACTCGGAGGTCTTGACGAGTGAAGCACAACATAATCGGGTTCCTTTCCGATGAGACGACGGGGAAGAAACCCAAAAATTTAGCCGCCCTAGACTTGTGCAGTTCGGGGCGGCCTGGGCAATAATAGCCCTAGCCCTCCGCGACAGCCTTACCTGTCAAAGGGGGTCAGCCGCTGGTTGGTGGTACCAACACCTTCCAGTGGCGTCTGACTAAATTTTTGGGAAGCACAGCTGCACGCACACAGCCATCCAGCAAAAATAACCTATCTTTTAGGCGATCGCAAGTTAAAAATGCTACAGGTTGTAAGCGTACCTACAATTATGCTGGCTGAGCGAAGTCGTTCGTAAAACGTCTCCCCAAAGGGAGAAAGCCAAAACCTACCCGAGATGTCCCCTTCGACTCCGCTCAGGGGACGGTTACTACAGGTTTAAGCGCATTTCATCATTCGCTATCCCTCGTTCCAATGCTCTGCCTCCTAACATGAGCGGCGGAGCCGTAAAACCAGGGTGCCCAGGCAGAGCTAGGGCACCAGAATGGGGCTGTCATCTGGATAAACGTTTGCCCCTACAGGGCTTAAGATCGTTGCTTTTGCTGCAAGCATTCCAGATTTTCCTGAACGATCTTAGTGTATGGATGCTCGACGCCCAAGAGACGTTTACACATCGCCAGGGCCTCCTGGTAGAGAGGTTCGCCCTCCCCATAGCGACCTTGATTGTCGTAGAGCATGGCCAGATTATTGAGGCTAAGGGCGACATCGGGATGCTGGTCACCCAAGAGCCGTTTTCTCATCACCAGGGCGTCTTGGTAAAGGGGCTCGGCCTCCCCATAGCGGCCTTGTCTGTTGTAGAGACTAGCCAGATTATTGAGGCTAAGGGCGACATCGGGATGCTCGTCACCCAAGAGCCGTTTGCTCATCGCCAGGGCGTCTTGGTAGAGGGGTTCAGCCTCACTGTAGCGGCCTTGTTTGTTGTAGAGCGCCGCCAAATTATTGAGGCTTTGGGCGACATCGGGATGCTCGTCACCTAAGAGCCGTTTAGTCATTGTCAGAGCGCCTTGAAGAAGGGGTTCGGCTTCCCCATAGCGGCCTTGATTGTAGTAGAGACTGGCCAGATTGTTGAGACTAGTGGCGACATCGGGATGCTCGTCACCCAAGAGCCGTTTTCTCATCGCCAGGGCGTCTTGAATGAGGGGTTCGGCTTCCCCATAGCGACCTTGATAATCGTAGAGCCTAGCCAGATTATTGAGGCTAAGGGCGACATCGGGATGCTCGTCACCTAAGAGCCGTTTTCTCATCGCCAGTGCGTTTTGGTAGAGAGGTTCGGCTTCGCTGTAGCGGCCTTGTTTGTTGTAGAGCCTAGCCAGATTATTGAGGCTAAGGGCGACATTAAGATGCTCGTCACCCAAGAGCCGTTTTCTCATCGTCAGTGCGTTTTGGTAGAGGGGTTCGGCCTCCCCATAGCGGCCTTGATTGGCGTAGAGCGTCGCCAGATTATTGAGGCTAAGGGCGACATTAGGATGCTCGTCACCCAAGAGCCGTTTTCTCATCGCCAGAGCCTCTTGAAAGAGGGGTTCGGCTTCCCCATAGCGGCCTCTCCAATACACATACTCGGCGATTTGATTAAGCAGTCTTCCTGTCGATTCAGTTTCAATTGCAAAGCGCTGTTGCCAACTTATTAAAGCTAGAGCATGAGGCAGCAGGCGATCGCACGCCAACCAATTCGCAAACTCAACTGCTGGAAACGTCTCATTCATCGCCTCCAGCAGTTGCCGCACCAGACTCTCCTGTACCGCCTCATCCAGCCCATCGCGAATCACCTCCTGCACCAACCGATGCACGCTAAAGGTTTGTTCCTCCACATTGCGCACCACCAGCGAAAATCGCCCCGCTTCGCGCAGCAGCGCCATATACTCCAGCGGCTCGGCCAGGGCACTCTGCAACGGCTCCTCAAACGCCGCTGCACCGTCTTTAAACACCTCCTCTGGAATGCCATCCGGGGCCAAAAACGCACACAGGTTCAGCAACGCCGCCACCGCCGGTAGTCGCTGGCTCGCCACCTGCACCGCCAGCCCAAACGTAATTGTCACCGAAGGGTGGTCGAGGGCGTTGTCTCCCCGCTGGGCTAATAGCTGCGGCCCAGCCGTTTTGTAAAGCCGCAAATATTCCTTCAGGCTAGAGGGCGTTTCTAAAATGTAGGCCCCTGCCTGGTCCAGGGCCAGCGGTAGCCCGTCCATCTGGTCGCACAGCGCCAGCGCCAAAGCTTGATCAGCCTCAGTGGCATCTTCCCAAATGCCCTCTTTGCCCACCCGACCACTGCGCCGCAGCAAAAACAGCGCCCCCTCCTGCGGTGGCATTTTTAACACCGCCACGCACACCGCCAGCGGGCGCGTCTGTGAAGCGCGAGTGGTCAGCAAAATGTGGCCCTGGTCACACAGCGCCAGCCAGTCTCGCACCAGCTCCAGGTGGTCGGCATTGTCTAGCACCAGCAGCCAGCCAGCGTTTTTGCTCAACCAGCCCTTCACCGCCTTCACCACCACCGCCTGGTCGGCCTCCTGGCTCAGCGCCAGCCCCAGGTCTTGGGCCAGGGCCGTCAGCTCCGACACTAGCTCATCCTGCGTTTCGGCCCGCACCCACAGCACAGCGCTGTACTGCTCTCGATAGCGATGGGCATACTCCGCCGCTGTCTGCGTTTTGCCCACGCCGCCCAGGCCGCTTAGCGCCGCTGGTTCCCCCGCTGCCATCGCCTGGTGAATCTGCTCTAGCACCTCCTCTCGCCCGGTAAAGAACGGGTTCCGACGCGGAGCCAAAAACAAGGGGCCAGCATTTTGAGGATTCGATGTAACTGGGTTGGGCTCTCCCAGAATCAGGCTTAGAACCTCTTGCACCACCGCCAGCCCTGGGCCGCCCGTTCCCTCTGCCCACTGCAACAAAATAGACGTGCGATTTCCCTGGGCGGCAATGTCAGGGGGAATAATCCCTGGCGGCGGATTCAGGCTAAAGGCCAACTCCCCAAACTGCGTCCCCGGCAACCCGTTCAGCGTGCGAATGAGGTTGAGCCGCTGAATGGCCGAGAGCTTAGGTGGTTGAGATGCGTCACCAGAGGTCATAGGGTCGCCGTAGAGCCTGCCCCAAAGATAACCCCATTTGCCGGGTTACGTTTCTATCGCTGCTTGCCCCACCCCGCCCTGCGGGCACCCCTCCAATACAGGGAGGTGGCCCATCGTTGATTAAATTCACGCTCGGCTTAGGCCAACCCATCCTTGTGGTCTAGCCCGCGAGAATAGCGCTGGTTAAAAAAGGCACCTGTCCATCGCTTTCATAACGACGATGCTTGAATTCGCCCTGTGATTGGTAAGAATCACCGTCGCAAATTCAGCCAAAACGAAAGCGATCATTGAATTCATGACGGCGATCATTGAATTCATGACGGTGATCATTGAATTCGTGACGGCGATTATTGAATTCACTTCGCGATCTATAAGTATCGCTTTAGCAAATTCAATAAACACGAAAGCATTTATTATGAATGGGCAAGCGTTTATTGAATTCGCTTCCATGTTTTCAATAAACACTCGCCTTTTCTAAAGAAACATCCTCATTTTCTAAGGTGCAGCCCCCATCATTTTTAAGCATGGCCGCAAAACTACCGAGAGCACCAGAGCAATAACGACACCCTAAACCCCGTAAAAGCCTCAGGCCAGTAGATTGGCAGAGCGCAGCAGCACCCAACCAAACCCGCAGTGTTTACAAAGCTTCAACGTCGCCAATCAACTCACATTCCGACGATAATGAAGCCGTGTTACCACCCCAGGCCAACCCGTGACCTCTGAACAAAACGATGCCCCAGCCTCAATCGAGCATCAAAACGTCCCCGTCGAGCATCGCAGCCTCCACGACTTTTTGTATAGCGCCGCCGACGAACACGCCGCCGAAACCGCCGCCGCCCCGCCCACGGCCTCGACCGGCAGTACCCCCATCCCCGTTGCCGCCTGGTGCGACCAACCCCAGGATGCCAAGGTGACCGGGGTTTATGCGGTGCTTGATCGCGATCGGGGTGTCGGGGGTTTCGTAGGCCTGGCGCAGCAGGTGCAGCAGGGCGATCGCCTCGCGGTTGGCCGTAGCTAGTGCTTCACTGCCGTAGCCCAGGCGGCTGCCCCAGTCGGGGTTGGCCCGCCAGGTGGGGCTTTCAAGCACAAAGCCCACCCGCTGCTCGACCGCCAGACTGAGGTAGGCGCGATAGTAGTTGGCGATCGCCTGGTAGCCTTCGGCGGTTTTCAGCAGGTCAAAGGCGGCGAAGTGGGGCAGGTCAATGCCCTGGTGAAAGATAAAGGTGGTCTCCATGCCGCCGTCGGTGAGAAACAGGCGATCGCTGAGCTGAGGCAGGGGGTTGAGGTCGTTATACATCGTTCGGACCTCCTTTGTGAGGTGGATAGGGAGAGGATGGGTGAGGGGTAAGGAGCTAGGAGACTGATAGCCCCCTACTCCCTACCCTCTACAGGGAAACACCAACCAACGGGCGCACCAATCCGTCAGCGCTACAACCGGGGGTCGCAGACTGAAGGTCGCCGAGCCGCCGCGGACTCGTTCAATGCATGCGGAAAGGCTTGGTGGTCAGGGGCTTATAGGTGGAGCACCGCTGATGTTTCTAACGATAGGGGCGATCGCCGGGGCTGTCTTTACAGAAAAGTATGCAGATCAACCGCCCAGAGGTATGGTTCACCAGCAGAAGGTATGGTCTTTACCTTGCCTGCTTACCGTGCCGACAGACAGCCCGGTGGGCAGGCACATATTTCAGCGTTAGATCCGCTCTTCTATGTGCTATCTGCCGTAAAGCATGGTTGAAACGGTTGCATCTGGGGAAACAAAATGTTTTCTGCCACGATCATGGATCGGATGCAGGCGAAGGGAAAGCAATTTTGAGAACCGAGACGACCCGTTGCTGTGTTTTCAAGCCCTCTTCACCAATCCATCATCATTATTATTAAGGGCTCTACTATCCGTTCAAAAATGCCAAAGGTGACCATTCAGTTCAGTAGAAGAACAGTGATTACAGTAAATTTTCCGGTACGTCTTCAGGGACTTCCCAGTAGTAAATAGTTTGTCCCTCCACTTCGGACACCTGCTCGGGTACCCACTCGCCCATGTCAAAGGCGTGGGAGACAATGCGGGTGCCGGGTTCGAGTTGGGTCAGTAGCCTGTCTCTTATACACATCT
>PYER01000252.1 GCA_003017855.1 filamentous cyanobacterium CCT1
GACCTGGCGGTCATGGAGGTGGGCTTGGGGGGCCGACTCGATGCCACCAATGTGGTAGACGCGCCTCTGGTCAGCGTGATTACTTCGCTGAGCCGAGAACACTGGCAACGCCTCGGCCCCACCCTGGCCGATATTGCTCGCGAAAAGGCGGGAGTGCTGAAGCCGGGACGGCCAGCGGTTGTCGGGCCACTTCCCCCCGAGGCGGCGGGGGTGGTCGAGGCGCGCCTGACTGAGCTGGGCTGTCCGGTGGTGTGGCCAACCCCGGCGGTACCGCTTGAGAATGGCCAGGCCCGCTACGGCAGCGGTGCTGATGTCATCACCTACCCCCTGGCGCTGTTGGGCGAGCATCAGCTGATCAATTCAGCCGTGGCGATCGCCGCCCTACACAGCCTGCGTCACCAGGGCTGGAAAATCTCTGACGAGGCGATCGTCACCGGCATGGGCAAAGCCCGCTGGCCCGGTCGCCTGCAGTGGGTAACCTGGGGCCAAGACGCCGCCAGCTACCCGCTGCTGCTCGACGGTGCCCACAACCCCGCCGCCGCCGAGGTGTTGCGCCAGTATGTCAACAGCTGGTGGGCCAGCCAGCCGGTGAAATCCTTGGGAACAGCATGGCTGATGGGCATGCTCGGCACCAAAGACCACGGCGATATTTTTGCCGCCCTGCTGCGGCCCGGCGACACCCTGCACCTGGTGCCCGTGCCGGGGCACGAAACAGCAGCACCAGAAGATTTGGCGGCGATCGCGCGATCGCTCTGCTCCGACCTGGCCCAGTGCCAGATTCACCCTTCGCTGAGCGATGGGCTAGTTGCCTTGGGCCACACCCCCAGCCAGCTCAGGGTGCTGTGTGGATCGCTTTACTTAATCGGCCACTTTCTCGCCACCGAACCTTACCGAAACTGCCCCTAGCGCCTCATCGTCCCAACCTAAACTCGTCGAATTTCACCACCTCAGAGTTTGGTCGTCGGGTATCGAAGTAGTAGCTGCTGACGGTGCCCCTCTCGGTCTCAAATACGCTGAAGGCGGTAATGTCATTGCTGGCAAGGTAGGGCAACGGGCTGCCGCTGTCGTCAGACACAGGAGCGATAGTCGGCACCACGGGCTCCAGGCCGTTGGGGTCGCCCTGGGCTACGTAGTCGGTGGGGGAGTAGGTCACAGCCGAACCCTCGATAGTTTTAGGGGGCACCGGGCGAATGGCGTCTTTCCAAAAGGCCCCGTAGGAATTACCGACGTTTGAAGTTTCAAGGTAGTGGGTGCCCTGGGGCGACACAAAGCGGTTCCACAGGTGCGAGTGACCGTAGAAGACCAGGTCTACCCCAGCCTGCTCCAGCAGGGGCACCAGGTCGCGAGCAATGTGGTCATCGGCGCGGGGGTACTCGTAGCGCACGGCGGTAAGGCGGCCCTGATCATTGCGATCGTAGCGGCGCACCGGGTTGGTAAAGGCGGGCACGATGTTGTCGCCCAGGGTATGGGGTGGATGGTGCAGCATCACCACTTTGTAGCGGGCCTGGCGAAAGGCCTCGCTGGACAGCTCCTGCTCTAGCCACTGGTACTGCAAGCTGCCGCGCTCGATCGGTTCAAAGATGTGCTGTCCGTGGCCCCAGTTTTGCGGCGTGCCCAGGTCGGCCTCGCGCTCCTGGTAGCGGCCCCGCGCGGTGGCGTCTAGGCTGTGGGGCCGCCAGATTTGGGTGACGTAGAGCGACACCAGGCGAACATCGCCCAGGGTAATGGCGTAGTAGCGGCTGGTGGTCTCGGGGCGATCGGGGTTGGGCACTTGGGTGACGGGCAGGCTAAAGAGGGCTTCGTAGGTTTCGCTGTTGAAGGAATTGTCAACAATCCACTGGCGACGCAGCTCGGGGTCACTAGCGGGGTTAAACAGGTCGACATTGGCCTCGTACAGGTCAACCGCCACCGGGCGAGGCACGGGCTGGTTAAACTGCTCTCCCAGCGGGGCGGTGGCGGCAAAGCGCCCCATAACTTCGTGGTTGCCCAACGCTGGAAACAGCGGCGCGTGCTGAATAATTTCGCCGCCCCGGTAGCGCACGGTGCGGCCACCGCGCTCCAGCCCGTAGCTGGTATTGCCCTGTAAACAGGGAAAAAAGCCGCAGCCCCGGCTGTCGTCAAACCACTCAGAGGCGCGATCGGGAATGTTGACCAGATCGCCCGCAAAGAACACCGCGTCTACCCAGCCCAGGGTTTCCTCCACCTTTTGCAGGTTAGCGGCGGTCATGGGCATATTCTGATGGTCAGAGGTGAGTAGAATTTTGAGCGGCTGTCCAGCAATGGGTGCTCCGGCTAGAGTAAATACGCGACTTTGCACCACAGTGCCATCTGGTCCGGTACTGGCCACCCGGTAGGGCACCCGCTGCCCCGGCGGCAGACCAGTCGCTGTGGCCTCGTGCCGCCAGATGGGCCGCTGCACCGTCTGGTTCAGATCGGCAAAGTTGGGGTGGTCGAGCCGAGACTGGCCGTCTTCTCGGGTGCGGGCCAGTTGGGTGGTAATTGCCGGGGCCTGGTTGGGTAAGTTAGCGTCAGGGCGCTGATCGGGTGCCCCCCACCGGACCTGGTGGTCTTGGCCCTCAAACTCGGTAAACCACACCACCCGTACGGCACCGGGGGTGGGGTACTGTAAAAACGGATCGGTCAACAGCTGGGTGGGCACGGCAGTAACCTCGGAGGATGGATCAACCGGCGATGTACGAGGCTCCAGGGCAATTAAAAGAATGGCCGTTAGCACGAGCAACAGGCCCGCTGTTAGTAGGGTCAGGTCTTCTCGTCGCATTGTTCTGAGCCTTTTTTGCTAAAGCCTCGACAGCCCTAGGTTAACGGCAAATAACGACAATATAAAAACTGTCTGTCCACTGTTAACGCTACCGAAAAGTTGTGCCACCTTTAGAAGGCCCAGAAGAGCAAACGCTGACCTATACTGGCGCACAGCAACGGACATGACTATGGCACTTCCCTTCAAACTTAAGGCGAGCAAGCGCTTTCTTCGCTGGTCGGGCGGGGGAGTGCTGGCTCTGGTCTCGATAGGAATGCACGGACTGCTGCTGGGGATGCCGATGCCTGGAAGCGCTCCCGAGGCGCAAGACGCGCTGAGCGAGCTCAGCGATCCAGCCGCAGTTATGGATGTGGTGCGTCTGCCGGCATCGTCAAAACCAATCGCTGAGGGGGGAGCGTTGGCTCCGGTGCCCCCTACCCCCACTACTCAGATCTCTCAACCGGCGCGATCGCCTGTGGCCTCTGCGCCTGCTGCACCCGCCCCTGCGGCCCCTAAACCAATAACTCCACCCCACGCCCGTCCCCAGACGTCGCCTCCAGCCCAGACGGCTGCGGCTGCACCTCAGGACGTCATTGGCCTGGAGCCGCTGCCATCTGAGCCCCCACCGCTCACCCTGGACGATCGCCTGCGCGACCCGGCCCACTACCAGTTCAACCAGCAGGCCAAATCGCTCAGCAGCGATGACGTCAATTTTCATCTGGCCGTTGTACCCCACTGGCTCGAAACCGAAGGTCAGGGCCTCAGCGATCGCGAGGTGCCAGTGCTGGGTCAAAAGCTGCCTCCTCTACAGGTGCCCTATCCGATCAGCACCTGCCTGGTACCACCGCCCGCCGAGGGCCTGGTGGGCGTGATTGTATCGGCCACCGGAGAACTGGTTAAAGAGCCCGTGCTGCTCGACAGCACGGGCTACACAGTGCTGGATGAAAAGGCTCTGGAACTGGTGCTACAGCGCACTTTTGAGCCCCAGTCTGGGGCGCTGCCCAACCCTCAGGCTCACTGGTTGCCGGTGCAGGTACAGTACAATGGCGCAAATTGCACCCCTTAAGGAAATCTTTAGCCCCCCCCAGGGTAGAGGCATTGGAGCCTATAGCTTGTCATAGTGGCATCTAAGTCGATTGCCGCTACTGATGTTCCCATGGCTCAAGCAATTTCTACCTCCAGTAACTCTGTTCAGGCATACCTGAAAGAAATTGGTCGCATTCCCCGCCTCACCCGTGACGAAGAAATTTCATTGGGCAAGCGGGTGCAGCGGTTTAACCAGCTCAATGCGATCGCCGCCAAACTCACCAAAGCATCGGGCGATGAACCCTCAGTAGAGGAATGGGCCAACGCCGCCGACCTGTCGGTGGACGACTTAAATCAGGAGTTGGAGGCTGGAGAGGCGGCCCGCCGCCGCATGGTGGAGGCCAACCTGCGCCTGGTAGTCTCGATCGCGAAAAAGTACACCAAACGCAACCTCGACCTGATGGACCTGGTGCAGGAGGGTACTCTGGGCCTGCAGCGGGGCGTCGAAAAGTTTGACCCCACCAAGGGTTTTCGCTTTTCGACCTACGCCTACTGGTGGATTCGCCAGGCGGTCACTCGGGCGATCGCGGAGAAAAGCCGCGCCATTCGCCTGCCCATTCACATTTTTGAAAAGCTGACCAAAATCAAGCGCGCCCAGCGCCACCTGGCTCAGGAACTGGGCCGTACCGCCACCCTCGAAGAAGTGGCCGACCATTTAGACATGCCCATCACCCAGGTGCGCCAGTTCTTGTCGCAGTCGCAGCAGCCGATGTCGCTGAACGCCATGGTGGGCGACAAGGGCGACACAGAGCTGGCCGACATGCTTGAAGACGACCAGGGGCGATCGCCGGAAGACTACGCCGCCCAAAACAGCCTCCAGCAAGACATCTTTCGCATTCTCGACCGCCTCACCCCGCAGCAGCGCGAAGTGCTGGTGTTGCGCTTTGGCCTCGGTACCGGCGAGGGTCTGTCGCTCTCAAAGGTAGGTCAGCAGCTCAATGTCAGCCGTGAGCGGGTGCGCCAGATCGAGCGCGACGCGATTAAGAAGCTACGCTACGCCCGCCACGACCTGAAGGCCTATCTGGCTGGCTAAAGGTTCGACTATGATCGGCTTAATTGATGGGCAAGAGGTATGGTCTCTTGCCCATTCTTGCGATCGGATGGCTTTACCATGCCTTAGACAGCCCAACTCATTTAGACTGAATATTTAAGAAATACTAATTCTACGCCACTGTTCTTTTGTGGCTGATAGTTGCAACCTCAGCGGGGGATTACTAAAGGGCAATATTTTATAGAAGCCGGAGCCATTCCAAGGTATGCAATATCCCCTAGAGATTACGTTTAAGGTTTGGACAATTGCGCCTAAGATTACTGTTACTAATGTTGACGGCAAAGTTGTGTTCTTTGTTAAGCAAAAGTTATTTAAGCTGAAGGAAGCGATTGGTGTTTTTGCGGATGAAGCCCAAACTCAAAGGCTTTATGACATAAAAGCCGATCGCATTATTGATTTTTCGGCTCGCTACAACTTCACAGATAGCAATGGCGCAGTTATCGGGGCCGTTAAGCGTAAGGGCATGCGATCGCTGTGGAAAGCCCACTACGATATTTTCAACCCCGTCAACAGCGACCTGCACATTCAGGAAGAAAATCCCTGGGTTAAAGTGCTTGATTCGCTATTTCAAGAAGTACCCGTTTTAGGACTGCTGAGTGGCTATGTACTCAATCCTAAATACCTGGTAAAACGCAGTGACGGCACCGTAGTGATGCGTCTGGAAAAGCAGCCATCGTTTTTGTCTCGCAAGTTTATCGTCAAGCCAATCGATCGGCTGTCGCCGCAGGAAGAAACGCAGGTATTGCTCAGCCTCATCATGATGATTTTGCTGGAGCGGGCTCGCGGTTAGGGCTCTAGCGGTCAGTATGTTTAATGGACAGCGATAAAGCCAGATTGAGCGGCCTTAGGGGAGGAGCAATTCTACAGTTTGAAGAGTTTTGCAATCGTTCCCCCAGCATACTGACGGCAATTTGACGGGCTCAAATAGTTGTGAAAGGGTTGGGGGCTGGGGCTATACCATAGAGAAACTGGGCTGATCGTGCCAGTACCCTTGGTCTCTATTAGCCCCACTTGCCCCTAACTAAATGGATCTCTTTGACCACAGCCGCCAGGCCCAGATCGACCGCGATGCACCCCTGGCGGCGCGGTTGCGACCCCGCACGCTAGATGAATTCATTGGCCAAGATGCCGTGGTGGGGCCGGGGCGACTGCTGCGGCGAGCAATTCAGGCCGACCAGCTTTCCTCGCTGATTTTTTTTGGGCCACCGGGCACGGGCAAAACTACCCTGGCCCAGATCATCGCCAACACTACCAGCGCCCACTTCATCGCGCTGAATGCGGTACTGGCGGGGGTGAAGGACATTCGCGAGGCGATCGCCTCAGCCCAGGATCTGCGCGGCCAGTACGGCAGGCGTACGATTCTATTTGTCGATGAGGTGCACCGCTTTAACAAGGCCCAGCAGGATGCGCTGCTGCCCTGGGTGGAAAACGGCACGGTAATTTTGATTGGGGCCACTACCGAGAACCCCTACTTTGAGGTTAACAAAGCCCTGGTCAGTCGATCGCGCATTTTTCAGCTCAAGCCGCTGGAGGCTGCAGACCTGTACCGGGTGGTGGAGCAGGCGCTGGCGGACAACGA
Organism: filamentous cyanobacterium CCT1; assembly: GCA_003017855.1. Taxonomy (GTDB): domain Bacteria; phylum Cyanobacteriota; class Cyanobacteriia; order Phormidesmidales; family Phormidesmidaceae; genus Nodosilinea. Next base: position 6,475 of record PYER01000252.1, read on the forward strand.
GCGCGGCTACGGCGATCGCGCCATTCTGCTTGATCCCGATGCGATCGATCACCTGGTGAACGTGGCCAACGGCGACGCCCGCGCCCTGCTCAACGCCCTGGAGCTGGCGGTGGAAACCACGCTCCCGAACGATTCGGGTCAAATCCACATCACTCTGGCGGTGGCGGAAGAGTCGATTCAGCAGCGGGCGGTGCTCTACGACAAGGAGGGCGACGCCCACTTCGACACCATCAGCGCTTTTATCAAAAGCGTGCGCGGCTCTGACCCCGACGCGGCCCTGTACTGGCTGGCCCGTATGGTCTACGCGGGCGAAGACCCCCGCTTTATCTTCCGCCGCCTGGTAATTTTGGCCAGCGAAGATATTGGCCTGGGCGACCCCCATGCCGTCACGGTGGTGACTAGCTGCGCCGCTGCCTTCGACCGGGTGGGCATGCCCGAGGGCCGCTACCCCCTGGCCCAGGCGACGCTGTATCTGGCGACAGCCCCCAAATCCAACAGCACCATGGGCTTTTTCGATGCCCTGGCCGCCGTGGAGCAGGAGCGCGAGCGCGAGGTGCCCAACCCCATGCGCGACGGCAACCGCGACAGCAAGGGCTTTGGCCACGGCAAAGGCTACCTGTACCCCCACGCCTACCGCGACCACTGGGTCGAGCAGCAGTATTTGCCCAGCGGCCTGCAGGGGCAGGTATTCTACCAGCCATCGGATCAGGGCTACGAGGCATCGATTCAGACCCAGGTGGCCCAGCGGCGCGAGGCCCAGCTGGCGGCGATGGTGGACGGCGGTGCGCTGCCGGAGACTTTGACCTACAGTCCTGAGGATCCAGCAAGGGATCGCTGGCTGCAGCGCACCCTGAGCCAGGCGGGCGAGCAGCTGGGAGAGATCCGCGATCGCATCTTTGAGCTGGCCCCGCCCCAGCGCCACCACCGCATTCTCGACCTCAATGCCCGCACCGGGCTGCTCACCTGGGAGGCTCTGCGGCGGGTGCCCGAGGGCGGCGTCTACGCCCGTGTCCACACCGCCCAGGACCAGGTGGCGCTGGAAGAACAGGCCGCTCAGCTGCCGGAACTGAGCCGCCCCGTTCTGGTGCACGCCGACTTTGAGGCCCTGGCCGCCTACTTAGAGTCGCACACGCCGGGAGTGCGCTTCGAGCGGATTGTGGGCCGCAACACTTTTAGTCAGGTGGTCAACCGCGATCGCTTCATCGAGATTGTGCAGGGGTTTCTGGCCCCCGATGGGGTGGTGCTGCTGGCCGAAACTGTCCCCCGCCACAGCCAGCGTATTTCTGATTTAGTGGATGCTGGCGGTTTGAGCAAAGCGCTGGTCAAGCGCTGGCATCAGGCCGAAGCGGCGATCGCTACCTCCACCACCGACCCTCGCTTCAACTGGCAGGCCGACACCCTAGAAACCCTTTTTCGCAAAATAGGCTTTACGGTACAGCTCACCGAAGACGTTTTGCACAGCAGTATCTACGTGTCTTCTGCGCTGCTGCAGCGGTGGTTTGCGACGGGCGGTACCCCGCCCAGCTACCGCGATCAGCTGGCCCAGCATTTATCAGATAAGGACATTGCCACCATTCAGCAGAGTTGTCAGCGACAGCTCCAGGGTAAGACCGTGCAGTGGCGATCGCCCCTGGTCTACCTGGTGGCTAGGAGCAGCCAGTGAGGTTGCCCATTGAAATAGTGAGAATAGGGTTGTTACGGCGCCAGAACGTGAACCAGAATGCGGAGCAGATCCTCCAGGTCAGCAGGCACTCGGTAGAGATTGAGATCTTGGGTGACGTGGCGAGTTTGGCGATCGAACTGCCCGAACTGCCAAATGTTGCCGGTGGAAATGGCCCCTTGCAGAAAGGTTTGATCTGAGGCAATCCACTGGTCGAGGGCTATTAGCTCGATGGCAAGCTGAACAAAACCTCGTTCCAAATCTTCGTTTCTAGCCTCAATCACTAAAAGCGTGTTGCCAGTTTGCAGCAGGTAGTCGAGCGACCCCTTGAGCTGATTACTCACTGCCACCGGATACTCCACGTTGAGAGTCGCCTGGGTATAGTGCAACAGGTCGGTTAATACTGGAGCGATCAGAAACTCCCGGCGGGCCATTTCGCTGGTCAGGCTCAGGCGGGGCAGGCTTTCCTCAATGCGGGTTTTGAGGTCGCTCAAGCGATCGAGGGGGCCAGCATAGCGTGGCAAAGTCAACGACTGCCGCTGCAGCGTGACGCCAAAATACGCCAGAATATCCTGCGGTGCAAAGTTGAGTTTGAAATAATCGGCAAAGGTATAGGACTGGTCGGCCTGGATAATGGCGGCTCTTGGCATATCACAAACCGTTGCTCAAAAGATTTTTGGCCCCACTGTGGCTGATTCTAACGTATCGGCGGCGGTGGACTTGCCTTGAACACCAATGCAGAACGTTGTGAAAGTGCGCCAAAATGGCCAGCTCTTGGCGAAATGACTCTCGCCGCCGCTGCTGAATCCGTCTTACGTGCCCCCGTTGGACTAGGAGGTATAGGGCGATCGCCCCGCTCAACAGCTCTTATTTTGAAAATCGCACTGATAGATAAACGGCTCCTGCCAGTGCAGCGGAATTTCGAGCAGATCGCGCACGCCGGTAATGCCCTGGCTGATAAACAGCAGCACAGCAACGGTGTTGAGAGCGGCGTGGGTCAGCCGCCAGCGCTTTGACTTGTAAATTTCGGGCAGGGTGGCCAGGGCAAAAATCATCAGCATCGCCGCTGCCATACCCAGGTAAAAGTGGGAGACCTGCCACTCATAGCCGCGCCGAAACACTCCCGGCTGCATACCCAATAGCCACAGGCCCATGCCGGTCAGGATGGCAAAGATAGCCCGCCAGTGGCGAGCGCTGGAGCGATACAGCAGCACCAGAGCGGCCAGGGTAAGTACGTACATTGCCACTACAAAGACCACCCGAAACGGGTCTTCGGCCCAGGCATTCTCGCGCAGAATAGTTTTGAAAATGGGATGGGCTAGCCCCAGCAGCACCAGCCCCACCAC
>PYER01000025.1 GCA_003017855.1 filamentous cyanobacterium CCT1
CACTTGGCATTGCGGCAGCGATAGCGCTGTTTGCCTTCAGCACTTTTGCCATGTTTGACCGCATCGGTGGTGTGACAGCGGGGGCAACAGATGGGGTCTAGGACCATAGGAAAACCTGAGGATAGACATTCCTATACTATTTTGCCTGTTCCACAGGTCTAGAACATTACCATAGCTGGCATGGCTAAGTTGTAGCCGGGTGCTCTAATGTGAGAAATGTGAGACAGCAGAGAGAATTGCACACAACGGAATAAAAGTAGTTCACGTTTAGTTCACGGCAGGTCATGTGATGCTCCAAAAATCGCTGACGATTGAAGCTATCAGTGAACGGTTGAAGGCTGGCAGGATTGGTGTTCGTGTTTACGCCCGAGGTGCCCGGCAGGAAAAGCTGAGCTTGCGAGCAGTGTTACCTCCTAAACCTGGTAGTAAGCGACAAAAGCCCTATCAGCAGTATCTCAGCCTGGACGTCTACGCTAACCCTACAGGCTTGGAAGTTTGCAGAGTCTAAGACAAAACGCATCGGTGGGTTACTCGATCGGAAGCGGTTTGAATGGGATACGCTTACCCAGGAGGTTGATCGCAGTAAAGAGACTTGTGGCTATTGGATCGAGAAATTCCGGCAAGACTGGCTAAAGTCTCAGGCAGGTGACAAGGAGGCGATCGCCCTCAGATGGAAGGAACAATTTTGGTATCCAGCATTTAATGGCTTACTCCAGAACGCAAGCTCACAGCAGACTTGCTTGAGCAGACTACTTTGAGGTGGAAGCCTAATAGCCGGAGCTTACAGATTGGTTGCCAGAAGTTGCAACGGCTAGCCGACTTTGCGGGTATCGGATGCAATCTCAGGTCAAAACAGGGCAACTATAGCTTGAGTAAAGTAGTTCGCAATATTTCACCTGATGATCAGATTATTGCGGTTACAGACAATATTAGTAACCGGGGATGGCAATAGGTTGCAGGAACTATGGCAACCTATGGACCACGGGATCATGAAGCATTTTTGTGTGAAATTGCATACAAAGATGACGAAGGTGAATCATGGCCTATCGCACTCGTTCCTGATGCAACAAAGACAGGTAGCCGAGAAGTTTTTCCACTTCCGCGCTCATAGGTGAACACCGGAACCTTATAAATATCACAAAACCAAAGATTACCGCTCGTCTTAGGCTCTGAACTTGGTCGTTAGCTTGCAACTTATTTGAATGTTGGATAGGCTTGCAGCGCCGTCTGAACAACTTGTAGGAGTTCCATGCGACTGGCTCCGCTTGCTGCTCGCCCGGACAGGCCAAAGTTGACCGTGAGAACAAAGCGGGCAAGGACTGCAGGGTCGGTATCAGGCGGCAAGTCTCCCTCAAATATTGCCCGCTCGAAGCGATCGCGGATAGCAACCTCATCTGCCGCGCGGCGTTTTACCAATTCCTGATGGCGCAGATCGTCTGGATCTGTACAGGCGAACAGACTCTGTACTTTGAGCGACTTACTGGAGTAACACCAAAACAGGTTCGCTAATGACCTAAGAATCTGATAAATCACCATAAGAATCTGAAAGAGATCGAGTCTTGGAACCCATCAAACTTAAGTTAAATCAAACGGGAATTCGACGCGGCGTTCATTAGGAGATTTCAAGGCCTTATGTCACCGTCATTCAAGAAAGCTCTGCACCCATTGATCTCTACTCCGACGATCTTGGAACAGGCCAACGGAGTAAATCATGTTCTTGGCGAAGCCGAACAGAGGCTACATGACCAACGGCCTGGGAACCTAGAGGAGAAGAGATGACTAATCAGATTGGGAAAATGCCCATGCGCAAGCTGGGCAACAGCGGCCTGTTCGTATCTGAACTCTGCTTTGGTGCCATGACGTTTGGGGGCACCGATGGCATATGGGGGCAGGTCGGCAAGCTCGGGCAAGACGAGGCCGATGTCCTGGTCAAGTCAGCCCTCGAATTAGGCATCAATTTCTTTGACACGGCCAATGCTTACGCTGACGGTCGAAGCGAGAAGATACTCGGTCAGTCGCTGCGTACTCTCGGGGTGCCGAGGGATGACGTTGTGATCGCCACTAAGGTGGCCTCTGCCATGGGCGAAGGGCCAAACAGGCAAGGCACCTCACGCCGTCACATCCTGAGCGAGTGCCGTGCAAGTCTGCAACGGCTCGGCCTGGAGCATATCGACCTCTATCAGATCCACGCCTTCGACCCTTCGACGCCGATCGAGGAGACGCTCGAAGCTCTAGACGTCCTCGTTCGCGCTGGGGATGTCCGCTATATCGGCCTGTCGAACTGGGCCGCCTGGCAGGTTATGAAGGCACTGGGGATCGGTAGGGCCCGGGGTCTCGCACCCATCGTCTCGCTGCAGGCCTATTACACGTTGGTAGGCCGGGACCTGGAGCGCGAGATCGTCCCAATGCTGACCTCCGAGCAGGTTGGCCTATTGGTCTGGAGTCCCCTGGCCGGTGGCTACCTAACAGGAAAATATTCCGAGGGCGGTGACGGCGCGGGCGGCAGGCTCAAGGAGCTGAATTTTCCGCCAATTGATCGCGGGCGGGGCGAACCGCTGATCGAAGTCCTCAGGACCATCGCGCACCGGCACGGTGCCACTACGGGCCAGATCGCCATCGCCTGGCTCCTGCATCAGCCGGTCGTAACCGCAGTCATTCTCGGCGTAAAGCGGGTCGAGCAACTTGCTGAGAACGTGCGGGCAACCAGCATCCAGTTGGGTGATGACGACCTCGCGCAGCTGAATGCCGCCAGCAAGCTGCCGGTTGAATACCCCGGGTGGCTTTTGGATCCCCCAGGCGATCGGCGTTCCTGACTGCGATCGCAGTGCAATGCCGAAACCTGTCCAGACCCCCAGACTTCCACCAAACGCTCGGAACTTCACCCCACCAGTATTTGATCTAACAGCGGGTGGAACGGGCAAAAGCGATGTTAGAGGGAACGGATTTGGCGATACGCGCTACGCACAGGCTACGCCAACGCAGACATCGCCCTAAAAGTCGGCTTCTCTAGTCAAAGTCATCTGACGCAACAATTTAAGCGTCTGACTGGGATGACGCTAAAACAGATTCGCTAACAGCATAAGAATCTGACAAACCGTTATAGGAATCTGGAAGAACTTGAGTATTAGAACTCACTAAACTCAAGTTAGCTACTCATCGATAGTGGATATCACAAATCAGCTTGAGTGCAACAGTCTCTGACGGCGGTTCGACGATCAGATGCCATCTCTGCAATTAGATGTTATCAATCGAGGCGCAGTCTTCGCAGCTATCAGGCTACAAACATTCAGTTCGGACAGGCGAGAATGACGCATTTACACCACGGTTTGATGATTCACAACGTGAATTAAGTATCAAACCATATTGAGACAAAGTAGGTCTTGTATAAAAGCAAAAACGATGCCCAAACCATTGGTAGCAATGATCAGCTTGGGAGCTTTTGCATTGATAGGTTGTACTTCTCAATCTACGGCAGATGCCCCTATAGCAGAATCATCCGTAGAAGCTTCTGCTCTTGAATCTTCAGTGGCCCTATCTCCTCAAACCTTTAATAATCGCCAAACTATGAATCCAAACCAAGTTAATACGGCAGCCTCCCAAACCAGTAATCCTTATATCGGAATGTGGGTCACGGAAGATGGCTATATTCGCCATGAGCTTCTGCCCAACAACCGTTACGACGAAGCTCGCGGCGATAGAGAGAGCGCGTACCAGGGGCGATATGAAATCACAGGAAATCGCATTAACTATTGGGACGATACCGGATTTACCGCCAATGGCGAGTTTCGTGACGGCTTACTTTATCACGGCGGCTATATTTTTTATCGAGAAAGATGAGCTTGTCAGCCCATTGAGCAGCCCATGACAGTGGAAAAAGTGTCTGTTGGGGACAGTAGACCCGACTAGAACACTACACCTGGTATTTCACAATACAGGACGGCAAAGCAGTCAAAGCGATCGCCTTTTTGGACAGGCAAGAGTTCAACGATTTTTGGACGAGAGTTTCATCAAAAAACTATTGCTGGTTGTCAGATTACTGAGCTAGAGAGACTTCCTCAACTTTAACAAGGAGAACAATCATGACAAACAACACGAAGATCGCCTTGGTCACAGGAGCAAGCCGAGGCCTAGGCAGAAATACGGCTTTGGCCCTTGCTAAAAAAGGGACTGATGTAATCGTGACCTATCGCAGCAGCGAGGCAGAGGCAAGTAGCGTTGTCTCTGAGATTGCAGCAATGGGTGGTAAAGCCGCTGCCCTGCAATTAGACGCTTCCAGCACAAAACCCTTTGATGAATTTGCGGCACAGGTCAAACAGACGCTTCAAGACAAGTGGCAGACCGAGCAGTTTGATTTTCTGATAAACAATGCAGGAATTGGGATCTATAAGCCCTTTACTGAAACCACCGAGGACGATTTTGATCAATTGATGAACCTTCAATTCAAGGGCGTTTTCTTTCTCACTCAAAAGCTGTTGCCGCTGCTCAAGGACGGTGGACGAATTGTGAATCTTTCGTCAGGTCTTGCCCGTTTTACGCTGCCGGGCTACTCAGCCTATGCCAGCATGAAAGGCGCGATCGAGGTGCTGACTCGATATATGGCCAAAGAACTAGGAGACAGACAGATTGCCGTCAATGTGGTGGCTCCGGGCGCGATCGAGACAGATTTTGCGGGCGGTGCAGTGCGGGACAATCCAGAAATCAACAACTTCCTCGCTTCGCAAACCGCGTTAGGTCGCGTAGGGCTTCCTGATGATATTGGCGGGGCGATCGCATCTTTGCTTTCTGAAGACAACCGCTGGGTAAATGCTCAGAGAATTGAAGTTTCTGGCGGTATGTTTCTTTAATTCACGCTGACTAAAACCCAAGGAAACTCAAATAAAAGGAAAACCCACCATGTTGAATGTAGAAAACAAAGTGATTGTTATCACCGGAGCCAGTAGCGGTATTGGCGAAGCTACCGCGAAGCTGCTCGCCCAAAATGGTGCAAAAGTCGTTTTAGGGGCACGGCGGATAGACAAGCTAGAGAAGCTAGCCAAGGAGATTCATGCATCCGGTGGCACAGCAGAATTCAAAGCGGTCGATGTCACCGATCGCGACGATGTGAAAGCATTTGTTGAGTTTGCCAAAGACAAATTTGGTCGCGTCGATGTCATCTTTAACAATGCAGGCGTGATACCCCTTATCTCCGATGAATGCCCTGAAAGTCGAGGAATGGGACAACATGATCAACGTGAATATTCAGGGCGTGTTGAATGGTATCGCGGCGGCGCTGCCAATTATGGAAGCGCAGGGCAGCGGGCAAATCATCAATACTGCGTCCATTGGTGCCCATGTGGTAGTCCCCAATGCAGCAGTTTACTGTGCAACCAAGTATGCGGTTTGGGCAATTTCTGAAGGGCTGCGGCAGGAATCACAAACTATTCGCGTCACCATCATATCCCCGGGTGTCGTTGACACTGAGCTTGGCTCCGATATCACCGATGAGTCATCCAAAGGCTTGCTAAAAGAATTTCGCAAAACTGCCCTTGCCTCAGAGGCGATCGCCAGAGCCGTCTTATATGCAGTGTCTCATCCGGACGATGTTGATGTCAATGAAGTGATTGTCCGCCCGATCCGACAGACGATGATGTAAACACACTATGGAGCCAAGAGGAAAATCCTGTGTATGTAGTTTTCGGTGCGACTGGACAGACGGGTTCTGCGGTTGCTGACGCTTTGCTTGAGAAAAATCAGTTGGTGCGGGTCGTTTTGCGCTCGGACAAAACCGCCGCCGCTTGGCGGGCGAGAGGCGCGGACGTTGCTTTTGCGGATCTCAGCGATTTAGCAGCGATGACCCATGCGATGCAGAATGCGGACGCTGTTTACGCGATGAATCCGCCTGCCTACAACGTCGCCAATATGTTTGCGGTGGCGAGAGGAATCGGTGAGCGTTACTTCACTGCCATCAAAAATTCTGGCGCGCAGAAAGTCGTGTTGCTGTCTTCGATCGGCTCACAACACGCCTCAGGCACAGGAAACATTTTGACGACGCACATTTTAGAGACAATTTTTGGCGATTTGGAAATCCCCGTTGCTTTTTTGCGAGCATCGGCGTTTATGGAAAATTGGGGTAGCGTGGCGAAGGTTGCCGCTGAGCAAGGCATTTTGCCGAGCTTCTATACACCGCTTGAGCGCAAGATTCCGATGGTGTGCGCCGCCGATATCGGACGTGCCGTTGCCCAAGCGATGACCGCAGATTGGACGGGCAAACGCATCATCGAACTGCACGGCGCAGCAGATTATTCGCCAAACGATGTCGCCGCCGCTTTTGCCGCCGTTCTCGGACGCGACGTACAGGCTGTCGCTGTCCCCGAAAGCGAGCGGCAGGCAACGATCGCCAACTTCGGCTTTTCGCCTGAAGCTGTCAACAGCTACAGCGAGATGTTGCGCGGCTTTAATTCTGGTCACATTGTTTTTGAAGGGGGAAGCCACGTTCAAACTGTCAGGGGGCAAACGATGATTTCAGATGCCGTCGGCAAACTGATCGAAGCACAAGATTGAATCAAACATTTCACCCATAAAGGAGTCCACCATGACGACCACACTTGCAGGCAAAGTTGCACTGGTTACGGGCGGTTCACGCGGATTAGGCGCGGCGATCGCCAAACGTCTCGCTCACGATGGGGCAGACGTTGCGCTCACCTACAGCAGTTCGCCCCAAAAAGCTGATCAGGTGGTTCGGGATATTGAAGCAACCGGGGGAAAAGCGCTGGCCATTCGGGCTGATAGTGCTGATGTAGATGCGGTAAAACACGCCGTCGCTGAGACTGCTAACACCCTCGGTCGTCTCGACATTCTCGTCAACAATGCAGGCGTTGCGGCTCTAGCACCAATTGACCAGTTCTCGATGAAAGTCTTCCCCATGACCACCAAGGATGCAACGCCCATCAAAGTGGTGACGATGGACATTGATCCAGTCGGTTACAAACCAGCATTTCATTGAGAATGAGCCCATGACGCGTTCAGTATCACAATGCAGGAATGATCCTGAGTATGAGATTACACTTCAGCCTGATTCTCTCTGTGACTCTCCAATTAATGATGCCCTGATTGCGATCGCGCAAGAAGTCGCTGAATTGCTCAAACAATCTTATCTAGCACAAGCTGATGAAATCGACAGCATAGAAAATCAATAGTCGGAAGCAATTTTGTTGAATAAATGATCAGCGGCTGATTAAAAAAGTCTGTCTAAAGAGAGAAGCGTTGTTTACTAGCTTGTGAATCGATGCGCCAGTTATTGCCTTGGGTTCCTAACTGGTAGACGCTTTTGTTCCGGCAGAGTCAGGCTGAGAGGTGTTATTTTGTAACTGCAAGCAATCGGTGAGAGCAAGCCCCATGGCCAGCAACCTGCTCAACTCGCTCGAACTCAGCCAACGGTTCAATAAACCACTGATGCTATCCAGTCGTCAAATGAACTGGAATGGCATTTTAATTGAGCAGTGTCAAAGCCCTATTTCAACCTATGAGGCAGAACTTCCGGCCCTCTCAGACCATTGGCTCAGCTTACACCTAGGGAATCCTACCCCTTTAATTCAGAAACGGGACGATCGACTGCATGAATCAATCCTTCACGAAGGGGACAATCTCTTTGTCCCGGCTGGACAACCAAGCTACTGGCGTCAAGATAAAAGCGGTATCATCTGCGCTCCGCTATTCATTTGCTTAAAACCAGAACTGATTCAACAGGTTGCTGAAGCCTCTGATATTGATTCAAACCGGTTTGAACTTGCGCATAGTTTCGGTCAGCAAGATTCGCAACTTCACCAAATTGGCATGCTGCTGTTCGCTGAGTTGCGATCGGGTGGGGTAATGGGGAAACTCTATGCCGAATCACTTGCTCAAATTCTGGTGATTCATTTGCTGCGACACTATTCAAATGTTATACAACCAGTCGCAGCTCAAGATAGAAGCTTCACTCGCACGCAGCTTCAGCAGGCGATCGATTACATCCACACTTATCTAAATCGAGACTTATCCTTGGCTGAATTGGCGAGTGTTGTTAACATCAGCCCAACTTACTTTGCGAGTTTGTTTAAGCAAGAAATGGGAATTTCGCCCCACCAATACGTAATTCGACAGCGCGTGGAACAGGCGAAGCTGATGCTATTGAAAACAAACTTGGCGATCGCAGACATTGCTCTGCAAGTCGGCTTCTCTAGTCAAAGTCATCTAACGCAACAGTTTAAGCGCCACACCGGAATGACACCCAAACAGGTTCGCTAAAACCATAGGAATCTAATAAATTACTGTAAGAATTTGAAAGAAGTTAAGCATTAAAACTCACTACACTCAAGTTAGCTAAGACAAAGACAATCTGTATAAAAGTACGTAACCATCGCCTAACAATCCTGTTAATAGGGCCGTTGCGGGGGTGACCTCACCCCTGCCGACTGTGGCGGAGTCTCTCAGATGTCATTCCCTGACCGGCATTTCCAGAGTTTGAGTAGCTATGGGCTCAAATTGAACATGCTGATTAGTAAAGCAACCTGTTGTCGCTGGCGTCACTAAGCGCTATATTGTCACTCAGTGACATGCTCCTAAAAGGAAGACTGCTGTGGGGAGTGACGGTACCAACGACACAACGAAGAACGAGCGCAAGCCAGGGAGGATGAGTGAGCAGCGGCAGCAGCGGATACGTCTGGAGATTTCGCGGGAGGCGGCGCGTTTGTTTTGGGAGCAAGGCGTCGCTGCCACGACCGGCGAGCAAATCGCTGCTGCAGTAGGTCTCTCAGTGCGCACCCTCTGGCGGTACTTCCGCAACAAGGAGAGCTGTGTCGAGCCGGTCTTGGCGCAGGATGGCGAGGAGTTTGTGGCGCTATTGCGCCGCTGGCCTCGCGATATCTCCCTTGAAGATCACCTTATGGAGTGGGCGAAGAATCGTACTACAGATCCCGATCAGCAGGCCTTTGATCAGGCTGTAATCAAGATGACTGTGCTAGCCGAAAAAGAGCCGGATCTGCGGACGGTCTGGCTGATGACCAACGACCGAATAGAGCGCGCTCTGGTCGAAATCATCGCAGATCGCCTGCGGCGATCGCCTGACGATATCGAGGTGCGATTGCACGCCGCAGCGGCCACCGCAGTCGTGCGCGTTATCAGTGAAGACGTCAGTGCGGCCCTGATAGCAGGAGCCGATCCCACCTCGCTCGGCAACACGCTTGGGCAGATGGCCCGCGCCGTGCATACAGCTACAGGTGGGGTGGTCGGCGATCCTGTCGATCCTTAAACCCATCAACAACTGAAATCAGCAACAAGCGTAAAGGAGCTGATCCTCATGGCTAAATTTTCTTCTAACTACCCGCAAGAGTCGGAAAAAACCACCGCCGCGCTCTCTCCTCCGTCTGCACCCACGCGGTTCACACGTCCGAGCTTACCCGAGGGCATTGTCGGCCTTGTCGTCTTTAGCGTCATCGGGTACGGAGGCGGCTCGCAGCTCTCGCGGCTCGGCCTCGACCCCGTAGCCTACGGACTGATTTTCGCCGCGCTCTCCGGCATTGCTGGCATCGCCGGGTTTGCGGCTGCTGTGCTGCTCCGCATCCGTTCCCTCAGCCCCTTCGGCGTCCGCCCGGTCTCCCGGCGGTGGCTGCTGATCGGGGTTGGGGCGGGAGTAGTCGCCTTCATGGTCAAGGGGCTGGCAGTGCTGGTCTACATCGCCATCACCGGAGACAGCTCTACCCCTCAAACCGTATATGCCGAAGGTGGCAGTGGTGGGGTGCTGTCCTTAATCCTGGCGACGCTGTTTCTCGGTCTCCTCACGCCCCTGGGCGAGGAGCTGCTCTTCCGGGGCGTCATCGCCAACCTGCTGCTTCGCCACGGCCCGTTTTTTGGAGTTGTAAGCAGCGCCCTGCTCTTTGCCTTCATGCACGGCATCAATATCGTTTTTCCTGCGGCCCTAGTGATGGGTCTCGTTGGTGCTGAGTTGCTGCGCCGCAGCGGATCGGTCTGGCCCGCCGTCGTCGTTCATGTCGTCTTCAACCTACCCACAGTTCCAGTGATGGTGCTTGCCGGCATGGGCTGACCCGCCGCCAAATCTTGAAACTATCGGCAACTATGATCAGCTACCCGAACCAAACACCCCATGCATACCTTTAGAGGAAACGGAGATGAAAATACAAAATATCGAAAGAAGGCAGGGAATCAGCCCAGAAGCGAAAAAAGTTACCTACGTGGAAGCTGCCCGGTGGGGTAAGTATCGGGGGTGGCGGTATGTTCTGGGGCTGATGATCATCCTCTTTGCGTGGCTGATCGTCGGTAGTGGTGCCAGCGTACTCGTCGCGTTCGCGCTCGGCGGCCAGGCAGACCCCTCGGGGCTGGGGCTTGTGGAATACTACCTGTTTGTGATGGCGAGTTTCCTGTGCTTCTTCGCGGGAGTCCTGATCGCTGTCTCCCTCATCCACCGCCGCCACCCCCAAACGCTCGTCACAGCGCGGAAGCAGATAGACTGGCATCGGGTCGGTCATGGATTCGTAGCGTGGTTTGTGCCGTACTGCCTGATCGGTGGGCTGGGGCAGTATCTGCTTTACCCGGATACCTTCTCCTTCAACTCCGGCCTCATAACATTTGCGCTCTTCGTTCCGATCGCGCTGGTTCTCACCGCTGTCCAAACGACCACCGAGGAGCTTTTCTTTCGCGGATACGTTGTGCAGGGTGCGAGCCTCATCTGGAGCAACCGCGTTTTTCTGGCGATCGTGCCAGCCGTTATCTTTACCTTGCCGCACCTCCTTAACCCAGAGGCGCGCGCGGGCGGCTGGCTCACGATCTTCTCCAACTACTTCCTCGTTCCGGGTCTGCTGTGGACTGTAGTCTCGTTGATTGACGGAACCACTGAACTCGCCATCGGCGCACACTTCGCGAACAACATCGGCGGGGCACTCCTGTTCAACATTACTGGCAGTGCCTTGCCCTCACCCGCTCTGTTCACCATCAGCGAGTATCACGCCACCTACGGGGCGCTAGCGGTGCTGGTTGCAGTCCCCGTGTTTCTGGCGATCGCCTACGGAGTGTTCAAGCGTAAGACCCCAACCCGTTTTCCAGAGCCACTGCAAGATCGTGGGTGATCTCGTCAGTTCGCAGTTCACCCGCAAAACCTACGTCCGCAGCTTGTTAATGACCGGGGCAGTGGGGCTGGCGCATGGGGACTGAAGGTCTCCCCAAAACCCTGATTGTGTAGGTTACCCGTGACCCAGCTACCCCGCATTCGGGCGGCATCAGCCTCGAACTGCACGAGGAAAGAGTGATCTGCACCCTATAACCACAAGATTGCGAAGGCTTGAAAACAATTCTGGAATGACGTTGAGGATAGAGTCATGGTTAAGCATAAAAACACTCGGCTGCAACTGTTTGGGCTGCTGTGGTTAGCAGGCATAGCTGGGGTGATGTCCCTGGCGTTGCTGCCTTTGCCCTCACTCCCAGAGGGTGCTCCGCCTGCCGCCGTGGTCAGACTACTGATGCTGGTGCAGCCCACGATTTTGCTGTCGGTGGCGGTGCTGATAGGTGTGCTCTTGGCCCATCGGCTAGAGCTAAGGGCACCGGGGGCAGAGGCGCTGGCCGTGGGGCGATCGTGGCGGCAGGCTATGATTCCTCAACTGCTGCCCGGCGCGGTGGGTGGGTTGATCAGTGGCGGACTACTGGCCGCGATCGCCCTGCTGTCTCGCCCGCTGCTGCCGCCAGCCTTTGAGGCGGCTGAGCCCACGCCGCTGCTAGTGCGATTTCTCTACGGCGGTATCACCGAAGAAATTTTGATCCGCTGGGGACTGATGACGCTGCTGCTGTGGCTGGGCTGGCGATTTGGGCAGCAGCGCCAGGGTAAACCCCAGGCTCGATGGGTGGTCGTCGCCATTGCCGTCTCCTCCCTGGTGTTTGCTATGGCCCACTTGCCCTATGCGATCGCCCTAGGACTGCCGTTAACCCCACCACTACTAGGGTTATTGCTGATCCAAAATTCTTTATTTGCAGTGGTTGCGGGGTATTTGTTCTGGCGCTACGGCCTAGAAACCGCCATGATCGCCCATCTGACAGTTCATGCCGTGCTGGCCCTCATCGGCTGAGGCATCTTCTGACTAGCGGGCAGGGTAGCCGCAGGGTGTGATGGCCCAAAGCACCCTGCCAAATGGGCTGGACGGCAAAGAGTTCACCATCATGTCTCAAATTTCTTCTAACAGCTCACGAAATCGTGACCGACTCACGTACGACTCAAGACCAACAGCTTCCACTAGGAGGAGAATTATGCGCGTTCCCAAGACCTACGTCAGGCACTTATTAACAGGCACAGCAGTGATGTTGCTTCTCATCGCTGGGGTACCTGCCGCATTGACACAGTCTGCCCAGGAGCCAGCGGTGGAACTGGAGCGGTTCTACACCCAGGAGCTGACCTTTGGTTCCTGTGAGGGTTTTGCAGCTACTACCCTCGAGGAACAACTGTACGTTGACCCGTTCACTTGTGCTCGGCTCGAGGTGCCACTAGACTACGACGACCCCACCGGCGAGACCATGCAGATTGCGGTGCTACGCCTGCCAGCACAAGGTGAGCCGAGTGAGCGCATCGGTTCGCTGGTGATCAACCCCGGCGGGCCAGGCGGCTCGGGAATGCAAGTAGCCGTCCTTTCGGCGGTGGGTCTAAAGGACAGTCCACTGCTGCAACGCTTCGATTGGGTCGGCTTCGACCCACGCGGCGTCGGTGCCTCGAGCCCAGCGATTAGTTGTTTCACTGATGCAGAGAGTGACAGGGGCGAAAACAAAACAACCTTGTTGGGTACGTCAGGGGAGTGGACCACGGCCGATACCCGTGAGTTGATGGAGAAGTGCGCCAGGGGATCGGGGGGTGAAGCGGTTCTCGCTGCCGTCGGTACCCGGAATGTAGCCAGGGATATGGACGTGCTCCGCACCGCCCTAGGTGACGAGACCCTCACCTTCTTCGGACAGAGCTACGGCACCCGGCTCGGCGCGGTCTACGCCGAGATGTTTCCTCAAAACGTGAGGGCAATGGTTTTGGACGGTGTGCTGGACCCTCGGCAGGGCAGTGCGGAACGCCGCCTGTCGCTCCACGCCGGATTCCAGCGATCGTTCGAGCTGATGGCTGAGTTCTGCGCGGAAAGCCCGGACTGCCCGTTGGGCAACAAT
This sequence comes from filamentous cyanobacterium CCT1, assembly GCA_003017855.1. Lineage (GTDB taxonomy): Bacteria > Cyanobacteriota > Cyanobacteriia > Phormidesmidales > Phormidesmidaceae > Nodosilinea. The sequence goes on from PYER01000025.1 coordinate 13,159, forward strand.
CCCGAGCAGGCAACCGCCGTGTTCCAGGATCTGTTCCAACCGCTAATCGATGACCCGGTACCCGCTGGGGACGGACGCACGCTGAACTTCTTCCAGGCCACGGGTGGCGTGGGTGCCGGGCTCTACACCGCTGAGGCATGGCCGCGCATCATCGATGGCATCGCCCAACTCAAGCACGAGGGTCGCGGTGACAAGCTGCTTACCATCAACGATAATTTCCTTGGTAGGGATCCCAACGGCACGTGGACCAACTTCATCGAGGCCAACCTCGCCATCAACTGCAATGACGAACAGCGCCGCACTCCCGAGCAAGAGGCCGACCTGCGCCGCCAGATCTTTGACGTGAATCCCTTTCTCGATACAGGACGCGACGTCGAGGGCGTCACCCGCGATGCCTGCGAGTTCTGGCCTGGTGAGCCGACCCTCGGCTTCCCCTACGCTCAGGACGTTGAGGGTCTACCCGACACGCTGATCATCTCTATTACTGGCGACCCTGCCACCCCCTACGGCGCTGGGGCCAGTCTGGCCGAGGCGCTCGGCGGTACCGTGCTCACTGTCGAGGGAGAGCGGCACACCGTCGCCCTTGAGGGCATCAACCCCTGCGTCAATGCGATCGTTGCCGACTACCTAATTGACCTTGAACTACCGGCAGAGGGCGATCGCTGCGTCCTCTAGCCCCCCATCGCCAAAACCATGGATTTAGAAATCCCTTATTTGCAACAACAACAACGCTGCTCTACGCGGCGGTTATCACTCTTGAGCATCATTGCATCCATCACCAAACCTTGGAGCTAAAAATATGTCACGTAAAGCGATCGCCACAAAGCGCCTTATTCACCCGAATCATGGAATAAGACACATCCGATTGCTTCGCAAACCTTTCCAGATCATTCGTGCCAATTTTCGCGCCTACCTCATCATCAACGCCATGGTGTATGGCTTGGTCATCACTGGGATGGTAGCGGCGATGGTCTTCCCCAACCTGAGCGCAACTCAGTTGGCCACCCTGGAAGACAACGGAACGGCAGATCTTGTCCGATCGCTAATCAACAATTCTTGGCTGTTCTCACTGACCATCCTGGGAGTCAACGTCATGACCGGCGCGCTGCGGATCGTGCTCCCTTCGCTGATCGTTCCCTTCACTGGCATCGCCGTATTTGCGTATAAAGCATTCACGTTAGGTTTAGCCATGGCTCCGACTACCGAGATTATGGCGGTGGCACTGATCCCGCACTCGCTGACGGTACTCACCGAAGTCCAAGCTTACGCCCTCTTGATGTTTGGCGCATACATCCTTGGTCGGTCTTGGGTTCGCCCCGCCACCATCGGTGCTCGGAACCATCGTCAGGGTTACGTCCGTGGGCTAAAACAGCTCGGTTGGCTGAGTCTGTCCACGCTCCCACTGTTCATCATCGGCGCGATCTGGGAGGCGTTCTCGCTCCGCTACCTGGTTCCTCTGCTAACCCAATGGTTGTTGTAGCCCTAAACAAACTAAATCATGACGGTTTCTTGAATCGATTGTTAACTCTGCAATTTTAGATGGTGAATCAAATGATTAAGTGCAAAGATTTTGCGCCTCGAATTACTGAACGAGGACCCTTCGGCGGACCTTCCGAGTATGAATCTTTTTCGGAGGTTGTGAGTGCTGTAAATCAGTGGATCGAAAGCACAACGATACAGGTAATCAATGTTGAAACCGTTGTTTTACCCGATTGGTCGATAGAAAGCACAAGTGATGATGTCTACGGAGTGACGACCAGTAATGGTTACTACCCGGTGATGATTAGTCAAGGCCTTAAAATCGATTGCTTTCAATGTGTGCGGGTTTGGTACAGAGAATAAGCTTCACCGGAGAAGAAATAATGAAACGATCTACCTTGTTTACTTTTCTGTATCTTGCGCTGGGAGTCTGTCTGACGGCGATCGCGTTGGGATATCCAAACCTGCCTTCGGGTCTTCAAACCAGCTTGTTGATCAATATGGAAGCCATTTTACAAGCGTTTTCGGGGCTATTAGCCGTCCTAATACTTGCAGAAATCATTGTGATTACATGGCAAGTGAATCCTGAACACTAGTATCTAAATCAGAACAAGGAACACCATGGATAAGCCCGAGTTTTTTGTCACCCCCGGCTATGGGGAATACATGCTGGATGAATTGCACTACTCGCAAGCGGTAAAAATTGGCAATCGCGTGGAGACATCCGGTCAAGGTGGTTGGGATGACGATCTGCAAATTCCCGAATTGCTTGCGGACGAAATTGCCCAGGCGTTTCGGAATGTAGAGCGCACCTTGTCGGCTGCAGGTGCGGGTTGGGAGCATGTTATCCACATTAATTCTTACCATGTTGGCGGGTTGCCCGCAGAGGCTAACGATGCCATGGTCAGGCTATATCTCCACTACATGCCCAACCACGCCCCAATTTGGACACAGATCGGAGTCGCGGCCCTTGGATTGCCAACTATGCGGATTGAAATCCGCGTTACTGCAATCATTCCGTGAGGTTCGTCTAATGCGAACTGACAAAAGGTTTTAGTGCATTGCGAAGGTTCTTTGCAACCGCCCAAGCACACCGTTAACCTGCTATGTTTCGCCCATCGCAGATGCTTTGTATTAAGGACAATCACCATGAATCTCGCATTCCAAACACAATTGGTAGTCAAACGTCAATATCCCGACGAAACCGTTTTATTCTCGACTATCGCAACAATCCTTGAAACACGACATAAGTTGCCAATTGGCTGGTCGCCACGGCGATTCTTCCAGCGCCGTGGCAACGTGGTAATTACGGATGCTCGAATTTTCATCCAATCCAGTTTTTTGTCCCTAATTACCGCCATTTGGATCGTCGTAATCGGATGTGGCTTGTATTTTTACGTTCAAAACGCAAATGTATTTGGTATTGTCATGGCAGTCTTTGCTGCCATCTTCATCATTCAGCGACGGCCATATTCACGCGATTTGCCATTTAACTCGATTCGGCACGTTCACTTCGGTGCCGTTCGCGGCTTAGTGGGTCACTTTAATATCGTGTCAATCGTGATTGGGGGACGTGCAATTCAGCTGGTAACTGCACAACATGTTCCTAATCACATTCGCGAGCAGCTGACAACCCTTGATGATTCCAGTGAGCATCATTGACCCATAAATAGGCGATCGCGTATACGATGGGTTCACAAGTTTTACTGAGCAATCGCAGCGTGTTCAATGACTGTGGCGATGGCATCTGGATGGGAAACCATCACGACATGGGATGCGCCATTGACGACGACTGTTCCATTAGAGTTAGCTCGCTCTGCCATAAATGATAGGGCTGCGGCTGGGATATTAAGATCGCGATCGCCATAAATGAACCAGGACGGGACAGACTTCCATGCGGGTACACCAGAGGCTTCGTTCAATGCCGCTTCCGTAATTGGACGCTGGGTACTCGCCATTAACTGCGCATCATTAACGGGCACATCTGCAGCAAACTGCGCGTGAAATTTGTCCTGTTGAATGTAGAGGTCTTTGCCACCATCTGGTAGGTCAACGGGAGGCGCGAGGGTTGGCCCAAGTGTGCTGCCTGGATAACGTCCTGAGAGTTCAACAGCGGTTTCGCCCGCATTAGGAGCAAAAGCCGCAATGTAAACCAACGCCTTCACGTTTTCGTTGTCCTTGACCGCATTGGTAATCACTGCACCCCCGTAGGAGTGCCCCACAAGCACAATCGGGCCTTCAATACCCTGGAGAACGCTGGCGACATAATCGGCATCGCTTTTAACTCCGCGCAGGGGATTGGCGACAGCAACTGTCGGGTATCCCTTGGGAATGAGTTGGGTCAATACACCATTCCAACTGGAGGACTCGGCGAATGCACCGTGAACCAGGACGATGGTCGGTTTACTGTCTTGGGCGCTGGCAGGATTCATAACAGCTCCTAAAGATGTGAGGATTGCGGTGCCTAAAAAGAGTGCGACGATAAGCAATAGCCCGATGCCGTTCTTGAGCACGAACCTATTCATGGTGCGATTTCCTTCATGTTGGATGATTTCGTGAGATAGCCTTTGATTACGCAACGTGAGTGGTCATAAGACGACGGATGTGATCCGCGATCGCATCTCCACCCTCTTCCAGAGCAAAGTGTCCGGTGTTGAGGAAGATGTCGAGAGTTAAACGCTAATTTAGGAAGGCAGTTGCTACTTAAACGTCAACTGCTGAAGTTCCTTTTGATTCCAGTTGCCTAACCTGGCTGCAGCTTCATAAGTGCTTTGCAGGAACTCTAACAATGTCTGATCGGGTGATTCTGCCTCGCGGACAGCGTCATAGGGCAAAACAAATTCACCCAGTTCCTTATTGTAAAATGCAGCATCAGGGCGAACCTCAGCCTGCTTAAACCCATCGGGTTCTGGGTAAGCATAGGAATAAAACGCTGGATATGATAATCCGGCTCCGGGCCAAAATCCAGCACTACTGACTTCTTGGGAATAGGCTTCCTGCGCCACTGCGTCCGGCAAATTCGGTACCCCTCCCGGATGCTCAGGAGCCGATCGCCCCGAAAAGCGCGTCACGGCTAAATCAAAACTTCCCCAGAAGAAATGAACGGGACTGACCTTGCCGGAAAAATGTGAACGAAATTCTCGGAAGACGCGATCGGACTGGAGCAGCACTCGCCAGCATCGATTGGCATAATCCGCATCATAAGCAGCATGGGTTTCATCCTGCTCAAATCGAATTGGGTCAGGGACTTCATTCGGTTTGGTGTTAATGGTGATGTGAAGATCGAGTTCTCTCAGAGTTTCTATCACAGTCTGATAAAAATCAGCAACAGAACGAGGGTAGAGGGCGATCGCTCGTCTTGCCCCTTCGCTGGTTTGAATCAGCAGCTCATGATCAATGAAATCAAAGTTGATTTGAAAGATACGACTGCCATAGGGAATCGTGGACGTGGTCAGTCCCCGAACGGTTAAATAGAGGGGAGTATGCCAGGAGTGATTAATCCACGGAGTTTGGGCTAATCGAATTTTGCCGATGATTTGAGTCCACATGTGCAAGGTGGTATAGGTCTCTTGCCAGACGTCCAGGGGTAAACTCGGCCAAATATCCGTTGAAGTTGGGGGTGGCTGATTCGACATCATGGTTTCCTCATAGGTGGAAAAGGGGCGCGTGATCAATAGTTCTTCTGTTGTTCGTCGGCAAAACACCACAGCCATTGTTCTCCCAACTCGGCTGAACTAATCACCGCGTGACCACTTTCTTCGTAATGACGGCGTGCGTGCTGATTTTTAGACGAGTCGCAGCACAGCATCTTGCCGCAGGTCTGACAAATTCTTAAATGCACCCAGCGCCCGCCAACCCGAAGGCATTCCTCACAGCGAAATACCGGGTAATTGGCCTTTGAAATCATCGTCTCTAGCGTCAGGTCGTTCAGGTGTTGACAAGACATGGAAGATTCCTGTGAATGGGCAAGATGTGTACTTGATCAAATGGGATATAGCCATTGGCGAAAGAGCTGGGTAAGGCGTGGCATAATCACGTAGGTCAGCAGGGCAACCGTTAAACCTGTGACCAACAAGGTTCTGAGCAACACCGGAAGCCCAGCTAGGAGCGGTACTAGCAAACGATTGAGAATAGATATCGTAAAAAACACTCCCAACCAGGTCACGATCGCCATTTTGTAGCGCGGAGGTGGAGCCTTCATCGGTTTGTTGGGAAGCGTAAACCAAGTTTCCAGACCCGTTAGAGTTTGAATGGTTTCAGGCTTTTCAATCAAGGGCTGCAACCGCTTTAGCCATTCCTGCCGCATACTGGATTCCAGCCAAATTTTGAGGTTGTTGTAATGATCAAATCTGACGATTGCCACATATTCAGGATGAGCGGGGTTACAGGGGCGAATCACATTGACCCCTAAATGCCCCTTAAATTGGTGAGCAGCCGTCGCAATGCCGTGTAACCATTCCTCATACCCTTGCTCACGCCCAGGTCGAATGAAGTGAGAAATGATGGCGGTTACCTGGTGAGTGTCTTCATCTGTACCTACTACCAGCGGATCTAGCATTACCCATGACCTCAAAAACTCTAGCTGCAAGGAAGTGATGATGGTTAATGGGCGATCGCTGACGATCGCCCCTATTCTATGTACGAAATCATCCAGTGCTGCTGCAATGCCGCAAATGAACTGGATCACTCAGCAATGACAACATCCACTCAGTTACACACCAGCCATGAGGGGTTCACGATTGGCAGAGCCAGCGTTTGATGGTGTTGCCAGGAGCTGAAGTTCCCATGCCAGGGCCACTGCACTAGCACCGCCATGCTCAAGCAGAATCTCTGATACACCCGCAGCTGTTTCTGTGCGTGCCCAATCACGTTGCCATTCAGCCAGTACAGCCATCCAGTTAATTGGTACTGCGCCCGCCTGAACCATCCGGCGAACCGCCATGTTATGAGCTTCTGCAGTCACACCGCCCGAGGCATCGGTAACGATGAATACGTCATAACCTTCACCCAGCGCCTGGATTGCTGGCATTGCGAGACAGATTTCGGTCCAAAGCGCAGCCAGTATAAGTTGCTTGCGACCACTTTTCTTCACGATATCTGTCACATTTGGATCTTCCCAGGTATTGATGAAAGTGCGGTTGATCGGTTTTTGGTCAGGAAAAACATCCTGTAGTCCCTTAATGATATAACCCCCTCTTTCTTCAATGACTGTGGTCAGGATTGTGGGTACGTTGAACACCTTTGCCGATTTGGCAAGACCAATCACATTGTTAATGATCATCGTCGGTTCATGGCTGTTCAAGTTGGTGAACTGATAGGGCTGGTGGTCAATCAGTACCAGGATGCTATCTTCTGGACGAAGCAGTCCTTCTAGACCGATTTTTTGATTTTTAGACATTGAAGTTTCCTATTTGAGCGATTGGTGAAAGAGGAATTGCAGAATGAAATTAAAATGCAATCTACTTGCTCGGTCCATTTGCATGACTGTTTGCACAAATTCAATATAGGGGGTCGCCTTCAAGCTGTCGCCTACAGCAAGTTAAATTTTTTACAGTGCAAATTGGTAGAGTAACCCTGCCATCGCGAAGTAGAAGATTGGCTCTAACTTAAGTTAGAGTCCGAATTTGATCGAAAGTACATCCGTACAACCGATCGACCATCAATGTCTAAATGCAAAATCCGGTAGCGATGCCTTATACCTTGGATACGGGCGACACCTGTTTGCCCCCAGAATGAAGCGGTGTCACTACGAGCTATTGCCTTGAACCGACGATGACAGACCCTAGTTGCCTCAACGCTTCAGCAGTACGACTCTCGATTCTGAGGCCTTATGCAGGTCTGCGATGCATTGCATTTTTTCAACGGTAGTCTCATGTAGGTTATTCTGAACTGTAACTCTGGGGCGTGACCGTTTTCTATCTCTCAGGGCTTTGAGCAACCGCAACTGGCAATTTCGTAGCTGCGATTTAACAGGTACTACTCATCGCCAAGGAGTTCTATGGTTGCCTTACCTAAGTTGCCATTTATGGCAGAATCTATGAGAGTGTCTGCTCCCCAGCCTATCAAAGTGTCCAAGTATTGAATAGACCTAACGACTCACCTTCACAGGAGTATTGATCCGATGGGGATGAAAATGAGGATGAGTTCGTCGATCAATCATCTTATTGATCTGCCTAACAAGCTACCGCTGCGAGTCGTCCTCATTGTGCCTCTGATGCTGCTACTGACGGGGGCCGTTGGAGTTGTCGGTTATCTTTCATTCAGAAATGGCCAGCGGGCGGTCAATCAAGTTGCGACCGAACTCCAAAACGAGATTCTCCATCAGATTACGGACAAGTTGGACGATTACGTTCAGGTGGCGCACGACATCAATCGTTTGAATGCGATCGCACTGGCCAAAGGAGACATTAACCCAGACAGCGCCGCCGGAGAGACGGTGTTCTGGCAGCAAAATCAGATTTTCCCGACGGCGAGTTTCGTTTACTGTGGCAACGAAAAGGGAAATCTGGTGGGCGTGGGCAAGATGACCAATAAAGTTCACCTGCAAACCTGGGTTGTGAATGACTCCACAAACCGTATCCCTTACTTTTACGGCCTGGACGATCAGGGCAATCGCAATCGCGAATTTGACAAAGGTGCCGAGCCGTTTGATGCTCGCGTTCGCCCCTGGTATAAAGCGGCAAAGGAAGCGCGTCAGCCCACCTGGAGTCCAATTTATTTGGGATTCACGACCCACTGGCCTGCGATCGCCACCAGCATCCCCGTCTACGATTCTAGTGGTAGAACGTTGATCGGAGCCTGCGGCATTGACTTTTTGCTGCCTCAGGAAATGAGCCAGTTCTTGAAGAGTTTAAATATTGGCAAAACTGGCAGCGCATTCATCATCGAGCGTTCAGGAACGTTGGTCTCCACGTCTACGGCTGAGCCTATTGTTGAGAATACAAGCGGCGATAGCGAGCGATTGTTGGCCAATCAAAGCAGTAATTCAACAATCCGGGCAACGGCTGACTTTTTGGCACAGCGTTTTGATGGCTTTGATCAGATTCAAGTGGCGCAGCGACTGGTGTTTGATATGGACGGGGCACGACAGTTTGTGCAGGTTGTGCCCTTCCAGGATCGCTACGGGCTAGACTGGCTGATTGTGATCATGCTTCCAGAAGCAGACTATCTGGGACAAATTCAGTCAAATATTCGAGATACGCTGCTGCTATGCTTTTTGGCGTTAGTGGCAGCGCTTATTTTGAGTGTGTTAACGGCTCGCTGGATTACCAGACCGCTGCTGAGCTTGAATCAATCGGCGCAGGCGATCGCCGATGGTCAATGGAATCAAACGGTCAACATTAAGCGATCCGATGAACTGGGAAAACTGGCAAACTCCTTTAACCAAATGGCCCATCAGCTGCAAACGGCCTTTTTGGAACTACAGACCCTGACCCAAAACCTGGCTGAAAATGAAACCCGCCTCCGAGCCTTTTTGGAATCGCTGCCCATTAGCATTTCCATTTTGGATGCGACAGGCCACCCCTACTATGCGAATCAGCGGAGATTTCAGATGCTGGGGGAAGCCATTGATCCGACGGTTTCTTGCGATCATCTGGCCGAAGTCTATCACCTGTACAGGGCGGGCACGAATCAGCTCTATCCGAATGACCAACTGCCCATTATCCAGGCGTTGAACGGTAAGCATACCCGAGTTGACGATATCGAAATCCACCAAAACGGTCAAACTATTCCCATTGAAGTCTGGGGAACCCCCATCTTTGATGAACAGGGAAAGGTGGCCTATGCGATCGCTACCTTTCAGGACATTACAGAGCGCAAACAAGCCGAGAAACTCCTAGCCGACTACAACTGCACTTTAGAGCAACAGGTCGCAGAACGAACTGCTGCCTTACAACGCAGTGAAGCCAAGTTCCGAGCTATCTTTGAAAACTCGCAGATCGGCATCTTCCAAGTCCGCATCCCGGATGGATTAATTCTTGATGCCAATCAACGCTTTGCCAATCTGTATGGCTTTGACTCACCAGAGGCGATGATTGGGCTTGAACGAACCAGAAGCTACTATGTAAATCCCAGCGAGCGCCAACAGTTCCTTGAGTTGCTGAAGCGAGATAAGGAAGTGCGAAGTTATGAAGTCCAAATGCGAAAACGAGATGGGACAGTATTCTGGGGACAGTTCTCTTCGTATCTGAATGCAGCTAATGGATACATCGAAGGCGTGCTTGTGGATATTAGCGATCGCAAACAAGCAGAGGAGGCATTACAACGCAGTGAAGCCAAGTTCCGAACGATCTTTGAAAACTCGCAGGTTGGCATCTACCGCACTCGCCTCTGTGATGGATTAGTTCTCGAAGCCAATCAACGCTTTGCCGATCTGTTTGGCTTTGATGCACCAGAAGAGATGGTTGGGTTGGTGCACACCACAAGCTACTACGTCAATCCCAACGTTCGCCAACAAGCCATTGAGGTGATGAGGCGAGACGGGGAAGTGCGAAGCTTTGAAGTCCAGATACGAAAACGAGATGGGACATTGTTTTGGGGACTTTTCACTTCTTATCTGAACGCAGGTGATGACTATATCGAAGGGGTGATTGCGGATATTAGCGATCGCAAACAAGTAGAGGAGGCACTACAACGCAGTGAAGCCAAGTTCCGTAATATCTTTGAAAACTCACAGGTCGGCATCTTCCGAAACCGCATCTCAGATGGATTAATTCTCAATGCCAACCAACGCCTTGCTAACCTGTTGGGCTTTGATTCACCCGAGGAGATCATTGGGCTAGGGCATAGCATCGACTATTTTGTAAACCCTAGCGATCGCGAACACGCCCGTGAGGTGATGAAGCGGGATGGGGAACTGCGAAGCTTTGAAGCACAGTTGCGAAAACGAGATGGGACACTGTTCTGGGGACTTACCTCTTCTTATCTGAATGCAGCCGATGGATATGTCGAAGGGGTGATTGCGGATATTAGCGATCGCAAGCAAGCAGAAGCAGCCCTACAAGTTTCAGAGTCAAAGCTGCGGACTTTAATTGAGGCAATTCCCGATCCATTGTTTGTATTCTCTGCTGAAGGGCGATTCCTTGAAATAATGGTACTGGAACCAGATCTGCTATGGTACCCCTTTGAGGAGATGATTGGTAAAACTATGCATCAACTCGGAAGGGAAGAAGCTGATGTGTTTCTAGGTTATATTCAGCAGGTACTGAGAACCCAACAAATCCTCACGGTCGAGTATGGTGCGTTTCTAAATGGACGAGAAATGTGGTTTTCGGCTCGCATTGCCCCAATCAGCCACGATCAGGTGATTTGGCTGGTGCGAGATATTACGGCGCAGAAGCAAGCAGAAGAAGCGTCAATTTTAGAGGAGCGCAACCGCATGGCACGCGAAATTCACGACACACTCGCTCAGTCGTTTACAGGCATTTTGGCTCAGGTAGGAGCCGCAAACCAGGTACTAACGGATGATGTAGAAGCAACTCAGGCACATCTAGACCTGATCAAAGAATTGGCGCGAACCGGACTATCTGAAGCACGGCGATCGGTCGTAGCGCTCCGTCCTCAGCTTTTAGAGGAAGGCAGTTTACAGAGCGCTCTCCATCGTCTCGTCGCTCAGACTAGATCTGCCGCCATGGATACCACTCTACATTATGAGATTGAGGGTGCAGTGTATTCTCTACCCACTGAAGTCGAGAGTAACCTACTGCGGATGGGGCAGGAAGCCTTAACCAATGCAATTAGACACGCCAATGCTGACGAAATTCGAGTGGAGCTAATCTACGAGCCTGATCAGTTTTTGTTGCGCGTGAAAGATAATGGACAGGGCTTTGGAGTTGGCAGTATTCCATCCTCTGAAGGTTTTGGCTTACTCGGCATGAGCGAACGGGCAGAGCGCATCGGCGCACAACTCACGATTAGGAGTCAACCTGGGCAAGGAACAGAAATTATTGTCACCGTCAACCCTTGAGTGAGCATCACGATGAGCCAAGCCACGACCATTCGGGTTCTGATTGCGGACGATCACGCCATTTTTCGGCAAGGATTAGCCACGATTATCAACCATGACCCAGAGATGCAGGTGATTGCCCAAGCCGAAAATGGGGAACAGGCGATCGCTCTGTTTGGGGAACACCAACCGGATGTCACACTCATGGATTTACGCATGCCGGAAGTGGAAGGGGTTGCCGCCATCGGTGCAATTTGTGCGACGGCTAAATCTGCTCGGATTATTGTCCTGACCACGTATGATAGTGACGAGGATATTTACCGGGGATTGCAGGCAGGCGCAAAAGGGTACCTGTTGAAAGAAACTGAACCGGACGAGCTTCTGAATGCCATTCGTACTGTTCATCGGGGGCAGAAGTATATTCCGCCCGATGTGGGGGCAAAGTTAGTTCAACGGCTCAGCAATCCAGAACTGAGTGAACGGGAAATGGCGGTACTCCGCTCACTGGCACAGGGGATGAGTAATGCCGATATTGCGACCGCTTTAACTATCGGTGAAGGCACGGTTAAATCCCATGTCAATCGGATTTTGAATAAGCTGGATGTCAGCGATCGCACCCAAGCTGTGATTGTTGCCGTTAAGCGCGGCATTGTCAGTTTATAGGATGTACTTTCGATCATATTCGGAGTCTAACTTAAGTTAGAGCCAGCCTTCTACTCCACGATGGCATGGTTAATCTATCAATTTGCAGTGTGAAACAGTTAACTTGCTATAGGCGACAGCTTGAAGGCGATCACCTATATTGAGCTTATGCAAACAGTCATGCAAATGAATCGAGCAATTAAATTGCACGGTTCTACGCTTGATGCAAATGTAAAAAGATGAGCGACAATCGTAACCACAGTTCTTTACATATACCACCTTCAACTCAAGATTGGATTCAAGGTATTCTGAGCGCCAAGGTAGTGCTGGTGATGTACGGAGACTATCAATGTCCTAGAAGTGCGGACGTTTACAAGCTAATTAAAGCGATCAAACGAGAGCTTAGTGCTGCTTTTGGAGAGGATTATTTATGCTTCATCCTCCGTCATTTTCCACAAGCAAAGATTTACACCCATGCTCAACGGGCAGCCCAGGTTGCCGAAGCCGCCGCTGCCCAAGGAAAGTTTTGGTTAATGAGCGATACTTTATTTGACCATCAACAAAGGTTGGAGAACGGTTATCTAATCGAGTACGCCAACGATTTAGGGCTTGACATTCCTCAGTTTCTCAAAGAGTTATCTCAACAAGTGCATGTCGATCGCATCCATGAAGATATCGAAGGCGGAATACAAAGTGGAGTGACCACTGCCCCAGCTCTGTTCATCAATGGAATTCGCTATACCGGCCACTGGAATACGACAGAGTTAATGGCAGCCATGATTGCTGCAAGTCATTAAGGTCCCTGAGCTTTGCTCCCGACTCATCTCTGAATTGTTTGTAAGTGCTGTAAGCCATCTAGATTTTTATGGCTAGATTTCGACTGCTTCATTGACTTAAACAATTACAAATCAGTATTTCATCGAGGCTAATTCTATGACGCATTTACTAGTACAAGAAAAAAATCGCTTTGGGCATGAGGATACACCTCAGACTAATTCTCTTCGCCTTTCCTCAGTTAACCATGCTCTGATTGCGATCGCGCAAGAAGTTACTGAGGCATGCTTACCCAATACAAACTGACGAAATTGAAACAGGAGAAACAGAATGATACTGCAAGATAAAGTGGCGTTAGTGACTGGAGGCACATCAGGAATTGGTCGTGCAACAGCGATCGCATTCGGTGCTGCTGGAGCAAAGGTAGTATTCTCAGGCAGACGCGATGCAGAAGGAGAAAAAACTGCCAAACTAATCCGTGAAACAGGTTCTGAATGTTTATATTTCCATTCAGATGCTTCAAATGAGGAAGACATCAAAGCCTTAGTGCAAAAGACGGTTGAAACATACGGGCGACTCGACTATGCCTTCAATAATGCAGGCAGTGAAGGTTCCTTTAAACCTCTGCATGAACAAGTAATTGAAGATTTTGACAACCTGATGGCAATCAATGTTCGGGGACTGTTTTTGTGCATGAAGTACGAAATTCAGCAAATGTTGTCTCAAGGATCTGGTGTGATCGTGAACAATTCGTCAGCGAGTGGTCTCGTTGCGTTCCCGGAAACTTCTCCTTACGTTGCCAGCAAGCATGCAGTAATGGGGCTAACACGCACTGCCGCACTTGACTATGCCAAACAGGGTATTCGGATCAATGCAGTCAATCCTGGTCCGATTGCGACTGACATTATGGCTCGTGCCGCCGACCGGTGGGGCATCCCGTCCGATGAACTCGGGTCTATGGTTCCAATGGGTCGGATCGGTCAGGCAGCAGAAATTGCTCAAGCGGTTGTGTTTCTCTGCTCTGATGCTGCCAGCTACATCACTGGGCAACCCTTAGTGATCGATGGTGGATATACAGCAAGGTGATTGAAATAGTTCTATCTAGAACATGAAACTGTAGCCCTCTACACACAAGGATATGGCGATGCGTAGACTCGTGAGTTCACCAGATGCCGTTGGCAACCTCACCTCTCAAGACACTGAAGTTCCTACTCCGAAGGCTAACGAGTGCTTGATTCGCGTCAAGGCATTTTCGATGAATCGGGGCGAACTTAAGCGATCGCAAAATGACCCACTTGGCACTCCAATTGGCTGGGATGTCGTTGGCGTTGTTGAACAAACAGCACAGGACGGTAGTGGCCCACCTATAGGGACAAAAATTGTTGCTCTCTCCCTCCGCTCGGAAGGCTGGGCAGAATATGTGGCAATTCCGACTCGCTTTCTGGCTATTATTCCCCAGGGCGTATCAGATACCGATGCCGCCACACTACCCGTCGCGGGGTTAACAGCACTGTATGCAGTGGAAAAGGGGTCTCGTTTACTAGGAAATCGGATGCTGATCACAGGGGCAACAGGGGGAGTGGGACTCTTCGCCATACAGTTTGCTCGGATGATGGGAGCTAGCGCCGTTGCCCAAATTCGTCAGCCAGCGCAAGAAGCATTTGTGCGAGATTACGGCGCGGATGAAGTGGTGATCACCGAAACCGGGCAAGAAGCCAAGCAGTTCGCGCCTTATCGACTGATTGTCGATGGAGTAGGAGGTGAATTGGTCGGGACGCTAACTGCGTTTTTGGCTCAAGGAGGCACCTGCGTTTGTTATGGCAGTAGCAGCGGTAACGAGATGAAGCTGTCTCTTGCAGACTTCTATTCCGAGAATGGAGGACAGCGCACGCTTTACGGGTTCACGCTGTACACCGAAGTAGAGATGGAGAGCGCTAGTTCTGGGCTGGCTCGTCTGCTGAGGTTAGTTGAGCAGGGGCGGCTCAAAACGCACATCGATCGAGCAGTTTCGTGGCGTGAAGCAGGCGTAACAGCGGCTGATTTGATCGGGCGCAGATTTTCAGGTAAGGCTGTGTTGCATGTGGACTAATTGCCAAAGCGAGTATTCGCATCAATGCTGTTGCACCAGCGGCAATCGAAACAGATATGTTTGAAGCAGCTACAGGTGGGCAGGATGAAGTCAAAGCTTACATGGTAAGACTTCACCCGATCGGACGAGTTAGCTTACCGCTTGAAGTTGCAAATGCAGTTTTGTTTTTATCATCTGGCATGGCATCGTTCGTAACAGGTGAAACGTTGATAGTAGATGGCGGATATATAGCAAAACAGTCGATTGGCAATGCAAAATATTGCAGTGCTCGAATGCGCGATAGCTAGCTTCTGCCTGTTTTTTTGAGCAAATTGCCAATCTTTTCACCATGCAAACAATTACAAGTCCAACCCTTAAAGCCAAGCACAAAGGCTTAACACATAGCCGACTACAGCAAGTAATCAGCTATATTCGTACTCACCTTGATTCGGCAGAGCCGACGCTACGCGAACGAGATTTGTCACTGACTGAGCTTGCAGAAGTGATCAATATTAGCCCGACTTACTTTGCGGGTTTATTTAAGCAAACAATGGGAATTTCTCCCCGCCAGTACGTGATTCAACAGCGCGTGGAACAGGCAAAGTTGATGCTATCGAAAACAGATTTGGCGATAACCCTTCGGGATAGCTTCGCTTACCGCAGACATTGCCCTACAAGTCGGCTTCTCCAGTCAAAGCCATTTAACACAGTACATCAAGCGATTCACTGGAAAGACCCCTAAGCAGATTCGCTAGCACCATAAGAATCTGAAAGAAATCGAGCCTTGAAACTCATTATATTGAAGTTAAGTTAGGCAAGAATCTGAAGCGGCAACGGAATTAAGATTGTACCTTTGTCCACGACGTCAACTCAGAATGGATCGTACAAAAATGAGCATTCAGCAATTGATCACGCCTGAAAAGCACGACTTGGGTGAGTTTAGCGTACAGCGCATCTTGCCGAGTGAAACCCTAAAAATGGTTGGGCCTTTCATTTTCTTCGATCACTTAGGCCCGGCTATTTTCCCGGCTGGAAAAGGCGTCGATGTTAGACCCCATCCACATATCAACTTAGCGACGGTTACCTATTTGTTTGAAGGAAGCCTTCTGCATAGAGATAGTCTAGGTACAGTACAAGAGATCTTTCCGGGCGAGGTGAACTGGATGACAGCGGGCAAAGGTATTGTTCATTCTGAGCGATCGCCCGAGAGCTTCAGAGAGAAAGAATCCACTCTTCACGGCATTCAAACCTGGATTGCTCTCCCCGAAAGCGCTGAAGAAGTTGAACCCAGCTTTTCCCATTATCCGGCGACTGATTTACCGAGGTGGATTCAAACAGGCACCAGCGCGACCTTGATCGCCGGTAGCTACCAGTCTCACCAATCACCCGTTAAAACCTACTCTGCGACTCTTTACCTAGCGCTCGTTTTCACGGAGGGTAGTCAATTTCAACTAGCGCCAACAGAAGGTTTAGAAAGGGCAGTTTATAGCGTCACATCCGGTCTATTCGTAAATGGAGAGCCGTTAGAGCCCTATCGTCTAGCCGTTCTAGCAACCGATGAATCAGTAGATATCCGGGCGGGGGCTGAGGCAAAAGCAATGATTATCGGCGGGGCACCAGTGGGCGATCGCACAAAGTACTGGAATTTTGTGTCGAGCCGCCCAGCGCGTATCGAGCAGGCAAAACGAGATTGGCAAGACCGGCGGTTCCCGGCGGTTCCTGCCGAAACAGAATTCATTCCGCTCCCTGATAATTCAGATCACGTAGTAGCGCAACCCCTCTGAGCTGAAGATAGTTGAGCTTTTTTGCTGAGCGAGGGAACAGCAGCTTAACTCGTAAAGCAAGACTTTCTACTATTTCGGATTAAGTCTATTTCATTCTCAAAACGCGTGGGAAATGATATGGAAGTTGGAATTGACAGTTTTGCCTCGGTTGGAACGAGTAAAAATGGTGAAACGGCGGATGCCGCGCAGTCTGTCGCCGAACTGCTGGAGAGAATAGAGCAGGCGGATCGCTCCGGCTTGGATATCTTCGGTATCGGCGAGCATCATCGGCATGAATTTTTAGATTCGGCAAACGCAGTTATTCTCGCCGCTGCCGCCGCACGCACCGAGCGCATCCGTCTGACCAGCGCGGTTACGGTGCTGAGCGCAGCTGACCCGGTGCGCGTGTTTCAACAATTCGCTACGCTCGATTTGATTTCAAAAGGTCGCGCCGAAATGGTTGTCGGGCGCGGCTCGTTCACCGAGGCCTTTCCGCTATTCGGATTTAGTCTCGGCGATTACGACGAGATTTTCGCTGAAAAGCTCGACCTCTTGCTCAAAATTCGGGACAATGAAACGGTCGATTGGTCGGGTAGATTTCGCCCCGCGCTGGAAAACCAGGCGATTTATCCGCGTCCGCTGCAAAAGCCGTTTCCCATCTGGCTCGGGGTCGGCGGTACGCCGCAATCCTTCCGCCGCGCCGGAATGCTTGGACTGCCGCTCGTGGTCGCCATTATCGGCGGCGAAACGCATCGCTTTCGCTCGCTTATAGATTTATACCGCAGTGCTGGAGAGTACGCCGGGCACGCGCCCGAAACATTGAAAGTTTCACTGCATTCAATCGGTTATGTCGCTGACACGACCGAACAAGCCGTTGAGGAGTTCTTTCCAGGCTACGCCGAAACCTTCACTAAAATCGGCAGAGAGAGAGGCTGGCCGCCGGTTACGCGCGCTGCTTTTGACGCGCAGCGCAGTGCGACTGGCGCATTACTGGTCGGCAGTCCCGAAGAAGTGGCGGAGAAAGTCCTCCGTCACAGCGAATCGCTTGGCGGCATTTCGAGAGTCACGTTTCAAATGGACAATGCGCAGATGAACCACGCCCAACTGATGCGCTCCATTGAACTGATTGGAATGCGAATGTTGCCACTCTTGAACAATTAAAATGTGCTCACGATCTTAGGAAACCTAGCCATCGTTCTATATATAGCTCAAAAGAAACATTGGTTGAAATTGAGGCAACCGCGTCATTCTAGTTTAGATACTCAAAAATATGAATTTACAAACAGCTCAAACCACTACTAAGGAACACCATGAATAAGCCCAAGTTTTTTGTTACCCCTGGTTATGGGGAATACATGCTGAATAACTTGCATTACTCGCAAGCGGTCAAAATTGGCGATCGCGTGGAGATATCCGGTCAGGGCGGCTGGGATGACAACCTGCAAATTCCCGAACTGCTTGCGGATGAGATTACTCAAGCGTTTCGGAACGTGGAGCGAACCTTGGCAACTGCCGGTGCGGGTTGGGAGCACGTCGTCCACGTTAATTCCTACCATTCTGGCGGGCTTCCCCCAGAGGTTAATGAGGTGATGGTCAGGCTATATCGCCACTACATGCCCAACCACGCCCCCATTTGGACACAGGTAGGAGTCGCGGCGCTTGGACTGCCAACAATGCGGATTGAAATTCGCGTTACGGCAATTGTTCCGTGAGTTTTGCACAAGCGGCAACG
Source organism: filamentous cyanobacterium CCT1 (assembly GCA_003017855.1). Lineage (GTDB taxonomy): Bacteria > Cyanobacteriota > Cyanobacteriia > Phormidesmidales > Phormidesmidaceae > Nodosilinea. The sequence goes on from PYER01000025.1 coordinate 31,563, forward strand.
GGCTATTTCGAAGTTAGAGAGTTACCTCCGCTGAGTGATATCGAAATCCCATCACTGTTTATTCGAAAAGGAGAGTTGGCACAGATGGAATCTATGAAGGCAGCCGTATTAACTGCATTTGGTGATGCTGAGAAGTTTGAGATTCAAACGGTTTCCATACCAACACTGAAGGCGAATCAGGTATTAGTCAGAGTTTGTGCAACCTCGATTAACCCAGTCGATTACCAAACTCGTCGTGGTGATTACAAGGAACTGGTTCAACTACCCGCCATCCTTGGAGTCGATGTTTCAGGGGTGATTGAGGCAATTGGCGAAGCTGTGACTGATTTCAAAGTGGGAGACAACGTGTATTACTCGCCGCAAATTTTTGGGGAATTCGGTAGCTACGCTCAGTATCATGTGGCTGATGCAGCGATTATTGCCTTGAAGCCTGCAAATCTATCGCACATTGAAGCCGCTTCTTTTCCGCTTGCAGGCGGAACGGCTTGGGATTGTCTAGTGTCTCGGGGCAATCTACAAGTTGGTGAAACAGTTCTCATCCATGCGGGTGCGGGTGGAGTGGGTTCGATCGCAGTTCAACTCGCCAAAGCGATCGGGGCATACGTTTTTGCGACGTGTAGTTCTAGAAACCGAGATTTTGTGACAGAACTGGGCGCAGATCGGGTGATTGACTACAAAAATGAAGATTATGTAGAAGTCATTCGTCAAGAAACAAATGGACTGGGTGTGGATTTAGTTCTAGATACGATCGGCGGAGAAACAATCCAGCGTAGTCTGGGAATCATTCGTCCATTTGGCAGGCTTACAAGCATTGTAGACATTGCAATACCGCAATCGCTTCTTGAAGCATGGGGTAAGAATCTGACGATTCATTTTGTTTTTTCACCCCAGTACCGAGCAAAATTAGAGTCTTTGACAAAACTCATCGAGCGTCATCAGCTTCGCCCAGTGATTGATTCAGTATTTTCTTGGGATCAGGTCGTTCTGGCACATCAGCATCTAGAGCAAGGAGGAACACGGGGCAAAGTCGTGCTGAAATTTACAGAAAATTAGACTAACTTACGGAGTTGGTAATTGCCAAACGGATCGGAGTTTGATTTTGTATTAAACAGAAGAGCGATTCAAATGTCAGCCAAAAATAAAGCAATCTTGGAAGAGACAAACGCGGCGATCGCTGAAGTAATAATGACAGATTCTTGTCGTTCTGAAGTGACGGTAGGCATGGATGCTTGCCCCATCTTGAAGTCTGCTTTAGGCAGCATTGTTAAGACGGTGCTCGATCGTTGCATAGCAATTGCAGTGCAACAGACAAAAACACATCATCAATTTACAACGGAGAAACCTCTCATGCCTTACATTACTGTTGGTCAAGAAAACTCTGCAAATATTGATATTTACTACGAAGATCTGGGAACAGGACAACCGATTGTTCTGATTCATGGATTTCCATTGAACGGACATTCCTGGGAAAAGCAGGTCTTAGTTTTACTGAACGCAGGATATCGAGTAATTACCTACGATCGCCGAGGATTTGGTGCTTCTAGCCAACCCTCACTTGGCTACGACTACGACACCTTTGCAGCAGATTTGAACGTGCTGATGACCAAACTTGACTTGCATGATGCTGTGCTGGTCGGCTTCTCAATGGGAACAGGTGAAGTCACGCGCTATCTTGGCAAATATGGCTCAGAGCGGGTGCAAAAAGCCGTGCTGATGGCTCCCGTGCCGCCCTTTTTGCTGAAGACCGACGATAATCCTGAAGGCGTTGATCAAAGCGTTTTTGATGGCATTATGAAAGCGATCGTCGAAGACCGTCCAGCCTACTTTTCTGCATTTTTCAGAGAATTCTTCAATGTGGATGTACTGCTGGACGATCGCATTAGCAACGAAGCCATTCAGGCAAGCTGGAATGTGGCAGCAGGGGCTTCTGCTAAAGGGACTTTGGACTGTGTACCATCCTGGCTCACCGATTTCCGCGATGAGCTGCCCCGCATTGACGTGCCAACCCTAATTATCCATGGCGATGCCGATCGCATTTTACCGCTGGAGTCTACCGCAGCAAGACTGCCAAAGCTAATCAAAAACAGTGAGCTTATTGTCATTCCTGGCGGGCCGCACGCCATCAACTGGACTCACGCTGATCAGGTCAATCCCGCGTTGCTGAACTTTCTTCAGCAGGAATAATCAGTCATCCGAATACCCCAAAGTCATGATTCAGGCTAGATCCATAGGTCTACCTCTACCCATCCACTCCCTACCCATCCACCCCCATGCTCAACCAACAGCCCAACCTCACGCCATGGCCACCCCCCAGCGATCCCTCCCTGGTGCCGCCACCCCTGTTCTTGCGGGTATTAGACGACACTGAACGTGGGGATGACAACAGCTAGATAGGCGGGAGAGCGCTACTCCCTGCCACTATGAACCGGGCGTTAACCGGAGCTATCAGGAGTTCGTTGAGCACTATCAGGTGGCCATCCTGCCCGCTCGGCCCTATAAACCTCGGCACATGAAGCAACGCAGGAGAACAACATGCTGTATGAAAATTGATTTCTCTGAACGTCTTTGGCGATCGCAAGTTGAGCGATGGGCGGATGTAGAGCGAAAAAATAAGTGACATTGAGTTCGGCCAGCCGAGCCTGTTGGCTTAGCTGACTTTTGCGCTGACAACACCAGTGGCTGATGTACAGTGACTTACTCTTTGTCATTGGGACAAATTAGTGTCGCCGGTCTGAATGCCTTTTATTTTGAGCCGTTTCGAGTATTTTGACAGGTATTTTGGCTCTCTCCAGGGGCTGTGAATACGGGACACATAGACTGTCGCCTTCCGTAAAAGTGCCACACTGCTTGTCGGCTTTCTTCAAAGCTAAAACTGAGCAAATGACAGAATGAGTGTCGCTCTCTGCTCAAATAGCGTACAATGCGCATGAACTACTCGTTCCACTGATCGCAACGATTGAAGTGGGTGAGGGTTAGTTGGCTTTTTGGCTTAGAGGGCTAGCTCAATGGTGTTAGATGTATCTCAAAAGAATTTGGATCAGCCAATAGAAGAGGTGCTTTCTGCTTAGAGAGACCCTAATCAATCGGAAGGAATCACGATTGTTGAGCAGCTAGACGAAGAGGGCCAGCGCAAGCTGGAGGTGATTCAGTCGTTGCTAGAGCCATGCGATCGCGCCACCTATGGCGAAAAGCTTCGAGAAGCGGCTGACAAATTAAGCTGCACTGTCCGAACAGTACAGCGGCTAGTTAAGCGGTGGGAAGTAGAAGGGGTTTCAGCCTTTGCGACCTCCGGTAGAGCTGACCAGGGTAAGCATCGAATTTCCGAGTTCTGGCAAGACTTTATTGTTAAGACCTACGAGGCAGGCAACAAGGGCAGTAAGCGCATGAAGCCGAAGCAAGTTGCCGTCAGGGTGCAGGTTAAAGCGCGTGAGATAGGGGATAGTAACCCTCCTAGCTACAAAACCGTGCTGCGGGTGCTCAAGCCCATTATTGAGCGTAAGGAAAAGGCCAAAAGCATTCGCAGCCCAGGATGGAGGGGCTCAACCCTGTCGGTTAAGACTCGTGAGGGGCAAGATCTTGCAGTCGAGTACAGCAACCATGTGTGGCAGTGCGACCACACTCGTGCCGATGTGATGCTGGTTGACCAGTATGGTGAGATTTTGGGACGACCTTGGCTGACAACCGTTATCGACACCTACTCGCGTTGTGTTATGGGCATCAACCTCGGGTTTGATGCGCCTAGCTCTCAGGTGGTGGCCCTGGCCCTGCGCCGTGCTATTTTGCCGAAAAAATACGGGCCAGAGTACAAGCTCAACTGTGAGTGGGGTACGTTCGGCAAGCCTGTCCATTTCTACACTGACGGGGGTAAAGACTTTCGCTCTAACCACCTCCAACGCATTGGGGCGGATTTGGGGTTTGCTTGCCACTTACGCGATCGCCCTTCGGAGGGCGGCGTCGTAGAACGGCCTTTTCGCTCGTTGAATGACCAGTTGTTTTCAACCTTACCTGGATATACCGGGTCCAATGTTCAGGAGCGGCCCAAAGATACCGAGAAAGATGCCAGTCTCACCCTGAGGGATTTAGAGCACCTGATTGTGCGGTTTATCTGTGACCAATATAATCAGACACTTGATGCCCGCATGGGTGACCAGACTCGCTTTCAGCGCTGGGAAGCAGGGTTGCCAAAGGTGCCGGAGATGATCGAAGAGAAGCACTTGGACGTGTGCCTCATGAAAGAAGGCCGTCGCACGGTACAGCGGAGTAGGCACCTGCAATTTGAGAATTTGATCTATCGGGGAGAGAACTTGGTTGGGTATGCCGGTGAGGTGGTTTCTATTCGGTTTGACCCTGACGACATCACCATGGTACGGGTCTATCGTAAGGAGGGGATAGGAGAGGTCTTTCTAACCCGTGCCTATGCCCAAGGACTAGAGACTGAGCAGATCTCCTACGAAGAGGCCAAGGCAAGTAGTAAGCGCTTAAAGGCTAAGGGCAGAACAGTCAGCAACGAGTCAATTTTGCAAGAAATAGTTGAGTGAGATGCCTTGGTTGCCAAGAAAAGCCAGAAGCAGCGCCAGAAGGACGAGCAGGTGCTGGCAAAACCCACAATGGTTTCTGATCCAGAGCCGATTGAAGCAAATTTAGACCAGGAGGAGCCTAAGGATGAGGTTGCCCTGAACTTAGATGCCTTTGAGCCGATTGATTTTGATGATATTCGGGGAGCTTGGTGAGCATGGTACAAGCAAAGGCGTGGGCTGAGGCTCTGGGTGAATCTAAGCCTGATGCGGCATCCCTCCAGGCCGAAATAGCCCGCTTACGGAAGAAAATGGTTTTACCGCTGGACCACGTTAGCAAGCTCCATGATTGGCTGAATGGGAAGCGAAAGGCGCGACAATCTTGTCGCATTGTTGGGCAGTCTAGAACAGGCAAATCAAGTGCCTGTGAGGCGTATTTTTACCGGAATAAGCCTACCCAAAAAACTGGTAAGAAGCCAATCGTCCCAGTTGTCTACATCCAGCCACCGCAGAAGTGTGGCTCCAGGGAGCTATTTAAGGAGATCATTGAATTTCTTAAGTACCGGGTGACCGAGGGGACAGTCTCAGATTTCCGAGGACGGGCCTTTGAGGTGCTGAAGGGTTGTGAGGTGGAGATGATTATCATCGATGAAGCTGATCGCCTCAAGCCAGAAACCTTTGCTGATGTGAGGGATTTCTACGACAAGCTGGCAATTTCGGTGGTGCTAGTGGGCACTGACCGGCTGGATACAGTGATTCAGCGCGATGAGCAGGTGTATAACCGCTTCCGGGCCTGCTACCGTTTTGGCAAGCTGATTGATGATGATTCCACTAAAGATTTCACCAATGCAATTAAGATCTGGGAGCAAAAGGTTTTGGCGCTGCCAGTGGCATCAAACTTGACCAGTAAACCAATGCGAACAATCCTCCTGGAGGCGACAGAGGGGTACATTGGCCGGATGGATGAGGTGTTGCGGGAGGCGGCGATTCGTGCCTTAAGTCAAGGGCTGAAGAAGATTGAGAAGTCGGTGCTAAAAGAGGTGGCTAGGGAGTACAAGTGATGGTGAATGCTGGTATTCAGCCCTGGTTGTTCGAGGTGAAACCCTACGAGGGCGAGAGCCTGAGCCATTATTTGGGGCGGTTTAGGCGGCGCAACCATCTGACGGCAGGCGGACTAGGAACGATGGCTGGTATTGGGGCGGTGGTGGCCCGTTGGGAGAAGTTTCATTTGAACCCTTCCCCGACTCAGGCGCAGTTTAAGGCGTTAGGGGGGGGCTGGGGCTCTCTCCAGAGCGGTTGTGGGGGATGCTGCCGCCTTCGGGAGAAGGGATGCAGTTTGAGCCGATTCGGCTGTGTGGAGCCTATTATGGTGAGAACCTCTGCCACCGGATTGAGTGGCAGTACAAGTCGGTGTGGAAGTGCGATCGCCACAACCTGAAACTGCTTTCTAAATGCCCTAGCTGCGAAGCCAAGTTCAAAATCCCAGCGCTCTGGGAGGATGGCTGCTGTGGCCGTTGTAGAACCCCATTGGCCGAGTTGGTTCGATATCAACGATCTGCTTAAAAAGACCCTACTACTGCCAGTATTTCCTCAAACAGGGGGTCTCCCCAGAGCAGCAGCCGTAAAGATGGTATCTCTTCAAAGACTTTTGGCTTAAAGGTTACTCGGCAAGTTTGCCTTTTATAATCCAGTTCCCAGACACCCTGATTTGACTGGGTAAAATAAATTCCTTTTTCTTTAAGAAGGTTTGACTGCGTGAATGCCGCCTCCACAGTCTCCATGCTGATTGCAGAGGGAGACAGGGGTCGCCGAATCTCCTGAAGGTCGGCTTCCACATCACGTTTCACCATGTCATCGAGGGCGGGGCGCTGGTGTGGAGCCGATAGGACGGTATCGAACTCAGAGAGCAGCACGTCTTCTTCTTCGGCATCGACGCTCATGGTGGCCCGTTCGATGAAAGTGGGCACCTGGGCCAGGATGGGCTGAAGGTTGCCGACGACAGATTCAAAGGCCCCAATGCGATCGCGCAATTTCCGGTACACTTTCGCTTCCACCGTACCGTCGTAGTAGAAGTTGTGGATAGTGACAGTGGGATATCGCTGGCCAATCCGGTCAATACGGCCAATGCGCTGCTCCACTCGCATGGGGTTCCAGGGCAGGTCGTAGTTAAATAGCACCCCGCAGGTTTGCAGGTTGAGTCCCTCGCTAGCAGATTCCGTACAGAGCAGGATTTTGATTTCACCGTCGCGGAACCGGGTTTTGATCAGCTCCTTAGGTACGATCGCCCACTGGCCATCGCGCCACAGTTCGCCGCCGCGCCCGGAGTAGCAGGCCACCTGGTTGCCGTAGAGTTCCCGCAGCTGCTCGCGCAGAAAGTCCATGGTGTCGGTGTACTGGGTGAAGGCGATCGCGCTTTCCCGGTTCACCAACTCCTGCCGCAGGGTGGCGATGAAGTGGGCCAGCTTGGTGTCTTCTCCAGTATTCTCAAACTGCCGCAGCAGAGCTTCTAGGTGCTCAATTTCCTGGGGGTCTACGGGCTCCAGGTAGCCCTCTAGCCCTTCGATCACCGCATCATCGGCATCGTCCAGATCCGCCAGGTCATCGGCGGTGAGGCCGCTGCCCTGCTGGGTGAGCAGGGAGTCGAGCCGCCGCTGGAGGGATTGCTGAATGGCGTAGAAGGAGCTGGTCAACCGCTTGCGGTATAGGGTCATCAAGAATCCCAGGGCTTTGCGCTGCTCCTTTTGGGCCAGGCGGTAGAAGTGGCGCACGTAGTCGCTGACTTGGCGGTAGAGGTCGGCTTCGCGGGTGGGCTCTAGGGTAATGGCGTTGTCGCACACCTCACGGCGGGGCACGTCCTTTTCCAGCAGGCCGAGGCGGTAGTACTCCCGTAGGGTGTCCCGTGTGTGGCGAAACATCATGTCTTTGAGGGGTGTGTTGGTGGAGAGGAATTGGAGAGAGGCGGCGATAAAGGCCTCGTCTTGCAGGTAGGGGCGCTCGTTGATGATTTTGATGCGGCCTCGCCATACATCTTCGACTTGACTGGCCAGCATTCGGTCTTGCTGATTGAGGTGCTGCTGGAGCCGAGGGCAGGGCTGGCCGCCACGGGCAAAGTAGTCGGCAGACATCGTTTGCCAAAAGTTAAGCAAGTGGCGATCGGGTTTGCTGTCCAGCGATGAGAAATAGTCGCAGAAGGTATCGCCGTAGGCCCAGTGGCCCTCTAGCCCCAGCACATGCAGCAGGTCAAAGACTTCGATGGGGTCAATTTGCATCGGGGTGGCCGAGAGCAAAATCAGCGCTTTGGTTTTGTCGCGCAGCTGCTCCAGCAGTTGCAGCAGGCGGTTGGGGGTGTCTTTGCGGGCCTGGGGCGATTTGCGGCGGGCATGGTGGGCCTCGTCGAGAATGACCAAATCCCAAGGTTTGGCATCGAGCAGTTCTTGCATGCGCTCGCGGCGGCGCACCAGGTGGCTAGAGGCGAGGATGAGGTTTTGGGTATTCCAGGGGTTGCCGGTGGGCTGGGTGGTGTGGCCGTAAGGAGCTTTGAATTCGCCCTGGGTGTAGCTCCAGAAGTGGAGGTTGAACTTTTCACGCAGTTCTTCGTGCCACTGGGGTTGGACGCTGGCGGGGGCCAGCACGAGGACACGCTTGACCGTTTGGGAGACCAGCAGATAGCGGAGGATCAGCCCGGTCTCGATGGTTTTGCCCAGGCCCACTTCATCGGCGATCAGGAAACTGCGGGGAAATTCAGCGGCGGCGCGTTTGAGGATTTTGATCTGGTGGGGCCAAGGCTGGATGGGGATGGAGCTGAGGCAAGCGCTGAGGCAGCCGAGGTCTTGGTGGACGTTGGCGATCGCCCGAAACATCTCCCGTTCCTTATCCAGAGTGGCCTCATCGATCTGGGCCTCTAGCTCTTCTTCCTTAGCAAGCTCTGGGTCAGGGATGGCTAACTGTTCTCGCTCATGCTTGGTGAGGGGGCGCTGGTTAAATTCGTCGTCGGTATTCCAGGTCGGCTTTTGGGGTGGGGCGTAGCGGATCAGCTTGCGCTTGACGGCTTCGGGCACCTCAAAGACGCGGACGCTGGGGATTTGGTTGTGCCAGTGCTGCTCGAAGCGCAGGGTTTCTTCCTGCACGCGGGCCAGGTCGCGATCGCCCTCCCAGGAGCAGAAGACATGGAACGATTCGACGTTGAAGTTCCAGCCGCCGCTGGACTCGTTGTTGGAGCCGGTGGTGGCAATTTGGTTGCCGTCGGCGTCGGTGAAGAGGCAGACTTTCTCGTGATAGATGTAGTGGGTGTTGATAGCCTCGTCGGGGTCGAGGGGTTGTCCGTCGTGGCGCAGGGGGATGGCGATGCGGATATCGAGGCGATCGCTCTGAATCAGCCAGCTAAGGATTTCGAGGCGCTTGAGCTGTGCAAAGTTGGTGGGTGGGGTAAGGTTGGCATCGAGGCGGGCGGCGACGGCCTCGCGGAGGGTATAGCCCTGCTGGATGGCCTGGAGGTCGGTTTTACTGAGGTGGCAGCTCATGATCAGCCGGATGCGGCCCTCGTTGTGGAGGAAGGCTCCCAGCCCTCCGGCGACCTGGCTGAGGATGGCGCTGTTGAAGAAGCCGGACTTGCGATCGTATTGGGTGGAGCGTTCGAGGGCGGGGATGTAGAAGTCGGCGACGGGGTTGCTGGTGTCGCTGGCGTAGCTGATGCGCCAGGGGTAGTCAGATAAGGTAGGAATAGGCTTAAATTTACTCACTCTATGCCTCTCTCTAAAGAGAATCTTTCAGGCGGATATGCAATTCTTTAACCATTGGGTTGTTATCATGCGGGGTTTCTCGAATTCCAAATATATTTGTTGAACGAATTAATTCACCTAGCTTTTTATATCCATAGTTTCTAGAATCAAAAGATGGAGATAGTTTATTCAATTGTGCCCCAAAACTTCCTAGGTTGGCCCACCCATCTTCTCCAGATACAGCTTCATAGGCTTTCTTTAAAAGTCTGATAAGTGGTTCTTTATTTGCTGTGTCTTTGTCGATCAATTTGTCAGCTTCTGAATCAAGTTTTTTTGAATTTTGTGTTTTCTTAGTGCTGTTTGAGTGCTCTAGAATTTCAAGGTATATAAATTTGTCGCAGGCACTAACAAAGGGGTCAGGTGTTTTTTCCTCGCCAAATCCATAAAACACTAAGCCTGCTTCTCGAAGGCGACCAGCTAGGCGGGTAAAATCACTATCGCTAGATACAAGACAAAATCCATCAAAATTACCTGTGTAGAGCAAATCCATTGCGTCAATGATTAAAGCACTATCAGTAGAGTCTGGAGTTTGTTCAAATAGGGTGAGCCAAAGCTAGGAAAGTGGTAGTGACGTGAAATTGCAAAGCACTACCACCTATGAGCACCCATCTTGAAACG